>JADFPU010000064.1 GCA_022562175.1 Pseudomonadota bacterium | reverse complement strand
CAGGCCTGCTCAGGTAGTTGTTGTATGTTTTCAACAATGTTTGCGGTGTTGAGCCCCTCCTTAAGCAGCAAATAGTTTCTTGCCCTACCTAGCAGCTTCTTAAAGTTCGGATCATCAGAATAACTATCGGGCAGCGCTATGAGTTCCTGCCCATCGTCTTGTGGGTGAAATTCATAGCCGAACTGGCCGATTAGTTTGCTTTCCTTGTCAGCCACGAGATCTCTCAATTCTTCATCATAATAGCGGGAATAGTGGCTATGGCTTGAAGAATTTATTTCGGTTTGAGCTAGCTCTGCTTGCAATTGAGTGCTCTCATCGACGCAGAGCTGGTGCATTATACGTATAAAATCCTCCTGTAAATTTTCGAATCGGCCTATATGTACAGTTTTATTCTTGGCGTTACCGATCATCCGATTAAACAACCAGGTAAAATACCCAAAGGGGCTAAGTGCCAGATCACGAATGTCATCTTTACAAAGTCCCACACCAAAGTTGTCCTCAAGTGTCTCCGGCAATAATGAAATCAGCGCCCAGCGATAAAATTGGCTCTGCTCATTATCTTCAGCAAGTCTGACCAGGTTGCTAATCGTTGTTTTGAAGTCCGAACCCCCGCCATCTGACATAATCCTAAACAACGGATTGTTCATGCCATATTCTGACTCGCGATTAAACGCATACCAGGAAACATACCAATCCCATGGATTACGGACCAGCGCCACCAGCGGTAACTGGGCAAATTCCTGCGGCAGCAGGGAGTGAGGAGTGTGATAACCAATTTCCGTCGCACCCGCTACGCAGTTAAGCAGGCTTTGGTTAATACTTTGACCGCCTGTTTTATGCATGTGTATAAACACAAAGCGGTTAGTAACTATCATATAGCTATACCTCGCCGTATAGGTGGCTTATCCATCGTCTAGACTGGTTATTAACGGCTGTAACCAGGGTTGGTAATTTTTAGCCGAGTTGATAGCGCCAGGATGGATCGCCTGCCTAACGGCGGTGGCACTGGGTGTGGTCACAATACGCTGGGCCTGATGGGGTGACAAACAGGCGGCATCGAATGCTAATTCACAATAGCGTAGCAGTTTGCGTAGTTCATTTTCCGTATCGGTGACTAAGCGTTCATAGCTGAGCCTATAAATAGTCCCCGGCAACATGCTGTCCCAGTGGTCCACCAAGTCTTTATATAAACGGTAGTATTCACCCAGCTCCACTAAATCAGTGCTATAACCGTGCTGCTCCCTAAACCGATGCTGATACAGGGACCAACAATTATCCACAGGTTGACGTTCCACGAGTATAAATTTGGCGTTGGGTAGCAGCGCTTTAAATAGTGGCATGCGAAAAAAATTATGGGGCATTTTATCTATCACCCTGGGCTGGCCATTGCTATGACTATACAAGCGAGCGATATACTTGCCCACCGCCGTGCGTAAGATATCGCCGGGCACCGTTTCAATACCGGCAGGGAAAGGCAATCCGGTTGTTAGTTCACAGCAATCCACCAACAGGTGGTTATGGGTGACCTCACCAGCGCCATATACCTGCGGATGCCGGGCCAATATTTGTTCGGTTAAGGTGGTACCCGAACGTGGCAGGCCCACAATAAAAATCGGTGCTGCGTTGTGGTCGGCGAAGGCCTGACAATGGTTCACCAGCGCCTGGTTAAAATGCGTTTTATAACTCGCAAATAACGCGCGCTGATCATCAATAGTGGCAGGGTATTTTAACCTATGTAAATCGTTGGCTTGTTTGAGTATGTTGAAACCTTGTTCGTACTGCTGCGACAGGTCATACCACTTGGCCAAAGCAAAGCCTAGATCTACCTGACTCTCTGGCGCCATGCGACCAGAGTCAAATAACTGTTGGGCCTTATCCATAAAGGCCCGGTCTGCCTGATAAGACGAAAACGCTAGATCGTAATAAGGACTGCCCCACAACGGATCAGCAGCAATGGCTTGTCGATAGTATTGATGGGCTTGCTGGATATTCCCGGCGGCGACTTCCAGGCCACCCATGGCGGCGGCGACCTTGGCATCACCGGGTGCGATAGCCATGGCCCGTTGCATAGTAACCCGAGCCGTTGCGACCTCATTTTGATCGATTAATACATTGGCCAGCGCTAACAAGGCATCGACATCAAACCCTTTCAGCGCCACTGCCTGTTCGAGATGGACCTGGGCCCGGGCATGGAGATGATTGCGCTGCAACAAGTCAGCCACATTGATGCGTAGTATAAAGTCCTTGGGACGGGCCTGGATACACTGTTCAAATTCGCTGATAGCCTGCTCTGGCCGTATACTTAAGGCGTATACCATGGCTAGCATCTGCCTGGCTTCTATTTGCTCTGCATCATTTTCGATGATAGATAGTAGTAGTGCTTCAGCCTCGTCCATGTTATTGGCTTGCAATAGCTCAGTGGCTTGTTGTATTTTGCTAGTCTGGTTATTGGCCATAATCACAACGCTTTCTTAAAGTATTCTGCAGCGAATTGTAGCTGGCTTATTAGCTATTTCACCAGCGGATGTCAATTCAGCCATGTTCTTGATAAATCCGTATGATTTCCTGTCGCTGAAGAACAGCTCTGTTATGGCGACAAATAACATGAAGATAAAAAGCGGCAACCACACATTTTTAATCCCATTGGCGAGTATAGCAAGCGCATCACCTCTAAAGAACCGTGATACCAATTGGAGAGATTTCTAACAGATGCTAGCTATCCAGACCTTGTCAATTTCGTTACTATGCCAGCCTATAGAGCTGGAAAAGTTTCGCGAGGCACTGGACAGACTTTTGCCTGTTTACCACTGGATAAAAGGCTATGACACAAAGCGACAATGTAAGACCTATTAGACAGAATATAGGTGATGCCGAGTGGCAAGCCCGAGTGGATTTGGCGGCCTGCTATCGGCTGTTTGTCCATTTTGGCTGGACCGATCTGATCTTCACCCACCTCAGTGTGCGAGTGCCTGGCTAGCAAGAGCAGTATTTTATTAATCCTTTCGGCTTGTTGTTCCAAGAAATAACCGCCTCAAACCTGCTTAAGGTGGACTTCGAGGGAAATGTGATTGTGGGTGATTACCCCTGTAACGAAGCCGGTCACTTTATCCATAGCGCGGTATTGAAAGCTCGTCCCGACATCAACGCCGTGTCACACAGTCACAGCCGAGGGGGAATGGCGGTATCCTGTATGGAATGCGGCTTGCTGCCGCTATCACAGCAGGCCAATGAAGTAGGGGCTCTGGTTTGCTACCACGACTATGATGCGTAGCCATCGTGTGCACATACCCATCATCAGCAATGCCGATGTCCTATTTCATGTTGGCGATACCTCCATTACCATGCAGGAAGGTGAAATGCGGGAGATCAACAATCGCCGGGAGCATGCAGTAGAAAATCAAGGCGCCATTGATAGGGTACATTTGATACTGGATTATGTGATCCCCGGCGAGAAAGTCCGGGATACTAAAGGAAACGTTATTTGCTAATTAGCTGTTAATTGCAATATCAGGTTGGGTAGTGGCTAGTTTAAGGAATCACAGACAATACTCAGCACCCTAAGCCGAATATTTCATCAAGTATTTCCTTGTATTAGTTGAGACATGTCGATAATTAGATAGTTTGGTCGAAATGACTGTAGCCCGGTGTATGTTTTTCGCCAATGATACATCAAGATAAATAGAGGAATTAACATGACCAATTTTGTTGAAATAGAAATTAATGACCAGATTCTTGAGATCAAGTTAAATAAGCCCAAGGTGAATGCCATTAACATGGATATTAGCCGAGAGCTTGGCGCTGCGTTTGTGAGATTGCGTGATGACCCGGAACTTGCCGTTGCCATCATTACCGGGGCAGGCGAGCGAATTTTTTCCGCAGGCTGGGACCTCAAGGCAGTCGAGTCCGGAGAAATGCAGATGGATAACTGGTGGGAAGACGACTACGGTCCTGGCGGATTTGCCGGTTTAACCGAGTTATGGGACCTGAACAAACCCGTCATTGCAGCAGTGAACGGGCTTGTCATCGGTGGTGGTGTTGAACTGGTACTGGCCTGTGATTTGATCATCGCTGCGGACCATGTTGAATTCTCTTTGCCTGAATTGCCTCTCGGCATGGTACCCGATGCGGGTGCCATACAACGTCTACACCGGCGCTTGCCCTATAACAAGGCAATGGAAATGTATCTGCTTGGCGAACGTATGTCAGCGACCGAGGCTGCAAGCTATGGATTGATAAATAAGGTTGTATCAGCGGATCAACTTATGGATACCGCCAGGGCCTGGGCGAAAAAGCTAACAAAAGTTGCTCCCTTAGCCCTCCAGTCCGTAAAGGAACTATTACGTGCTATTGAGGGTGATACCATTCAGGCAGCCTTTGAAACCATGCGTACTGGCGATTTACCCATATATCGACAACTGTTGAAGTCAGACGATGCAAAGGAAGGCGTTAGTGCTTTTGTTGAAAAACGCGATGCAAAGTTTAAAGGTAGTTAACGCCTAAACTGCACGAGCGAATTGTCACAAGATTCGTTGCCATTACCATAAAATGAAAATAACCTTATGACTGAAACACTCGAATTTATTAACCCAGAAGACGTACGCCGCATAAGCTGCATCGGGGGCGGTCCCATCGGCGCGGGTTGGGCGGCCCATTTTTTGGCCCAGGGCTATGACGTCACCAGTTATTTGCATGAACCATCCGAACAACAAGCTTTCCATGATATTGTGGATACAGCGTGGATCAGCCTTGAAGCGCTGGGGCTTGCAGAAGGCGCCTCTCGCGCAAGATTGACTCTTACCTACGATCTTGAAGAGGCAGTCTCAGCTGCACAATTTGTACAGGAAAGCGCCCCGGAAAATCTGAAACTAAAGCAATCGCTTTACCAGCAACTGGGAGATCTGGTGCCTGAGAATATCGTGATATCTTCCAGTACTTCCGGTTTGACCATGACTGAAATTCAGAGGCATTGCAGCACGCCGCAGAGAACGGTGGTTGGTCATCCGTTTAATCCGCCGTATTTGTTGCCTTTAGTGGAAATCGTCGGCGGCGAAAAATCGTCAAAGGCAGCCGTTAACTGGAGTTGTGAATTTTATCAGGTCGCGGGCAAAGCACCGCTGGTTATGAATAAGGAAATTCCCGGATTTATTGCCACGCGTTTGCAGGAGGCCCTATGGCGCGAGGCATTGCATATGGTTGCTAACGGCGAGGCCACGCCACAACAGATTGATACGGCACTGATCAATGGGCCAGCGCCGCGCATGGCACTGCTGGGCCAGTGTATGGCTTTTCATGTGGCCTGTGGTGAAGGCGGCATGGCAACCAACCTTGACCAGTTCGGTCCGGCGCTTAAATTGCCCTGGACACGGCTTAAAGCGCCGGAACTAACCCAGGAATTACGTGATCGTATGGTCAATGGTTGTAATGAGATGGCAGCTGACCGTCATTTTAAAGAGCTTGCTGCCGAGCGCGATCGGGGAATTGTTGCGATATTAAATGCGATAACTGCGTTGCAAAATAATAGCAGCTAAATAATATTTTCGGTGCTCTTGTTACGCTGACTATAAACGATGGGATTTCCAATGGCGAGAGGCGCTGCTCGCCCCATTGGTCACCTGCGTGATCCATATCCCTTTTGCAAGTACACTTTGATATCGGTGTATTGTGATAATCAACGAATCTTGTCTAAGCAATAGATGATAGATACGTATCTCTAATTAGCGAATATTACACCAAAAGAGTTATATCAATACTTGTCAATAGTAAATAATACTCAGATCCCATCCTTATTACTGTTTATTTGCGTAGGGTAGGTTGCTTGGCTAAATTATTTGACCTTATATTAAAACATGTCCGTTTTTGTTAATAAGTTGTCCGCTTTCGTAATTGTCTGTTGCAGAATGACTGGAGAAAATACGTACTGTAATTACAGTTTAATAAAGAATAACCAGCAACAATTAAAACAATTAAGGGGTTATTCATAATTTTAGAAACTACAGAGCTCGATTACATTGCTGCTTAATTGTATGTATGTACACGAATCAGTGAATTTATTTTATTTTTGTCGCATTTGGACAATCATTATTGGGCAGGATATCTAATTTATGCTAATGCAATAAACGGTTTACTATTCAAAGAATAACCTGAGGGGGGAATAAGTAATGAATAGACAAGCACACCAGGCATTGCGTTTGAATCCCATTACACAGGGAATTAAACAACACTTACAGTCACAACGCGTCCAGGTATTTGCAACTGCATTGATTGCCAGCAGTGTCGCTTTTGCCCCTGCCGAAACCTCGGCTGGACCAATATTGGAAGAAATAATAGTCACCGCGCAAAAGCGTGAGATGAACATACAGGATGTCCCCATCAGCTTGCAGGCCCTTGATACGGCCAAATTAACAGCGCTTGGTATTTCGGACTTTAAAGATTATGTACTGCAACTGCCTAGCGTAAGCTATAAGACCCAAGGACCTGGTCTAAACAACATCTATATGCGCGGTGTATCCGATGGCGGTGATGGTAACCAATCGGGTGCTGCACCGAGTGTTGGCGTTTATCTTGACGAACAACCGGTGACCTCTATTGCGTCCAGCCTGGATGTGCACATATACGATATAGCACGTATCGAGGCATTGGCCGGTCCTCAAGGTTCTTTGTTCGGCGCCAGTTCTCAAGCCGGCACCCTGCGGATTATTAGCAATCAGCCTAAAATGGGTGTAACTGAAGCCAGAATCGATATTGGCGGAATGTTTACCGAAGAAGGTGATCCAAGCAATAACCAAGAGGGCATGATAAACATTCCCCTGGGCGATAAAGCCGCGCTACGGTTGGTGGGTTGGCGTATAGATGAAGGCGGTTACATCGATAATGTAGCTGGCACACGTACTTACAATACCGATACCAGTGTCAGCGTTTATAACGGTGGTGTCGCTGCTATCGTTCCCGGCGTAACTCGCACCGCTACCACTGATAACCGCACTTCGGTATCGGGTGACCCACGTGGCACAATCGCGAGACCCGCAGAGGACATCAATGAACTAGAGAAATACGGCATACGGGCCCTATTAAAAGTTGATTTAAACGACAACTGGAGTGCCACAGCCGGCATCTTCTATCAAAACATGAAAACAGAAGGGGTTTGGGATCATGATCCGGATTCCTTGGGCGTCGATGGCAACCCCATAGGCGATTATAATATCCAGCGTTTTTACGAAGATAGTAAGCAAGATGAGTTTATCCAATACTCATTGGTGCTTAAAGGCAATATAAATGATGTGGTGGAGCTAACCTACGCCGGCTCCTATTTGGATAGAACAGTCGATTATGTCAATGACTATACCGAATATGCCATCGCTCAGACCTATGTACCTTACTATGTTTGCGACGGAACCTCCGTCGGTCCTGTTAACAACACTGACTGTACCAGCCTCGATCAGTTCGTAGTGGAAAACGAACAGATGACGCGGCAGACCCACGAACTGCGTATTACCTCACTGGGTGATGGCCCTATCAGTTATACCCTGGGGGTGTTCTGGAACGAATTTAAGAATGATTTTACACTTGAGTATGTTCAGCCAGGCATGTCACCGTCTCTCATCGTAAATATACCTGGTACAGATGGAACCAACCTGCACTACATGACTGACCAGGTGCGTATAGACAGGCAGAAAGCGGTTTTTGGTGAGATCACTTACGCGTTTAACGACCAGTGGAGTGTTACCTTTGGTGGACGTTGGTATGAGACTCAACAAGAATTGGTAGGGTTTGCTACCTTCGGTCCAGCCGCCTTCGGAGGTACTATAGGTGGAAATCCTAACTATGAAGTCGACGATAGTGATTTTCTTAAAAAATTCAATCTAACCTGGCGTATGAATGACGATGCCATGCTCTATGTCACGAGATCTGAAGGTTTTCGCCCCGGAGGGGTTAACCGAGATGAATCGCTGCAACGATTCAACGCATTAATATACCACTCGGATTTTGTGACCAGTTATGAGGGCGGCTTTAAGACCACATGGATGGATGGCCGCTTGCGTTTCAATGGGGCGCTCTATGTATTGTCTTGGGAAGACATGCTCTACACCATTTATGATTATAGTCTATCGCCCTGCTGCGGTAGTACCTATAACTTAGGTGATGCGGAGACAAAGGGTGTCGAACTGGATGTGACATTTGCCGCCACTGAAGCCTTAACCCTGACCGGAGCGATGTCCTACATCAGTGCAAAAACCGTTGAAGATTTACTATTACTCAATACTACTTTAGTGGTGCCCAAAGGTCAGAGGCTGCCCAATGTACCCCGTTGGAAAGGTAATATGACGGCGCGTTATGAATTCACAGTCGGCAATTACGATGCGTTTGCCCAAATGACCTACATCTATTACGATGATACGACGAATCGCATACGACCTGCTGATGTGCCATTTAACACACAAGACGACTATAGCCTGATCAATCTCCGTGCCGGTATGAGCATGGGCCCTTGGAATGTTACTGCGTTTCTCGATAACGCCACTGATAAGATCGCGGATATATCGGTTGACGCACGGGTTTACGGTACTTCAACCCAAATCAATCGACCACGTTCTTTCGGTGTGAAAGTGGGTTATAGCTTCTACTAACATCCTCCTCAAGCAATCAGGGGTGAGTTCTCACCCCTGATTTTTTTTATCGCACAGTTTTGCCAGCACTCTCTTTTCAGGCAATTCTGATGGGGAGCAAAGCAGTGAACAACTGGTCAAAAAATGAGCATACCCGTCGGCAATATACAAACTGCACTAGAGCAAGCACTGGCTTCGCTTAACCAGGGGCATTTTCAAATTGCCCAGGAACAGGCCCAAACTTTTCTCGATCAACACCCCCAAGATCATAACGCCCTGTATATTCTCGGTGCCGCGCTGCGCGGTGAAGCTAAGCACCCCGAGGCCATAAGCTGCCTGCAGGAGCTTTGTACCTTAGCACCTGATTTTGCCCAGGCCCAGCAAGAGCTGGGGTTTGCTTTGGCGGCTACGGGCCAGGTGTTGCCGGCGATTTATGCGCTACAACAGGCGCTTAAATTTGATCCTAAATTGTTCGAAAGCTGGAAAGTGATGGGCGAGATGTTTCTTGTCGATGACGACCTGAGTTCGGCCAATGAGGCCTTTACTCAACATTTACTGGCGCAATCTCACGATCCGGTTTTGATCCAGGCGGTGGCGATGATAAAGCACGGCAAGTTGGGGCAAGCCGAAACCATTCTAAAAAAATTTCTCTATGATAATCCTACCAATGTGGTGGCCATTCGAGCATTGGCCGATATCGCCCAACGCATCGGTCGTAGGGAAGACGCTGAAAATTTGCTCGTACGTGCCTTGCAATTAAAACCGGATTTTTACCTGGCGCGGTTGAATTATGCTCAGTTGCTGAAAGACCGGGAAAAATTAGAGCCGGCAATGGCCCAGATTGATTTACTGCTAGAACGGGAGCCCAATAAATTCGCCTTGCTGATATTGCGCGGTGCTATCTTGATTGGTCTGGGTGATTTCACCCGGGCCTTGCCTGCGTACGAACATTTATTAAAAGCGTTTGAGCCACGGCCTATGGTGGCCCTTAGCTACGGTCATGCCTTAAAAACCGTAGGTAGGATAGAAGATGCCGTTGCCAGTTACCGGCATAGCATTGCCTTGCGCCCCAGTTTTGGTGATGCTTATTGGTCTATGGCTAACCTTAAAACCTTTCGCTTTGAGGATGACGATATCACCGCCATGCGCCTGAATATTGAAAAAAAATCCGGCGGCCGTGAAGATCACTTTCATCTTTGTTTTGCCCTGGGCAAGGCCCTGGACGATAGAGGCGAATATGCCGAATCCTTTCGCTATTACAAAATGGGTAATGATCTCAAGATTCCCTTGGAAAATTATAGTGCAGAGAATACCAACGAGTTTATAGAGGCTAGCATAGCCCTGTGTACGCCATCACTTTATGACGCCAAAGGGGATTGCGGTGATCCCGCTTGCGATCCTATCTTTATCGTCGGTCTACCCCGCTCAGGCTCTACCTTGCTGGAACAAATTATTGCCAGTCACTCCCAGGTTGATGGGACCAAGGAATTGGTGGAGATCACCGCGATATCACGGCGTTTAAATGGCAAGTTAAAAGCCACGGACAAAGCCTTGTATCCGGCGATATTGGCAGACTTGTCACCCCAGCAGCTGACGGAATTAGGCCAGGAATATATGCAGCGCACCCGCGTGCAGCGGGGAGACGCTGCCTATTTTATCGATAAAAGCCCGAATAATTTTAACCACATTGGCATGATTAGTTTGATATTGCCCAATGCCAAAATCATCGATGCCCGGCGCAAACCCATGGCCTGCTGTTTTAGTAACTTTGTGCAATTGTTTGCCCGTGGCCAACCGTATACCTATGGCTTGGACAATATTGCCGGATACTATCAAGCTTATTTACGACTGATGGACCACTGGGATGATGTGTTGCCGGGTAAAGTATTACGGGTGCAATATGAAGAGGTGGTGGCGGATATTGAGACTCAGGCCACCAGGATTATGGATTTCCTGGGTTTGGATTTAGAGCAAAACTGCTTGGATTTTTTTAAGTCTGACAGGCCGGTTAAAACGGCCAGTTCAGAACAAGTCCGCCAGCCTATATATACCGCTGGCTTAGAACACTGGCGTCATTTTGAACCTTATCTCGATGAGCTTAAACAGGCATTAGGGCCGGTGTTGGACAGATATCCACTGGATTAGAATATTTAATATTAATCCTGTCTATGGTTTAATCTTTTAACTAATAAACACCTGAAAATAATAATGCTTGTATCAGCCCATAAGTCTGTGAAAGGCTAGGTTTTATATTTTTTGATTTGCCAGTATAGCCCTGGCAACTTTGGAGGCCGGCGGACGGCCGAGTGCATCTGAAATCATTTTTCCAGCATGGACTAATTTTTCCAGGTCAACACCCGTATTGATCCCCAGGCCGTGCAACATATAGACAACATCTTCACTTGCCACATTACCACTTGCGCCGTTGGCGTAGGGGCAACCGCCAAGACCTGCAACTGAACTATCGATAGTCCTGATCCCTATTTCCAGCACTGCATACAAGTTAGCCAATGCCTGTCCATAGGTATCATGAAAATGCGCTGCCAGATTATCTATGGGTATTTCTCTGGCGACGGTTTCGACCATATCTCTTGCACGCCCTGGTGTACCCGTACCGATAGTGTCGCCCAAAGAAATTTCGTAGCAGCCCAGTGTAAAAAGTTCTTTGGCTACTTCAGAGACCTTATCCATCGCAACATCACCTTCGTAAGGACAACCTAAAACACAGGAAACGTAACCCCTGACTTTGATGTCATGATTTTTGGCGGATTCCATGATGGGTTCAAAACGATGCAAACTTTCTGCAATACTACAATTTATATTTTTTTGCGAAAAGCTTTCCGAGGCCGCAGCAAATATTGCAATCTCTTTTGCATCTACCTCCAGTGCTGCTTCAAAACCTTTTAAATTAGGCGTTAATACCGGATAACTAACATCGTTTTTGCGATCGATAAGGCTCATCACTGCATTTGCATCAGCCAACTGTGGAACCCATTTTGGGGAAACAAAACTCGTTGCTTCAATCACCCGTAGTCCACAATCTGAGAGACTGTTTATCAGCTCCACTTTAGTATCGGTAGCAATGAATTGTTTTTCGTTTTGTAGTCCATCACGCGGGCCGACTTCAACGATTTTAACCTCAGCAGGTAGACTCATAATTGTTGACCTTTAAAGATTTAATTAAACACAGAGACACAGAGTCAAAGAGTATCTAGCGCGGCATAGCCGCTGTCAAAACATAACACAACATTAACCACGGAGAACACGGACACCTACATGGAAGTAGGTGGTTTAATTAATTAGCATTTATTCAACCGTATCAGTGCATCGGCCGCGACAGTATCGCCGTCCTCACGCAGGATTAACGGATTCACGTCGAGCTCGATCAATGAAGTTCGATGTTGTTCGGCGAAGCGCACCACCGCGCGCACCGCGCTCAACAAGCAGTGCAGGGTCGAGTCTTCCAGTTTTAGCCGTTGGGCCAGGGCAAGTTTGCCCAAGGCATTGAGAATCTGCGCATCGCTCGCCGGCAACAACAGGGTGCGATAATCACGCAATGACTCGACTTCGGTGCCACCACTGCCGACCACCAGCGCCAGTCCAAGCCCGGTTTCACGTTTGACACCAATCAGGAACTCCGCGCGGGCATCTTCAACCATTGTCTCCACCAGAAAACGATCTGTGTTGATATTGGAATCGTAAGCCGCCACCTTCTGGGCTGGTTAAACATATAATTGAGCGCCACATGTCCAACCTGGGCGCCGGTCCCTTTGTGATTCCAGGCAAAGCTCGGCACCTGATTTTCAATCGCCACCGCCATCAGGTCGTGATAAGCGGGATGGAACTCGACCTGGTTGATGCGCATACCGTGGCGGTCGAAGGCCTTGAGTTCTGGAATATGCCGATTGGCCTGATCGGCTTTCTCAAAAATTTCGGTGCTGCCCGCTATTTTACCAAATGCCGCCAACGCCTCCACGGTCGCGCTACTACCTTCTCACTTAATCCCTTCTTTGCAACACGACATCATCCAACCATAAGTCCTGGTCGCCAATGTACGGCGGCATATTGGTCACTTCGTGTGAGGGCAGATTAGCGAGGGGTTTAACGGGTTCATATTCTCAAATCCTCAAGCAACTCAGCGACTGAGTTGTGGCTTGTTCTTGATTAAACTCTAGTGTAGTACGCATTCTCTCCATCACCATTGTTACAAACAATAGCGATAGCAGACAATTTATTAATAAAAACGGACATGTTATTAATATAAGCGGTACAGTAAAGCTTTTAGACCATTTACT
>JADFPU010000063.1 GCA_022562175.1 Pseudomonadota bacterium | reverse complement strand
TCAATTTTGTAAGAAATGTTGATGCTTGGTGAAATAATCAGTGTCTTCTAACAAAAACGCCCCCTTTCGGAGGCGCTGGTTTTATGGAGTTTCCTTCACGGTTTAATCTGTAAATCCTCCAGCGTCGGCTCCTCCCAATAACTCCTCACGCCTTTTACATAGGCAAGAGGCACGTCGCCATTTTTCTCCCTTTCACGTTCCTTTCCATAAATGACGTTAGCAGGATTCGGTACCTCGCGGGTGTGTAGGCGAGTAAACTCATAGATATATGAAAGACTAAAAGGTGAAGGGAATGAAGCAACTACCGAAATGCACACTGTTATCTCTGCTACTCATAGGCCAGTCCGCACAGACAACCGGCGCAGCTACTCTCGGAAACGAATTACAAATGGTTTACTGTTTTTGTTATTCCCTATGAGGCATTATAGTTTACGAATGCGTTATCTTGAACAAAAGGACCAAAAATGAATTGTGTCATACTATTATAAAAAGATATTAATTTAACAATCGATGGAGCACCATCTGATCTTTTAAATCAAAGTTTAAACATAGTCATTTTATTTTCGATCCATGTCTCGAATACAACTGTCAGATAAAGCCGCCCTCATTATTGTGGATGTTCAGAAAGACTTTCTACCGGGAGGCAATCTGCCGGTGCCAAACGGCGATCAAGTCGTCCCTGTCATCAATGAATATATTGAAAGATTTCACCATAAAGGACGGCCCATCTTTGCAACACGTGATTGGCATCCTTTGAAACATTGTTCCTTCGTGGAACAGGGAGGGCCATGGCCGGAACATTGTGTGGCCTATACTGAAGGTGCAACGTTTGCGTCCGGTTTGAAATTGCCGAGCGATGTTATTGTGATCTCTAAAGGCTCCTCCCTTGAGCAGGACGCCTATTCCGGATTTCAAAGTACCGATCTTGATAATCAATTGCGAGGGCTAACAATAGAACGATTGTTCATCGGCGGCCTGGCGTTGGATGTATGTGTCCTCAATACTGTAATGGACGCAATCCAGCATGGATTCCGGGTTTTCTTGCTGGAAGATGCAACCTATGCGGTTAATGCCGAAGTAAGCAATGGCGAGAAAGCGATTGTTGAGATGAAAACTCGTGGTACTCAGCTACTGACATTGGAACAACTGGCATGAATTATCCAACAGAAAGTGCATTACTTACCGATCTCTATGAGCTCACCATGCTGCATGTTTACTACAAGGAAGGGATGACCGGCCATGCCGTCTTTGAGTTATTTCTACACAAGCGTCCGGACAACAGAAACTTTCTCATTGCGGCCGGTCTCGACCAGGCACTCGATTATCTGGAGAATTTCGCCTTTACCGAAGACGAATGTCAATGGTTGGATGATAGCGGGCGGTTCGATAAGGACTTTATCGACATACTCAAAGATTTTACTTTTACCGGTGATGTGTATGCTCTACCGGAGGGGACAATATTTTTCGAGAAGGAACCGATCATCCGCATTGAAGCCCCGTTGCCCGAGGCACAAATTGTTGAAACCCGTTTGATTAACCTGCTTCAGTTCCAAAGCATGATCGCGTCCAAGGCAGTGCGTTCGTCTATTGCAGCCCCTGGCAAGTTGCTGGTTGATTTCGGTTTGAGACGCGCCCATGGTGCAGAAGCAGGAATGTTAGCGGCACGTGCCTGTTATCTTGCCGGATTTAGCGGGACGTCCAATGTTGCAGCTTCGCGTTTGTTTGATATACCCATGTTCGGTACCATGGCCCACTCGTACATCATGGCCCATGACGACGAAAGGCAGGCCTTTCTGAATTTCGCGAAAGCGCAACCCGATAATATTGTATTGCTCATCGATACCTATGATACCGAAAGCGCGGCTATTAAAGTTATCGAGGTGGCCGATCAATTACAGCACCTGGGACTTGAAGTCCATGCCGTGCGGTTGGATAGTGGCAATATTTCCGAACATGCATGCGAAGTCCGAAAGATCCTGGAGGATGGCGGACACCCTGAAATCGGGATCTTCGCTAGCAGTAACCTCGATGAGCATGTGCTGGAAAAGATGAGTAAGGCAGGAGTGCCAATCGACGGTTTTGGGATAGGAACAAAAATTATTGTATCCGAGGATGTGCCCTTTCTAGACTGCGTCTACAAACTACAGGAATATGCGGGGACACCGCGATACAAACAATCAGAGGGAAAAATAACGTTACCGGGTCGAAGGCAGATTTACCGGCGATATGATCAGAAAGGCATCCTTGATTATGACTTAATTGGACTAGCGGACAAGCAACAGCATGGTGAACCGTTATTGATAAAAGTAATGGAGCAGGGAAAACGAGTCGATGCCAGGGAACCGTTACAGGAGATTCGAAAGCGTATTGATGCCCAGTTGAAACAGCTTCCTGAGGAGTTCTTATCACTTCATGTTTCGGTTGAGTCCCCGATTAAAATATCAGACGATATTAAAGCATTAATGGATGCGGACAGTATTGCCCAACTGTGTAATACAACTGGTTTATCCTGATCTGCCAGTCTCAAAACTTTTTCTGAGTTCTGTCTTGTTAATTTTCAACCGGTATATATGGCCAGTTACACGCAACGACAAAACTGTTCAAGTTGAAATCTACAGTGACGGTGAAATTGGATGTATACTTGAAGTTGTTGATGAAAGTAATAACTCAACAATATGGGATGCTCGGTATTTTATTAATTAATTTTTATCAATTGGATTAAGCGTAAAATGTGAAGTTCAGAATGCTCGCCTATTTAGTAATCGTCTTTCTAGTCGTCGCCCTTTTCACATACATGATTTATATGCCAGGTAAGTCATATGAGGGCGATTTACCAGCGATCGATGATGCCGATCATGCTACTGCGAAAAGATTAGAGGCGCATGTTACTGAGTTGTGCAGAAATCCGGCGGGCAGAAATTTTATCGAAAAAAAGGCGCTTGATGCCGCCCGTAAATATATCGCCTGGCAATTTGAATCTTCCGGTTATCAGGTGAAGTTTCATGAATATCAACTCAATGGTGATACCGTTGCCAATATTGAGGTTGAATTGACCGGCACTTTAAATCCCAAACAGATCATTATCGTTGGTGCACATTACGATACTGTGCCCGGTGCACCGGGTGCGAATGATAATGGATCGGGTGTCGCAGCTATTTTGGAGCTAGCTGATCGATTCAAGGATAAAAGTTTTCGACATACAGTCAGGTTTCTCGCCTTTGTTAATGAGGAACCCCCGAATTTCATGACAGGTAATATGGGGAGTTATGTGTATGCAAAAAAAGCAGCAAAGGACAAGGAAAATATCATTGCAATGTTTTCCCTGGAGACAATCGGTTATTTCAGTGACGAAACCGGCAGTCAACATTATCCACCGTTCTTCAATCTCTTTTATCCGAAGAAAGGTAACTTTATCGCATTTGTGAGTAATCTCAGCTCACGTGGCCTTGTGACCAAATCAATTCGATCATTCAGGGCGCATTCAACTTTCCCATCGGAGGGTATTGCAGCACCTGCGTTCATTCCGGGTATCAGCTGGTCTGATCACTGGTCATTCTGGAAGCACGGCTATCCAGCGATCATGATCACGGACACAGCTCCTTATCGTTATCCTGCCTATCACACATCGGAAGATACACCAGAAAAGCTGGATTATGAAAAAATGGTCTATGTGATTAAAGGCATTGAAAAAATGATTCAAGAATTCTTACACTGATTAAATAATAAAAAATGAGTCAAAAAAAGGGGCTGGAGTGGTTTTTTATTAATCAGTTGTTAACTAAAATCGTTGTTTGTGTAAAAGAATATTTACTTGTATTAATTCAGACAGGTTTATGCTTTGCCCCCTAACTGTTTACTTAAACGTTTGCCCAGGCGAGCAAGTGCCTTGGAATGATCAAGTTTATCCAGATGGATATTGATGATGCTGAAACTACTGGTATTGGAACGTGCCGTAACAAGTGCCTCTTCCAACTCTCCCTCTGTCTTTACTTCACAACCCCAACCTTTACGTAATATCTGAGGGACCAGATGATAGGCCCATTCATGGATATCATTATAAGGTCCATCGCTAATGAAACGTTCTGTTGTGTATCCTTTGTTATTTAGCACAAAAATAATCGGGTTGAGTCCATAACTTGCGACGGTTGAAAGTTCCATACCTGTCATCTGGAACGCACCATCACCAACAAATACGATTGGACGTAGATGCTTTGTACCGATCTGTGAACCAATTGCCGCGGGAACCGCAAACCCCATTGAGGTATAAAATGCAGGGCTGAGAAACTCGGTACGACGATGAATAGTCAAATCAGCAGCACCAAACAAACTGTCTCCTATATCACAAATGACAATGGAGTCTTCATCAAGATAATCATTAATCCGTTCAAATAGTCGCTGTACTGTACAAGGTTTGTTTGGCCTGATCTTAAAAGGTTTATCTTTATGTTCTTTTATGCTTTTAGATTTGTATTTAATTGTCTTTATTTTTTTATCTTGGGTTAAATTACGTTTCAGCCCGTTTATAAAATCGCCCAGTTTAATACCATTATAGTGATGATGTTTGATGGTAATAAGTTCACTGGTTGCATTAATGGTTTTTGATTCATCCAGCCGGGCTGTATATATACCCAGATTAACATCCGTCATAAATGCTCCCAGTATCAACAGGCAATCAGACCCTTCAACTGCGCGACGCACCTCTTCTTCACCCATACCACCTTCATACACTCCCAAATAATTCGGGTGTCTTTCACTAATAATCGACTTGCCAAGTAAGGTTGATGCTATAGGAATACCAGTGGCTTCCACCAGTTTAATTAAATCATTCTGCAATCCATAACGATGTATCTCAACACCACCGAGAATCATGCAACGTTTAGCCGCTTTCAGCATGCTGCTGGTTTCCTCAATGGCTTCTTTCAGGGCTTTAGCATCACTTTTCTGATTTTCTCTTTCTATTGGTTTTGGTGTTGAACATGGCAATGCCACTATATCCCTGGGTATTTCGATGTATACAGGCCGTTTGTGTCTTTCACAGGCAAGGATGCAATCATCAATCAGCTTTGGCGCAGTGCTTGGATCTTCTATAGCCGCGGCTGCAACAGTAACCTGTTGGTATATTTGTAATTGAGTGTGAAAATCCTTGACGGCATGGTGTAACAATGGTGAACGCCTGCGTTCCTTCAGGCCTGGAGCACCACTTATAACAATGAGAGGAGATTTTTCAGCATAGGCACCTGCAACGGCATTGATTGCATTGAGTCCGCCTACACAGTAAGTAATGCACATTGCCCCTAATCCATTGACACGTGCATAGGCATCTGCAGCAAATCCTGCCCCAATCTCTGTGCATGTACCTATGATCTCCAGTTTGCTGTCGACAAGCAGGTCATAAAAGCTGAGGACATAATCGCCCGGGATGCCGAAGATATGTTGCAGACCGGCATTTTCAAGGCGATGAATCAGGTATTTTCCAACAGTGGTACTTGGCATAGGATTTTTCTCTTCTACTATTACCTATTTTTAATAATAGACATGGTTTAAAGGCTACTCCTCCTTCTGATCACGCCTGATCGAACTAGGCAGTCTGTCTAGTATCGGCAGAACCTTGAACGCATCCCTGTATGGAATATCCGTTGCCGTTGCCGCCCCCGATGCATCACATGATAGTACGCATCTTCATATTCAATACGCTCGGCTGGTGGCATCTATTTCTATTTGCCGGGTTTATTTCAATAGTAGATCCCATTTCTCGTTCAGCATATTTAATGTACTGAAGTGTTGTGTTGTGAATTTTCTGCTTAACTTGCAGATCTGCATTTCGTGTAATGACGCACATTAATCAAGCAAACTCAGCAGGTTCGCATTGCCACCTACCGCAGCAGTATTGACCGTGTAAGTCTGCTCGTTGGCAAAGCGCAATATGTAATGAGGGCCTCCGGCCTTGGGGCCAGTACCGGAAAGCCCCATCCCTCCGAATGGTTGCACCCCTACCACTGCGCCGATCATATTTCGATTGACATAGACATTGCCAACCCTGACACGACGTCGTATATCTTCAGCACGCGTTTCGATTCGACTGTGTATCCCCAGGGTAAGACCGTATCCTGACTGATTGATATCATCAATGACTTTATCAAGTCTGTTAGATGCATACCTTATGATATGTAGCACCGGGCCGAACACTTCCCTCGGCAACTGAGCCAGACGCTCTATTTCTATAGCGACCGGAGCAAAGAAAGTGCCTTTGTCGGTTTCTTCAGGCAACTGACAGCGATGCAGCAACGTGCTGGTGCCGGCCAATGCGTTAAGGTGCTGTTGCAGCAGCTCTTTTGCATTTGCATCTATTACAGGCCCGATATCAGTGGCCAAATCCAGTGGATCACCAATCGTTAATTCGTCCATACAGCCCTGCAACAATGTAATTACCCTGGATGCTATATCCTCCTGTAGATACAGGACACGCAATGCTGAACATCTTTGCCCGGCACTGTTAAACGCAGATTGCACAACATCTGTCACAACTTGCTCGGGCAAGGCGGAGCTGTCGACAATCATGACGTTTTGCCCGCCTGTTTCAGCAATGAAAGTAGCCAGCGGTCCCTGACGCTGGGCAAGCATATGATTGATCTTGCGTGCTGTGTCTGTTGCCCCGGTAAATGCAACACCCGCTATGCGGGGATCCGCCAATGCCAGCTGCCCAATCGCTTCACCATAACCGGGAAGAAAGCTTAATACAGCCTTCGGCAAGCCGGCTTCATAGAGTAATTGCGTGGCAAGCTGTGCGACCAGGCAAGTCTGCTCAGCAGGCTTGGCAATAACAGTATTGCCGGCCGCCAGCGCGGCAGCAATCTGCCCTGTATAGATGGCCACGGGAAAATTCCACGGACTGATGCAGAGAAAAACACCACGCCCTTGCAAAGACAGGCTGTTGGTTTCGCCGACCGGGCCTGGCAAGGTGACTGGTTTAGAGAAATGATCGCGGCAACAGGCCGCATAATAACGCAGAAAATCCACTGCCTCCCTGACCTCGGCATGACTGTCTCTAATCGTTTTGCCTGCTTCGCGTATGCATAGCGCCATCAATTCCGCCTGATGTGTCTCATAAAGTGCAGCGGCCTTCTCCAGGATAGATGCTCGGTTATCAGCCGGGCTCTGGTTCCATCCAAACCACGCGTCAACTGCCGTATCAATTGACTTTTTAACGACTGTTTCATCCGCAAAATAAACCCGGCCTGTTATTGACTTCCTGTCAGCAGGATCGAATATGTTTAGCTGTTGGCCCGAAAACGTTTTGCCATCTATTAGCGGCCTTGCTGACCAGTCCATCGTTAAGGCATGCTCTATATCATTTAACAGAGGCATTAGCTCATTATCATCTGCAAAATTGATCCCGCATGAATTGAGCCGCTGCTGACCGAATAACTGTGCCGGTAACGGTATGCCGGGGTGACGTATCTGATCAACCCGATTCTGGGTCAGTGCTAGCGGGTCTGCAATAACTGTATTGATGTCTATATCGTCATGCAGTGCCTGGTTAATAAAAGATGTATTCGTGCCATTTTCCAGTAAACGTCGCACCAGATACGGCAGCAAATCGCCATACGCGCCCACCGGGGCATAGATACGACATGGAATGTTAAACTTATCCTCGCCGGTAACCTCTGCATACAGTTCTTCACCCATACCGTGCAAACGCTGAAACTCATACGCTTTGTGGCCGGCTGTATGATAGATATAAGCCAGCGTATGGGCATTGTGCGTGGCAAACTGGGGATATAAATAGTTTGCTTCATCCAGCAGGAACCGTGCACAAGCCAGATAAGATACATCTGTATTGCTCTTACGGGTGAATACCGGGTAATCCTTTAAGCCCAGTTCCTGCGCACGTTTAACTTCAGTATCCCAATAAGCACCTTTCACCAGTCTTACAGGGATTGTTTTGCCGATCGAGCCTGACAGCTTATCGAGCCATTTAAGTACATGCATGCCACGTTTCAGGTAGGCCTGTACAGCCAGACCGAAACCCTGCCAGTCGCCGAGTGATTCGCAGAGATAGATATTTTCAAAGATCTCAAGTGAGAGTTGCAATCGATCCGACTCTTCAGCATCTATTATCAGGCCTATCCCTGCATTTTTTGCGCATACTGCCAAAACGAGCAGCTTTTTACTGAGTTCAGTAACAGCCCGTTGTCTTTGCGTATACTCAAACCGTGGACATAAGGCAGAAAGTTTAATAGAGATACCGGGGCGTTTATGCAACGGCGTGGACAGTTCCGTATGCCCGCTGATGATTTGTATGGCAGTTTCATAGGCATGCTGATGGCGATTGGCCTCATCACTCGTTAATGCTGCCTCCCCCAACATATCAAACGTATAATAAACTGTGTTATCAATGCCTGCTTGTGCCCGATTCAGGGCCTCCTCAATAGTACACCCCATCACAAACTGTTGACTCATGATGCGCATCGCAGTCTTTAGTGCAGATCGCACTACCGGCTCTTCCAGCCGCATGACAAGCTTTGTAATAAATTTACCCGGGTTATTGACAGTCTCTACATGTGGCTTGATGACCTTGCCAGTGAGCATCAGTGCCCAGGTAGAAGCATTTACAAACAATGAGTCGCTTTCACCCAGGTGACTTTGCCAATCTCCTGATTTGAGTTTTTCGGCAATCAACGCATTCATGGTGTCACTGTCCGGTATACGGAGCAGGGCTTCGGCCAGGCACATTAATACCACCCCTTCATGAGAAGTCAGATCATATTCCTGCAGAAACCTGTTCAAGCTATTTGACTGTTTGATTTTCTCACGGACTGCAGTCACCAGGCCGAAAGCAGTCGCTTGAATTTTCTCGCTTAGTTGCGGTGTCGTTCGGGCAAGTGACAATAAATCACGTACAGCTTCTGTTTCATCCGTCAGATAAAATTGATTGATGTCTGAATGAGCGATTGAAAATTCATCAGGCAGGACAGGTTTAGACTGTTCTCGGGGCATCAGCAACTCCTGCATTGCAAGTATCAGTTAAAAACTACAATGGTTACTGATTAGTATTGTTTATTTCTGCCGATAATTCTCCTGCGACATTACTTTGCCGGCATTTTCCGGGCGAAAACAATGTCTGCACGCATGGCATCAAACACAGGCATGCTCATGTCAGCCCGCTGCGCTTGCCCTTCACAATAATCGTCTGGCTAGCCTCACAGACCAGACGATTATCCACATCATGCAAGACGGTTTTAACGACAATAAATTCCAGCGCAGCATTTTTTTTCTCTTGGATATCGGCAATACGCTTTCTACCCGTCAGGCTATCACCCGCATAAGTTATATTGAGGTAGAAAATTCAAAACTGTTTCCTGTCGGAATAATATTCTGAGTCAATATACATGTATTATAGTATAATAATATTTATATACTATAATACTGTTATCACTATCGAACTATAATCACACTTTAGCTTGGTAGCACGAGATTACATTTTCCACCTCTCTAATCTACCGGATGAACACATATGATAGAAAAACAAGAGGTTACAAGCACTTATATAATTATTCGCGAAGCGATGATGGATGATATTGATGCAATTATCGACATCGATATTCAGGCCAGCACCATGGAGAAACCTGAATATTGGCGGTACATCCTGGAATTATATTTACAACAAAACGATCAGCGTTGTTTCTTGGTAGCGGAACAAGACAATCACATCATTGGCTTAATCCTCGGAGAAATCAGGGCCTGGGAGTTTGGATCGGCATCATGCGGTTGGGTGTTTGCAATCGGTGTCACTGAACAGGGACGGCTACATGGTGTCGGCTCAAAAATGCTGGATAATTTATGTGACTACTTTCGACGCGCCGGTGTCAGCAAGGTAAAAACCATGGTTGTACGACAAAACCATGAACTCCTATCATTTTTCCGTAGTCAGGGGATGATGGCGGGCCCCTATCAGGAACTTGAAAAAGAAGTGGGCTAAACCCATCCAGACACGATAGTCATATGAAACTACAAAGAGCAACCCTACTCGGTCTTTATGCAGTACTTGAACTTGCTGATCAGCCTGAAGAGCAATTATCCAGGACAGATATTGCCAGGAAATTTGACGTATCGAGCAACCACCTGTCCAAAGTTATGCGCGAACTGGGCAGGGCCGGTCTGGTAGAAGCGGTCCGCGGTGTTGGTGGCGGTTATAAATTTAGCGGCAACGCCAAGCGCACAACCTTGATGGATGTGATTTCGATATTCGAATCGTTACAAGTCGATTGTCCGGATTCACGGGAACCTGGCAAGGACACGGCAATCGGTATGGCGCTGGACCTGGTATTTGGCGAAATCAACGAAACAATCCATGCCACATTAAATTCGATCAGCATTGATACCTTGCTGATGATTAAAAATCGCTCCGTGAAGGCTCAAAACACTGAAGACTCAGCAACTTTAGAGGAAACTGAAACATTCTGAAACTATCGTAGTTGATTGTTTGTGGATTTTGCCTTAACCAAATCTTTTCCCATTCATTTATTATTGCCTATTGAGCCTGACTGAAGCCGTTGTTTTTCCAAAACTCCTTCTGCGCCTGATTTACTTTATAAAGGTAACGTCGTGACTCCTGGCTGGGGTGCTTATTAGTTAACTGCTGATAGACCTGACTGGCGGATAACCGGTTTATCTTTTTGACCGCTGTATTACGATCGCCTGAGAAGGTTTTAAATACATTTCCTGCGCCGCCATTATAGGCTGAGATCACTGAGTAACGCAGGGCATTGTGGTCCTTAATCTTTACCAGATAACGCTCTTGCAATAACTTCAGGTAAGCCGTACCGGTATCGATATTGTTTTCCGGATCATAAAGGTATTGTGGACTCGGTTGCCCCGGGCGTTGCTTGATCTTGTCAAACACATCCTGCCCGGCGGTAGCGGGTACGATTTGCATCAGACCATAGGCCGGGGCGTGACTGACTGCAAAAGGGTTAAAACTGCTTTCTGTTTTTATGATCCCATAGATGAGGCTTTCGGTGACGTTATACTTGTTACTGTATTTTTGTACCAATGATGCATATTTATAGGCGCGCAGTTGCTGATGGGCCGCAACCATAGGAAATTCGACCCTTAATCCATGGCGCCGGCCTATGTTAATTTTAGTAAGCCTGTTTTTTATCAGGTATTCGGCATAGCGATTGGCGCGCCACGGCCAGGCAACAGGTTTGCCATCATGATCTAATACTTGCTCATAGAGAAAGGGCTTACTCTTGCTGCCTGGCGTTGGGGCTTCATCTGAATAAAGATCAACCTGCCTGGGATCATCGGGTGTCAGCAAGGTCGTTACTATCGCCTTTTTTAAATACTCTTGCTGCGAATCAGGCGCGATGGTCTCGACGGTCACAATGCCTGTCTCGAAGTTGATGTGGGCACGGTTATAGTATTTATCGGTATACTTTACGTAATCCTTGGGGCCCGATTCCCGCGCATCGTCTTCACCCCATAACGCGCTGACAAGACGTTTAAACTTGTCTATTTTCGTTTTGAAAGCCTTGATGTCCGCTGTAAGCTGCTGCGGATGCGCGGCGTAGTAGCGGCCCTTTTTATCCAGTAATTGTGCGACCTGCCTGGCCGGGTCTTCGGCCCTGGCGATGGCGTGAATGTCACGGATATCCATGCTGCTACAGCCAGTTAACAGCACCGGCAATAACAATAGCAGCGCTTTACCAAACAGTATATTTCCAAACCGCAAGTTCATCCGCCCTCTCTCCGGGTTAATCCAGCAGAGGTTCATGTAAATATTTGCTGATCAATTCAAACTCTCCGCTTAATGCATCGTAGTCTTTGTTTACTTCAAGGCTTTGAAATGCACACTTTTAAAATTAATTTG
The DNA here is from genome assembly GCA_022562175.1 of Pseudomonadota bacterium. Taxonomy (GTDB): domain Bacteria; phylum Pseudomonadota; class Gammaproteobacteria; order Eutrophobiales; family Eutrophobiaceae; genus B75T3L11. Next base: position 1,094 of record JADFPU010000063.1, on the reverse strand, counting down.
TATTATTCATCTCTCATAAACTCTTTAACTCGAATCTTCGCAAGTCGTAATCCCTTTTTAGGCGGTGTGTTTAATATTTCATAATGGTATGTTAGCCAGGTCAAGTGCCGCCCTGAAATCTGCGCAAAGTCTGAACTCAAGTGCGTGTTTTTGCACGTTGCCTGGGGCGATTTTTTAGAGATTGTTCATGTGCTTCTGTATAGGAGTCCGATAAGCGGCGGATCATTTTTTGATATGTCCAACGGGAATCAGCTTAAGCTTATTGTGGATAACTCTGTAAATGTTAGGTCTTTCGGAATTATAGGGAGTGAATCAACAGACTTAACCCAGTTTCAAGCTTGTGCCAATTTCTGCGCGGCCAATAACAAGATAATGATTGGTGATGCCGGTATCACTGTTATTTTATCCAATAGGTTTACATCGCCTAGTAATCTGCGCATTGAGGGTGGCGGCATGTTAATTAAGGCATCCCCCACCAACCCATCTATCAACGGAACTGCATGGGGTATTACAACTGGTTCCTCGAACATACATGTACAAGATGTGATATTTGACGGAGGCGAGCTAGACGGGAATACAAACCTATCACCCTTAACCCGGTGGTTTAGCTGTTCAAATGTAACTGTAACAGGCTGCAAATTCCAGAATTCAGACGGTATAGCGAACAATATTTCAACTAACTGCTCTAATTTGATTATAGATAATAATGACTATGAGGCGATAGGTTTCCAAGATGGTGTTGCAGGTGTAAACGCTAAGCAGGCTATTGCATTCTCATCCCTAGGCCATAAAAATATAACGGTAACTAGAAATAGATTTAAAAAGATTGGCTTAGATTGCATTTCTATTGGCGGGATAGATAACGGCGAGATATCCGGTAATAGACATGATGATGACGAATGCTATGCATTAATATTTAATGCTGACCCCAGCTCAAATATCACAGTTAGCGATAACTTTGCAAAAACTGCCGTAAATGTTGCTGGAAGTGCTAGGCCTGAAGGGCTTGGAATAGACCTCCCTGAAGTAATTCAAGTGACCGTCACAGGAAATACATGCTCAGGCTGTGCAAGTGCCGGAATCGGAATATTTAA
>JADFPU010000003.1:2607-44609 GCA_022562175.1 Pseudomonadota bacterium | reverse complement strand
TAAAATATTCCGACATCCCAAATGAGGTGTGTGATGGAGTTCACATTAAAAACCTTTATAATAATAATGACTTAGCGTGATTCAGGAAATATTTCAAAAGTGTAAAGAATATCGACGCTTTGTCAGCTTTTATACACTTTTAGTCATGCGAATGCAGGTGTTTGATGAAAATGCGAACGTCTCCTTTGTATTAGAGTCGAGTCGCCCGGAAGAACCTCCCCTCCAGGCTCTCACAGAACCGGACGTGAAACTCTCGCTTCATCCGGCTCTTCTTATCCAACGCCCTTCAAGTAGATGTAATCCCAATGTACAAACAATCTCGGTGATGTCTCACGACATTTCTCAAGCCCAAGAGCGTCGCTTGTGCCTCCGCAACCGTTTGTACTTGTTCTTTGCCCAGCACCCTAACCTCAGATCAATTCTGATCAGAAACCATCGCAGCGGTTCCGGGTAGAATGACCCGTAATACGCAACCCAACCCCGCACCAAGGGATTAAGACGTTTCGCTAGATCCATCAGTGGGAGAGAGGTGTAACGATGTAAGTTAAGATTACGGATTGCCTGATTCATTCGTTTTAAAGCAGCCCGGTTAACCGCCGGGTTGAATCCAACAAATAAATTACCCTGCCGATCCTGCACAGAACGCGCATGGAAGCTGAACCCCAGAAAATCAAAGCGAGTACGAGAGTACTTACCTCGACGCTTACCGTCCTTGCAGTACACAATCTGAGTCTTGATAGGATGTAACTGCAGCTTGCAGTTAGCCAATCTATCTCTCAGTTCTACCTACAAGGTCTGAGCTTCTTTTTCGCTGCGACAGTGGCAAACAACATCATCCGCATACCGCTCAAACGGTATGCCTGGATGCTGTCGACGCATCCACTGGATGCAGATTTCGACTCGGCGTTGATCGTGCGTGGCGTTGAGGGCGGTATCGTACCGTCACTGCAGAAAACCGGACGGATTTTTTATTACCATGACCATGGCGAAGAACAGTATACGGACATCGATCCCGCGGACCTCGCGATCAACCAGCCGGTACGTACCACCCCGATCCCCGAACACGTCAAGATAGCCGCGAATACGCGCGACCAGATTCACGCGCAGAGCCGTGATACCAGCGCGTTGGCCGAGGCGTCGGTACAGACCGGCAAGGACGCACTGACCGGCAAGCCCGGCCCGACCCGCGAGGCGCTGGTATTTACCGCATCGATTTGCCTGTGGCACCTGCGCCGCCACCAATCCGTGCAAACCGCCGCGGATGAAGTCCGCCGTATCCTCGATTCCGGCGCCGCGCTTGAGCGCCTGACCTGAACATGCTGGCGATCTCAGCCACTGCCCCCTTTTCCATAATGGAACTTGCACGGCCACCATCGTGTACATGATTGTTCGGGTTGATATACATGGTCATTACATCGTTACATTACAAAGTCGCTAATATCCCAGGCATGGTAGAGTAATCTAATTGCAAACAAGGTAATAAGCAGTTTAAAAATAAATCGGAACATATGATCAGGCACTCTTTGTACGAAATGCCTGCCCATCCAGGCGCCCGGCAGTGACGCCAGTATCGACAAACAGGCAAGCAGGATATAAGGGCTGTAATCAAATCCAAAAGTTTTGTAGCCTGTTACTTTAAAAATATTCATACCCAGCAGACCCGCAGCAAGTGTTGCCGTGATCTGCATTTTCTCCATGCGGGTACGCACCATCAGTGGTTGAAACAGGCCGCCAAAGGTAAATAAGGTTGACAAAAAAGAATGGATAATGCCGAGCCAGAAAAAAGGCTGCGGGATCGCAGGCCTCCAGTTTATTGCCGGGAACCAGACAGCTGCCAACATCAAAGCGCCGATTGCTGCTGCAATAAAGGCGTCTGGTAGATCAACATAGATGCTTGCGCCAGCGGAGACGCCAATGGCACTGCCAACGATGAAAGGTACGACGATAACCCACAGGATATGTCGCCTGAAATACCAGGTACGTGAAATTGACAGACCTATCATGAGGATACTGTGTATCGGTACGATAGCCGAAATAGGCAACACACTGCTTAGTACCGCGATCATGATAAAACCGCCACCAATCGCAAATGTGGAACTTACCGCAGTAGCAATAAAACTTGTCAGGATAATCAGCCAGAAAAGCGGATCAGATAATGCCATTGGGATTCTTCAGGATAATCAACGAATTCCCCCCATAGTACTTCACTCGGTGTACGGGATCACTACGAAAATTTATATGGTGTTTTTCATCTAACTACCCCTATCTCGTTATATATAATTGCTTCTGTCATACAAAGACTCAAATTTCAACTTGACAGGCGGCTACAACATACCAGCCAACCTGTCTGCATAAGTTGTGAAACTGCGTGCTTTAACATAACCCGGCATTTTTCTTCATCTGCCGCTTCTACCAGCAAGGTCATGACCGGTTTGCCTTGATAAATTATTGCACCGGTCTCCGGTATGTCGGCTATACATGGGAGACCATCACCAACATCAGCATTCAGAGATGCCGGGATGTCGGTTATTTGCAAATCATGCGGTGCAAACAGATAGGCCTTACCGATCAATTTCTGCACCGGTTTATCCTCAATCACCGGCAAAAGACCTGCGCAGGCCTGGCAATGCATGGCGATAACAGGCAAACCTGTCGCCAACTCAATCACCTCAACGGAGGCGGTGTAACGTGGGTTCACCTCGACAGGGAAGATCACATCCTGCTGCATGATCGCATCGACACCAAATAATCCACGCAAACCAAATTCCTTCACCAGGGCATTGCCTAGCGTTGACCACTGATGCGTTGCTGTCGATGAGAGTGCTAATGGACCTATACTGCCGCAATAGTTAAAAGCTGCGGCATTAAAATCAGGCTCGCCGATAAGTTGGCGCGTCACACCAAGTAAACAAGCCTTGGCCGCGTTGCCAATAAAGACAGCTGACACACTTTGGCCTTCTATAAACTCCTGTAGATAGTGATGCGCCGGGATTTGTTGCGCATCATTAAAGACGGAGATGCCCATACCACCGGCACCGTGAACCGGCTTTATCAGGCAGCGCTGTTGTGCTGCCTGAACATCTGCATGGGTAAATATCTCCGGACTTGCAATCCCTGCACGGCTCACACATGCTGCCAATCTCACAGGGTCACGCACTTGCACACAGACAGCTCGGTCGTTTCCCAGCAGTGGCCGCATCTGTGCCACTTGCTCAAGCACATTTAAGTGATTCTCCATTGCCCCGGTATATAGCCAGGGCGCATCAGGTGATTCCTGTACACAGTTAATTATACCGGCAGGGTAATCTTCACTGGCGACTCTGTTGCCGTCAAATGCATTGCTGAGATCACAATCACCGAACTGATCGATCCAGTACGGCTCAAACCCGGCGCGGGACGCAGAGAAGCAAGCGGCACGTGCACTCGCACCAATAATAAGTAGACGCTTATCTTGCATTGATCATTTATCAAAGGTTATCGTTGCTATTATCTCAGTGTTTGTAACAATAACGGTTCATACATTTATCTTCATGCCGGTTTTACAAAACGAATACGACCCTGATGAAAAATATTATCATCTTTTCCAATAATAAAGGCTGGCATGAACAATCACTCTGTCAGGCCCTCAAAAAATATAATGCCAGGGTAACAATCCTATCGCTTTCTGAATGTCGTATTGGCTTTAACTCGGGCCGGATCGGCCTCGATATCCCGGGCTTTTCCGACACGCTGCCGGATGCGGTGTTTGTAAGAGCAGTGCCGGGCGGTGGTTTTGAGGAGGTGTCATTCAGACTTGATATCCTGCATGCGCTGACCGACCTGGGCATTCTGGTCTACAACGACGCACGTATTATTGAGCAAACGGTTGATAAAGGCATGACCAGTTTTTTGCTGGCGCGCTCAGATATAGCATCGCCGCCTGCCTGGGTCTGTGAATCAGAGTCTGATGCACTTGCTGTTGTAGAAAAAGAGACTGCCGCAGGCAGGAAGCTGGTACTGAAACCCTTGTTTGGGAACTGTGGTCGAGGTCTACAGCTAATAGAATCAGCTACGCAACTTCCTGCCCCTGAACAGATAAACGGTGTCTATTATCTACAATCTTATGTTGCCCAACAGAATCAATCAGGCCGAGACTGGCGTGTACTGGTCATCAATGGTCAGGCTGTGGCAGCCATGGAAAGGATTTCCGAGCATTGGATAACCAACCGCGCGCGTGGTGGCAAGTGTTTACCTGCCGTGCTAACGGAGCAGTTACGTAACCTGGCTGAAGATGCGACACGGGCAACCGGCGCATATTATGCCGGCGTTGACATTATTGCTGATGCGGAAAATCAGTTTATGGTGCTGGAGGTAAACAGCGTGCCCGCCTGGCGTGGTCTGCAATCAGTCTGCAAAGACAATATCGCACAATTACTGGTCGATGATTTCATGCAGCAATTAAACATCAGCCAACAGGAATCTGCAGTCGGATAAAACACCCCTCCACTTAGTCCGGCATGACAATGGGCGACAACTCGTGCAATACGCGGGCTAGCCCGACAGAAGCATCATCGCCTTTTCATGCAAGCCCGCATTCGCTGCAGCGATGACATTGCCACCGCTTAATGCCGAGCCTCCTTGCCAATTGGTAACGATGCCCCCCGCAGCCTCAATAATGGGGATAAGCGGGATAATATCATAGGGCTGCAGCCCACCTTCAATGACCAGATCAATCAAGCCATGCGCCAACATGCAATACGCATAGCAATCTCCGCCAAAGCGCATTAACTGACAATTCGCTGCGACATCATTAAAAGCCTTCAGATCATGCTCCGAGCTAAACATGGAAGGATGTGTGCAGTACAAGGTTGCATCTGTTAATTCACTTGTGCTGCGAGTATTGATTGACTGATCCGTAGCAGACTTCCGTATGAAAGCACCTGCACGACTGCCAACAAACGTTTCTTGAAGATAGGGTTGATGCATCAACCCCAGTACGGGCTTATCGCCCTCCATCAAACCGAGTAAAATTCCCCACATCGGTGAGCCCGATATAAAGGCACGCGTACCATCGATAGGATCGATGATCCACTTAAAATCTTCCGAACCTTGACTATCTTCCTGCTCCTCACCAATTATCGAGTGGCCCGGATAGACTTCTATAATTTTTGTCCGAATAAAAGCCTCTATTTCCCGATCAGCCGCGGTCACTGGATCAAAATTCGCTTTGCCTGTTTTACTATCCACTTCAATAGGCGAACGGAAATACTGCAGCGCAATCCTGCCCGCAGCCTCGACGATTTCCGTTGCAAATCCCAGAAAATTTTCTCGTTGTTTATTGCTCATTAATCATCATCGGTGTTTGATAGCAAGGCCCCTGCGCCGCTTCGGTCTCCACATGTACCAGTTCGGCGTACCGATGACCTGCTCCATGTTCATGCGTATTGATTTATCACAAACAGAGCGTATACAGAAGGTCCCCTTATTTTTTATTCAGGGATTTGAGTAATTGTGCCGCGTCTTGGCGTTCCTGAAACGTCTCATTACTGCTTAACAGCCTGTTTAACTCTGCCCTGGCGTTATCAGTTTCTCCTGACTTTGCCAGGCCGACTGCATAATGATAACGAATACTCGGCTCTACCCCGTCGCCTGTCACCACGGGTTGTAGTAATGTGAGACCTCGCTCGACTTGTCCCTGTTCGATAAGCACCCAGGCCAGGGTATCCACCACACTGAGCATATCGGGTTTGAGTTTATACGCACGTTGGGCGAGCTCCAGCGCCCGTGGATCCTTGTTTTCGTGATACAACCACGCCAGATTATTGAGTGCGACAATATTATCAGGTGATTGCCTGAGGATTTCCTCATACAAACGGATTGCGGTTGCCGAATTACCTGCTTGCAGCTGCGACCCCGCATATACGAGTTTCGTAGCAATGTCCTGTGGATGCTGTTTGATCCATGCAATCAAGCTTTTTTGTGCACCGGCCTGATCATCACTTTGTAAACGTGCCTGATAAAGTTTTATAGCCAAAATACTTGTCTGTTGTATATTGAAGGCGCGTTCATAGGCTTTTAAGCCGTCCGGTATTTGTCCCCGGGCCATATTAATATCGCCTTCAATGGCGTCACCTTCCGGTGATTTCGGATGCGTTGCCTTGATCTCAGAAACGCGTGCCATGGCGTCATCATACTTCCCTGATTGCATGTCCATTGAGGCCAGGCCACTCAATACCAATATATTACCCGGTTGCAACTCAAGGGACTTCTGCCATGAAGACCTGGCTTTAACGGGTTGATTGGCCTGCCTCTGGGCAAGTCCGAGCAGGAAATAGTCTTCCGCAGACTCAGGCTGTGCTGCAACGACTTTACTGAAGGTTTCAATCGCAGCATTATAATTACCTGTACCATGTTCCAACTTTCCCAACAAAGTCAGGATGGCCGGCCGTTCAGGCGCTATGTCACGCGCCTCCCTGGCAATATCCAGTCCGCTTTCAAAATCACCCGTTGTCAGATAATAATTCGCTAGCAATAAACGTGGTGCTAATACATGGCTATTCGCTCGCCGGGCTTTTTCCAGGTGACGGGTATAGCCGCTGGCATCATTGGCATCTCCTGCGATCCGGGCAAGTCCGATCAGGGCCTGGATATTTTTTTCATTGATCTGTAACACTGCTTCGAATTTTTTCCTTGCTGCCTCGGTATTCTTCTGTAGATAATCAATGTTTGCGAGGTTGTTCATGGCTGGTGAGAATTCCGGATCAACTTCCAGTGCACGGTTAAATTGAGAGGCCGCTGACTCATACTCTTTCTGTCCCAGGTATGCGGCCCCCATTAGATTATAGAAAAGCGGGTTGTCACTGTGCTTTTCAACCGATCGCTTGCCGACTTCAAGCGCTTTGACATACTCCTGCCGACGCAGGTGGATCAGGCCAAGCAGGATGTCCGCCTGGATAAGCTCCGGATCCAGTTCGACAGCAGACTCCAGCTCCACGATCGCCTGTTCGGCATCACCTGAACTGAGTTTACCCAGGGCCAGTTGAGTTTTTATTGAGGCCTGCTCAGGCGCCATCTCTGCGGCATGAGAAAGATAGGCAGTGCCTTCATCGACTTCACCATTGCGCAAATAAGCATTGCCAAGCAAGGCAAAAAATTGCGGATCATTACTCGCCTGATCGATGACCAGGCGCAACGATTTGATTGCATCGGCGGGTTTGCCAAGCCGGAGTTCTATCGCTGCAGCCAGCTTTTGTGCAGGTAAATAGTTGGGGAAAGCTGCCTGAAATCGCTGCAGATGTTGTGCAGCCTGCTGTAACTGACCATCTTCATAGTATATTGTCGCCAGCATCATCAAGGCCTGTGGATTGTTCGGCACAACCCTGGTTACCTGCAGCAGTGCATCTTTGGCCTTTTCCCTGTTTTTTTGTTGTAGTTCTATGCTGGCAAGCAGAACGTTTGCTACTGGATTATTGGTAAACTGTTGTTTGAACCTTTCAATTAACTCACGTGATTCAGCAAAATTACTTTGGCCAATCAGTGCGCGGGCAAGTCCCAGCTGTGCTACAGGTTCATTTTCAGAAATAGCGAGCGCCTGTCGATAGGCGGCCTCCGCCTGTTCTGCTGATTGCATCTGCAAGGCCAGTGCCCCACGCAGTAACCAAAGCTTGATATTTGTTTTGTCTTGTTGCTCTATATGATCAAGCTGTTGCTGCGCATCATCGAATTTACCTCCACGCAGAGCCAGGCGGACCATTGCCAGGCGTGCTGCCATGTAAACCGGATCGAGTTCTATTGCCCTTTCAAATACCTGCTTTGCCCGGTCGAGTTTATTCAGCCCCATATGTGCCTCACCCCTCAGGGTCAGCAACTCGGTGGTTGCGCTTTTATCGTCCACGGACGGGGTCTTCAGGATGACTTCCAGGTATTGTTGTTGCAACAGCAAGCTTTGTAACAAGGCGATCTTGAGTTCTGGTGTATTTCGGCCAAGCTCTTTTGCTCTTTCCAGTTCCTTGAGCGCTGCGGCGCCGTTGCCTTGCTCGAGATATAATTCGCCCAGCAACCAACGCGCCTCGGCATGGCCAGGCTCTGATTGCAATACATTTTTTAACTCAATAATACCTGCATTGAGATTACCCCCGGTACGGTATTCCTTCGCCCGTTGCAAATGTTCTGCCGGTGACAAACCTGCACCACAGCCTGTCAGCATGATAGTGAAAATAAGCAACAACGATATGAGTATGTGTTTATGCATCCTTAATTGTATTTCAATATATGAACCTAGATTCATATTGCTGAGGTCGGCGGTTCAAGTCAACCCAAAGCCCCCTGTTCCTGGGCCCCTACCTGAAGAGTCGATCTGTATCGGGCAATAACTCGGCAATGGCAAGACAGACCAGGCCAAAGGGCAGATAACCTGCATAACCGATTGCAGGCATCTCAAACAGGAGGAACCTGTCAACATAGGGGATGTTGTATTGCCAGTGGGCAAAACTTTGTGAATTCCACAGTTCCCAGAAAAAACCACATATCAATGCAGCAGTCGCGGGTAGAACAACCGATCGCCAGTCACGTTTTGCCAGTGATGAATACAATGTTGGTTGACCCAGCATAGTACGTGCGCCAACGATGATGAACAGGGGGGCTATCCAGACGAGCATAAATAATTGTTCCGGATACGTTACGGCCATGCCCAACACGACACATCCGCCAATCCAGTTTGCTATTGCCCAGGCTTTTGGATTTGGCAGTTGCCATGCCCGGAATTTTGTAAAAGGCTGATTAAGTCGAGGCAAGGTATTTAATAATTCAATGGTACTTATGACGGCAGGTAAAACCGTGGCGTAGGCAAGTGTGGAATGGAAAACGTATTCGGTGGTTGTGAGTTGATCGATACCGACGTAATACCAGTTTTTTATAAATCCATTCAAGTATTCGTAATACCACCAGAAGATACTACTCAGGATAAACAGGCCAAGCAGGTAAGAGGGTTGTTTGACGAGAAGGCAATGGCCTTTTCGATAAGTTGTGATGGCATTAACGATTACAATGTAGCATAACCAGAGTGGAGTAAACGTATATACTTGTAACGATGCAAACCAGGTAAAACGGTTCCAGGCCAGGATCCAGAAAACGATTAACAGGATAAATGCAACAATACCCCAAACGGGAAAATAATAATCCTTTTGAGATGGTTTTATTTTAATCGTGACGCGCAATGCATGCACCAGGAAGGGTAGAGAGACGACGAAGACAAATATCACCATCAACCACCAGACGGACCATGAAAACGCTTCATGCTGTGCAGGCGGCGTGATAAACGGAAAATTTAAATAAAGTGACAGCTCATGTCCTGCCAGCCAGACTGCCAGGTATGGCGGCAGCAACAAGGAGAGTATAATAATAATGCCTGACGCCACACGAAACATTTATCAGAATACAGGGTTAGTCTTTAGCAGTAGCCTTACCGGTTTTTTTCCTTGCCCGGGTCTTGCGCTTCCTTGTTTGCGTTTTCCCGGGCAGGGCTTCTCTGGCAAATCCATCGTAGGGGAATTCATCAACATTGATGATATCCATCACACGGGCATGATATTCACCTAGTTGCTTAGCTTCCTCTTTAGATAATAGCTCTGCTTGCTCGGCGGCATCGATCAGTTCAACGCCGAGTAGACGTTCAAGTTTGCCGGCCTTAACAGCATCACGCAGTTTCTTCTCCAGCGGGGCAACTTCGGCAGTTTCCATAAAAACATCGTTCAAGCGGCCTAACGGATTGTTGTCGGCAGCTGTTATATAGATACCGGCAATAAGTCGCCTGCGAGTCTCTGTGTCTGTGGTCACCAGGTTTGCAATCCGGGTTTCAAGCTTATCAGAAGGTTTATTGAACCATTGCCCTACAGGAAAGATAAGCAGGCGCATCTGTACTGCAACGAGCTGGCTGGGAAAGTTTTGCAGCAGCTCATGCATCGCCTGTTGATAACAGTTGAGCAGATATTGGCACGACCATTCAGCCAACGGTAGATCATCTGCCGGGCAGCCATCATCCTCATAGTGTTTCAATACCATGCTGATCAGATACAACATGCTCAATAAATCACCCAGCCGGGCGGAGATCATCTCGCGGCGTTTTAATGAGGACTGCATGGTGATCATGGCAGCATCCGTTATGAGCGCAAATGCGGCACTTAGCCTGTTTACGTGTTGAAAATAACGTTTCATCGGTGAGCCGGCCGGCGCCGGGGAAAACAATGAACCGCTAAGACCATAAACCAGCGCATGGGCTGCATTGGTACAGGTAAATCCAATATGATTAAAAAAGGCATCGTCGAATTCCGCTATGGTCTGGTCTGATGTGTCCTGTTTGGCAATATTCATTTCCTTTAACACATAAGGATGACAACGCGTCACCCCCTGACCAAAGATCATCAGACTGCGAGTCATGATGTTGGCGCCCTCGACAGTGATCGCGACTGGCATCGATTCGTAAGCGAACGCAAGATAATTCTTCGGACCTTTCATGATGGCCTTGCCGCCATGTATATCAGTGGCATCTATACTGATCTGCCGGGCCATCTCGGTGCAATGATATTTCAGTATCGCGGATGGCACGGACGGTTTGGAGCCCATATCAACAGCCTGTGCGGTGTGCAGACGTGCAGCATTGATGATGTAACTAAATCCCGCAATACGGGCGAGTGGTTTCTGGATCCCTTCAAACTCGGCAATAGGCATATTGAATTGACGACGTATCCGGCTATAGGCACTGCAACCGGCCAGGGCACGTTTGGCCAGGCAATTTGACACGGAGGGCAATGCCACCACGCGACCGACCGACAGGCAGTTCACCAGCATGCGCCAACCCTTACCGGCCATTTCCTTGCCACCGATAATAAAATCAAGTGGCACAAATATATCCTTACCGCGTACCGGACCATTCATAAATGGATCGCCCATCGGTAAGTGCCGATTACCAAGTTGCATACCCGGAATATCAGCGGGGATCAGTGCACAGGTGATTCCATAGTCGTCGATATTGCCAATCAGATGGTCAGGATCTTTCAGCTTGAACGCCAGACCGACCAGGGTCGTGATCGGCGCCAGCGTGATATAGCGCTTATCAAAGTTAAGTCGCATACCGATGATCTGCTCGCCTTGCCACTGTCCCTTGCAGACCACACCGGTATCCGGAATCGAGGTGGCATCAGAGCCGGCCAGGGGTGCAGTCAGCGCAAAACAGGGAATATCCTCACCACTGGCCAGTCTCGGCAGGTAATGATGCTTTTGCTCATCAGTGCCATATTTGACTAACAATTCACCCGGCCCCAGTGAATTCGGTACGCTAATGAAATTACCAACAACACTGCTGATACCAAACAGCTTGGTGATTACTTCTGTTTGGGCAACAGTAGATAATTCCAGTCCACCGTATTGCCGGGGAATAATCATGCCTAGAAATTTATTCTGCTTGATGAAATCAACAACCTCGGTTGGAATATCAGCCCAGACAAAATTTATCTTCCAACTGTCCACCATCTGACAGAGTTGTTCCAGCGGTCCGTCGATAAATGCCTGTTCTTGTTCGGTCAGGCCCGGCTTGCCGATCGATAACAATTTGTCCCAGTCGGGCTTGCCGGAAAACAACTCGCCATCCCACCAGACCGTACCGGCATCAAGTGCTTCCTGTTCCGTTTCGGAAATGGCCGGTAACGCACGCTTATACCATTCAAATACAGGTCGGGTGATTTTTGCCTGACGAAAATTTTCAAGGCTCAATAGAGCAAGGATGAGCGCGCTGATAAGCAGCAGTATCGTCCATATCCATGAACCGGCCCCAAACAGCAAATAAATAAACACTAAGACAGTATTTGCAATGGCCGCCGTTCTCAGGCTCTCTCTATGATAAGCAAGCGCGGTGGCGCCAATAATATAGACAAGGATAACAGTTAGACCACTCATGGCGTCTTGCCTCGCTGTTTCGTTTATTAAGTACTTACCAGTAAGTCTAGATGAACGGTACCTGTCTTGTAGCGATTAAGTCTGAAATCAGCATGGCCCTAATCAAAGATCTTGCCAACATTAAGGATGCCTTTTGGGTCAAGTGCCTTTTTCAACAGGCGCATTGTTGCTATCTCTGCCTCGCTACGGCACATGGACAGATAAGACTTCTTTTCGAGACCGATACCGTGTTCAGCCGATACCGATCCATGTATTTTTTCTAACGGGCCATAGACACATGCCTCTACCTTACGGCGCGCTTGTACGGAACCATCGCCCACGGCGATGACATAATGCAGGTTGCCATCACCAACATGCCCAAAAATAAAACAGCGATTGCCCGGCCATTGCTTGTCCAGGCCGTGTCTGACCTGTTGCACATAATCACTCATATACTTGATTTGCAGGCTCACATCAAAGATAAATACCGGCGCATGCCGGCGTAACTCATCGACAGAATCCCGTATCGCCCAGATTGCATTGATCTCGGCTTGTGATTTTGCGACCACTACGTCTGTTAACAGGTTCTGCTGCAAAGCCTGTAGCAAAACGTTCTGAAAGCGCTCTGTATCGACAGACTGATCAGCGCCCAATGACTCTACCAGGACATAATAAGGAGAATCCTGCTCAAGCGGCGCTTTGTTTGTTGCCGGTTTGCTGGTTACTTCCTGGTAGAATTCCTGCCACATCACCTCGAACGCACTGAGCGTGCCACCCAGATTACTATCAATAAATTTCAGGAAATCGATCACTTTAGCAAACTCATCGATAGCAACCAGCGCCGTATCCTGACTTTTCGCTGCCTCCCGCAAGCGCAACACCAGGCGCGTGATGACCCCAAGCGTGCCTTCGCTGCCGATGAACAAGTGTTTCAAATCATAACCGGCATTGTTTTTGATCATCTTGTTCAGTGATGTCAGCACAGTACCGTCGGCCAGAACAACCTCCAGACCAAGGATATTGTCGCGCGCCATACCATAGCGGATGACCCGATTACCACCGGCATTGGTTGCGGCATTACCACCGATGGTACAGGAACCGCGCGCGCCCAGATCCAGTGGGAATTGTAGTCCCAGTTTTTCAGCCTGTTGCTGCACGATCTGCAGCGGCACACCGGCCTGAACCGTCATCGTCCTGCCGTTCGGATCGATCTCCTCAACCTTGTTCATACGCTCAAGTGACAGCACGATTTCACTCCGGCTGGTAATATGGGAGTCGGTCAGGCCGGTTCTGCCGCCCTGGGCAACCAGGCGTTGATCGTTTTCATAACAAAGTCTCATGACTGCCGCCAGTTCTGCCGTGCTGGACGGACGGACGATGGCCTTGGCCTCAATCCCTTGCTGCATCCAGATCCTGGCGGCCCTGCCAGAGACATCCTCGCCGGTCAATACCGCGCCATCAGCTAAAATCGATTGCAGTTTTTTAATTATTTCGCTCATATCTTGTCCCATGGTTAGGAAAATAAGCACTTCTGTTTGCGTGTGGATTATGCCGGCTGATATATCATTTTTGCATGAGAAATCTCAACAGCATTTGTCTGTTTATTAGCTATTATTTCTAGTAGAAGCAACAAGTTTGCCCCATTATTACATGCGCGCCTGAATTTAGCCTATACCGATAGAAACGCTTTCTGCCTGAAAATCAGGCTGAATAAAGAAATAACAGGCACATGGCTCGAATATTGAGGAACAATTTTTGAAGAGATGAATCCAAATATATTACCGGAATACAAGTGCTTGCCTGATATGTAGTGTGCTGCAGCAATATCAGTTGTAAGCGCGGACTTTTTAGCCGGTCTATAATCCTCAAATTCGGGGCCAACTGAGGGATAATAATGCAAAAAAGAGCAAAAAAGTGGATTTCGACCCAGGCATCGCTGCAACTATTACAAGATTGCCGCTAAGTTGAGATAATGGTGTTTATGAATAAATATCGGATCCTTTACATATTGCCTGGTTTGCTATGCATCTCAGGCCTTGCCGCCTACGCGGCTGAGATGCCTCCACAAAAAACCGGATCCGCAGATACAACCGCAGTCTCCGCTAGCGACGCGTCGTTGCAACAGACTGCCGAACCTGACCCGGACGGCAATATTACAGCTGAAGCCAGACGATCCATATCGCAATATCAACAAACGATAGACGCGCTGCAGAGAACCCACGGTGTCTATCATGATCAACTGAGCGAGCAGCTGCTGGGTCTGGGTCTGGTGTATCGCAACCAGGGACAACACGAGCAGGCCATTGAGGTTCTAAAGCGATCGCTGCATATCAACCGCATCAACAATGGCCTGCACAATACCAGTCAACTGCCTATCCTGGAACTCATTATCGAGACAAATACGGCATTATCAGACTGGCAGGCGCTGGATAAGAATTATCATTACCTCTATTGGGTGCATCTTCGCAACTACGGCAATGAAGATCCGCGTTTACTACCGATTATCGATAGACTTGGACGTTGGCACATCAATGCCTATCAGTTGCAATCCGACGAATTACTGTTCAGACATCTGCTGGACGCTAATGCGCTATACAAAAATGCCGTGGCTATCATCGAAACACATTACGGTCAGTTCGATCCGCGTTTAATCGACCCGCTTTACGCCATTGCCTTAATCAATTACCAAATGGCCGCCTATGCAAGCAACCTTGAAAATAGTGACGATATACGTTCAAGTTTTACTGGCAACCGGCATCGACGGCGTTTGAGCGAACAGGAGATAGTGCAGCAAAACTTATTAGCAAATAGCTACCGGACTGGCAAACGTGCCATGACACGGATTATTGATATTTATGAAAGCAACCCGCAACTACCCTCTGACTCGCATGCATTAGCATTGATCCATCTGGGTGACTGGCATCAGCTTTTCAACAAAAGAACTACTGCGATGATGAATTACCAACAGGCTTATGCATTCCTGAGTGAACATCAAACGGACACGCTGGATATCGACAAGCTGTTCGCACGACCCAGAACATTACCGGCCATACAGTTACCCTTGCCATACAAAAACAAGCAAGATAATAAAAATAAGCCGTCCGTCCTGGTCTCCTTCAATGTCACTAAAACAGGACGTGCAAGGAATATACAGATCATTGAATCGGATCCTGCTGATGATGCGTCACTGCAGCGCAGGGCTAAAAAGAGTGTAAAATTAACGCGATTCCGGCCCCGTCTTGAGAATGGCAAACCGGTAGAAACCACCGATGTTAGTATACGTTATATATATGATGAATGAGAGACCAGACATGCGTCAACCATACCGGATTAAAAATACTTTATACATGCTCACTGTGACGGCGATACTGTTGTTGTCGGTTGCCTGTAAAACCCCGCCACCGCCGCCCTCATCATCCAGTTCTTCCAGCACATCACCGTCGACTGCTGAGCCATCCTCAACCAGCAGCGAGTCGAGTGCGTCACAAGCCAATCCATCAGCGTCCGCACAGCAGCAACTATCGAGTCAGACTGAAGGTACTGCGCAGAGTCCTGAACTCTTGCAGACGCAAAGTCAGACAGAGGCCTCTCAAGATTCGACATCACAGGATGCCAGCAATGCGCAATCTGCTGGTGAGCCTTCTAGTCAGGGATCAGAGGATGAGGTGCTGTCCGCAGCGCTTGATGAATTTGATAAACAAATGCAATCCCGGGGCGATGCCGGTGGGCCAACGCCTCAAGGCAGCGACGATGGCGGCGTTCAACTTATTATCGTCGGTGGCCAGCCAGGACAGGCCGGCTTGGCGGCTGAGCCGGTTTATAGCGATGGCACTGGCTCAGGCAGCTCGGCAGCGATGACTGAAGCTGAACGCGTCATGCTGCTGGAAAGCCAGTTCAATGAAAAGCTGTCTCAGTTCGACGGCATGATATTGAGCAAACGAGACGACTTGACACAGAAGGATAATGAACTGGGCAGCCAATCCGGAGTCTATGCTGTGGGAGGTGCTGGTTTTGACGGGGCAGACGAAACACAGGCCGCGCCACTGTTAACAACTATGGCCAAGCGTGCTGGCAACGCTTCCGGAAGTGGCCAGTTGCCGAATGCACCGGCCAGCAACCGTAGCGGTGAATTTGAACACGCTAACACCCAAGCCACAATACCCTCTGATATACCTGACGGCAGAGATGATGATATTGTGGCGAAGCAACTCAGAGAGGCTGCCACGAAAGAAACAGATCCGGTATTACGGGAAAAATTGTGGAACGAATACCGCAATTACACCAAAGGGGTGATCAGTAGACGATGAGATTAACAATTTTGAGAGTTTTATCTTACACGGTGATTTGCCTGCTGGCTGTCGGCTGCAGTACCACCACCGTTAAAACTACTGAGCACACACCGGTAATACAAGAGCCGACACAAATTCCGGAACATCAGTTACTCGATGTGGGTGTAGGCATCTTTCACCCGGGTATCGATGAGATCAGTGCGCAACAGGTTGGCGTGTTTCTCGAGATACGCAAAGCCGAGGCTCGCTATGTGCCCTATAAACTGACAGAAACACTACAGATGACCGGCAACTGGGGGGTCGTTAGAGTCATTCCGGATCAACAAAGCGAAATGGACTTGTGGGTGGATGGTGAGATCCTGAAATCCGACGGTGAGACGCTGGAACTCAAGGTGTCGGTAAAAGATGCGTCTGGCAAGGTCTGGTTTACAAGAAACTACCAGGAAGTCGTCAGCAAATATGCCTATGACCGTCGTGGCAGCAGGCAGGAACCTTTCCAGGGTATCTACAACCGTATCGCCAACGATATGCTGGTCTTTCGAAAACATCTCAAACCTGAGGATGTGAAGACAATACGCACGATTACTGAATTAAAATTTGCCCGGCGATTCGCACCCGAGGTGTTTGATGAGTACTTGCAGGTCGATGGCCGCGGCCGTTATACAATAAAACGCCTGCCCGCTGAAAATGATCCCACCCTGCTGCGCGTCCGGCGAATACGCGAACGTGATTATATGTTTGTTGATACCTTGCAGGATTATTACGGCTCATTTGTCCGGCAAATGGAACTACCCTACCGGGCCTGGCGCAGCGAAAGCTATCATGAGACCATCTCACTGCGTGAAATAAAACAGCAATCCATGAACCGGATTGTTGGTGGCGCACTTGCTGTGCTGGTCGGCATTCTGGCGCAGGGCAGTGACAGCGCGGTTGCCCGGACGGCAGGTGTTGTGGGGATCGGCGCCGGTGCTACCGCTGTGATGAGTGGAATTAACAAGGGCAAAGAAGCCGAGATCCATGCCGAAGCGCTTGAAGAACTCGGTTCTTCACTGGATGCAGAAATCTATCCTCACACTATCTCATTAGAAAACCGAACAGTGACATTATCAGGCACGGTCGATGATCAATACACACAATGGCGACAGATCCTCCGCGACATGTACCTGACGGAAACCGGACAGCAGGCAGCCCCTATACCCCATTAAAGCTTCCTTGTGTTTTTATGTAAGAGAATCTTTTACATGAATAGCGTATTTTGTGGCCGAACCATTATTGACCTAACATCTCCGCATAGTCTCGTAGTAGGATCACAACGATTATTTTTTAATATTTACACCTTTTGCCATGGATAAAAACCACCAGGACAAACCAGCACCGCAACACACACGGATCAAACCTGCGGATATCAGCTTTACGCCGCAGCGCGCAGCAGATAAAACCGCTTCCTCCAGGCGCCGGCCACACATCCATCCCTTGCTTTGGCCGGGTCTGATTATTCTGCTGGTATTTGTATTAGGTGTTATCTTTGTGTTACCCAATTGGGTGAGTACCCCAAGCATTGCAGTAACACAACAATCTACAGACAAGCAATCGCCCGGCAGTACGGCACAGACAACCACTGTAAGAAAACAGGCCCCATCTTCCCCCTGGGATGAAGCCCAGCAAGCCAGGTTGCGTAAGGACACACAAGACATACTCTTTCAAATGCTGCAAGCCCAGGATGAACTGCAGATAATAAATGTCAAACTATGGGCAGAACAAACATTTTCGCAAGCTCAACAACTAGCGACAACTGGCGACGCCGCTTATCGGCAGCGCGACTTTGCACAGGCACTGTCTCACTATCAACAAGCTCTGGAAACATTTAACGGGCTTTTACAAAGTGTCGACAAATTATTTGATGCAGCTATACAGAAAGGCCGACAAGCACTTGAACACGGTGACTCTGCCGCAGCGGCTGAGGCATTTCAGCATGCCCTGATACTCAAACCCGGTAATCAGTCTGCGATAAAAGGCAATAAGCGCGCCGGCACACTGGATGAAGTCCTTGCCTTGATCGCACAGGCAGATATATTGCTGCAAAATAGTCAGCTTCTGCAAGCAAAAAAGGTTTATCAGCAGGTGCTGGATCTGGATCTGGACGCTGAACAGGCAACAGAAAAACTAAAGCAGGTCAACCAGGCGATCGTTGATCGTGACTTTACCCGGTCCATGTCCGGAGGCTATTCGGCGCTTGAGAAAAATGAACTTAATCAGGCACACAAAGCATTTACCCAGGCGATCAGAATCAAACCCGCCGCGACTGAGGCACGCAACGCGCTGAGTCAGACAGCACAACGTATCACTTCACAGAGAATCAAAACCTTGCTTGAACAGGCCAGCGACTTCGAAAAATCCGAACAATGGCTGCAAGCTGTAGCTAAATACGATGAAGCCCTGACGCTGGATGCCAACCTGGCGTCAGCCCGGCAGGGCAAACAATATAGCTTACAACGTGCCAGTTTGCATAGACGCCTGCTATCAACCTTTGCTCAACCACAACGCCTGTCCAATAAGGCCGTCTATAACGAGGCTGTCAACCTGCAACGTCAGGCACAGAGCGTTACCAAGCCGGGGCCGGTGCTTAAAAAACAAACCGCATTCCTTAGTTCATTATTGATTGAAGCCAGTACCCCTGTGCCGGTAAAAATCCTGTCAAATGACCTGACCGAGGTCACTTTATATAAAGTTGGCAAACTCGGCCATTTTAAGAGCAAGCAACTGCCTCTTGCGCCCGGCCGTTATACTGCTGTCGGCAGCAGGCAGGGATATCGTGATGTGCGAGTTGAATTCACTGTCTCATCGAACAAGCCTTCACAGTCCGTTATTGTTCAATGTGATGATAAAATCGCCCTGAAAAGATAGCACAGCAGATGAATAATAATCATGACAATCAACCTGTCGACGCTGCAGCATTGCAACCAAAGACCGTTATTAAGCCAACCGCCTTTACACCGGCAACAGACCGTGCACCTGATTCAGGCAGACGGATCCGTATCGGCAGTATATTAATAAGCATCATCCTGGTGCTTTGCAGCGCGATAGTCTGGTTCATTTTTAGCGCAAGATCGGTCTACATAGAAGTCGACCCTGCAAGCAACCATATTGAAATACAGGGTGGCATTAAACTAAAACTCGCTGACAGGTTTTTAATCCGATCAGGTGATTACCAGCTTTCTATTGAGGCGCCGGGTTATTATCCGTTAAAGCAATTGCTGTCCGTAAACGACCAGCAGAACCAGCATTATACTTTCACGTTACAGCGCCTGCCAGGCCATCTAAACATCAGCTCTTCACCGGCAACGACTGCTGAAATAAGGATAGATGGTGAACTCCGGGGTAAAACGCCCACAACAATACGTGATATTGCACATGGAGAACATGCGTTACGTATTGATGCAGAGCGATACCTGCCGTTTACGACAAGTATAGAAATTGAAGGGCTGGGACATGAACAGACGCTTGTTGTCGAATTGATCCCTGCCTGGGCAGAGCTGAGCTTTGCATCACAACCGGCAGGCGCGGATGTTTATATTGATGAGAATATAGTCGGGCAAACTCCCCTCACTACAGAAATCCTGCAGGGTGAGCATGAGGTCAGGATAAAACTGTCTGGTTACAAAAGCTGGCAGAAGAAAATCATGGTGACGGCCAACCAGCCATTTAGCATACCTGAAATAGAACTGGCTCTTGCCGATGCTGTCATCTTCCTGGAGACCAGGCCATCCAGTGCAAATATTACTATTAATGGTGAATATAAAGGACAGACACCCATTGAGATTGCAGTCGCGCCGGACAAGACTTTTGATATTCGTTTTTTTAAACAAGGCTATCAGCAGAGCCATCGCAAACTCAAAGTGAAGTCCGGTGACAAACAACGTCTGCGCGTAAACTTGCAGGCCGAACTGTCGCCAATAGAGTTTAACAGCATACCTGCTGACGCTGAACTGTATGTCGATGGCAAACTGCGAGGTCTTGCCAAACAAATCTTGCCGCTATCCACTAAACCCCATCGCATTGAAATACGCAAGCAAGGCTACGTAACTTACCAGACCACTGTGACGCCACGGGCAGGCATCGCTCAACAAGTTACTGTCAGTCTGAAAACCTTGAGACAAGCCAGACAGGAATCCGTCAAAGCCATTATCAAGAGCTCTGCCGGGCAAATACTAAAACTTTTCCACCCCACATCCGTGATCATGGGAGCGTCACGCCGTGAGGCCGGACGTCGAGCCAATGAAACGTTGAGAGAAGTTAATCTAAGCCGGGCGTTTTACCTGTCCTTGAATGAAATCACAAATGCCGAATACCATGCATTCGACCGATCTCATTCATCCGGCGACGTGCAAGGCAATCAACTGAACGATAACCGTCATCCCGTGGTCAAACTGACCTGGGAACAGGCGGCGCTTTATTGTAACTGGCTCAGTAAGCGCGAGAAATTACCGCCTTTCTATATAGTAAAGGATAATAAGGTGGTTGGATTCAGGCACAAGGCCACCGGCTACCGTCTGCCCAGCGAGGCGGAATGGGCTTGGGTGGCCAGGGTGCAGCCCAATCAACAGCAATTGAAGTTCCCCTGGGGTGAAAGCCTGCCGCCGCCGACCAAAAATGGCAATTATGCAGATGACTCTGCGGCAGACCTGTTAGGCAGGATCATCCATGGATACAATGATGGCTTTGTGGTCACGGCGCCGGTCGGGAGTTTTCCTGCTGACCGTAAAGGTATTTTCGATATGGGCGGCAATGTATCGGAATGGGTACATGATTATTACGATATTACCATCGGCCAGGGCAAACAGTCCGAATCAGCATTGCTGGGACCGGCATCCGGACAGCATCATGTTATCAAGGGATCAAGCTGGGCACATGGTTCGATTACTGAGTTGCGCCTGTCCTATCGTGATTACGGCAATGATGCCCGTGATGACGTAGGCTTCAGGATCGCACGTTACCTGGAGTGAAATATTGGCAAACGTTTTCAGACATTTACTCCTTGTTGTTGCTATGCTGGGGATGCCAGCAGTAAACGCACAGGAACATGCCGCCACCGACAATACGGCGGCAAATAAAACTGTACAGCAAGCAGAAGCAGAAAAGGAACAAGCCGAGCAGTCTCAAGACCGTCCGGCAACACCTGATACCTTCAAGCCGAGTGTAGAAATTTCGGAAGACTTGTCGGTGTCGTTTCCTGTGGATATCTAGATCGATAATAATCTGTCTGCGTAATAATATGATACACGCACTTTCACTTATAATGCTTAAACACTGCAGGCAAGCTTTGTTCTGAAGCCTCGCACATAGGACAACAATATGAAACACAATCCTGTCTCTGATTTTATCTATCAGCTGTTTTCTTTATTCCTGGCGCTGATATTTGTCCATGCTATATACGTTACCATTATCCGTCCCAAGGCCGAGATAATCCTGCAGGAGCGACAGGCAATTCAAGACGCTGGCGAGACGGCTGTAATAAAACGTTCCGTATACATTGTGGTGAAAGATTATGAACAGGAAGCCTGTTTTATCCTGGCACTCTGGGCCATGGCTATTATTGGATTAAAGGGAAAGTTTGCATTACATGAGCGAAAATTACTCAAACAGTCCCTGCTGGAGGTAGCTGAGGGCACCAGCATTCTGCCGGAAGATACACGCAAATATTCCCGGCCACTTCAAGCACTACCGGAAGAGGAAAGGGAATACCTTCTACCCCGCGCATTACTCACCGCCTTGCAGCGTTTTGGTTCCACACAGAATATACAGAACGTCTCAACTGCGGTGAAAGATGTCTGCGACACAGAATCGGATCGACTCGACTCGGAACTATCCATGATCCGCTATCTCATCTGGGCCATTCCCTCGATAGGTTTTATTGGCACGGTGCGCGGTATTGGCGAGGCGCTGGGGCAAGCCCACCGTGCAGTAGAAGGCGATATTGTCGGGGTAACTGTCAGTCTGGGCATTGCCTTTAACTCAACCTTTATCGCACTGATAATCAGTATCATCATCATGTTTTTGATGCATCAACTACAATTACTACAGGATCGCCTGGTACTTGATGCACAAAGTTATTGCGATGTGAACCTGATCCGGCACTTGCAAGTCCGTTGATGGAGTAAAAAATGTCATTATGCATAATCGAATTAAATGACAGCGAGATCCGTGTAGCAAAGGGCACGGAAATCGTTTTGCGCAGCCCTGGCTATGCTGTCATTAAAAATGAAAAACTCTATCTTGGCGAACAGGCACTCAAACTGGCGCACCTGAACCCACGGCAAACATACAATCAATTCTGGAATAAACTTAGCCAGGATGCCTTGCAGAACCCTGCAAAACAATACAGACATCATGCAGACCTGGCGTTTGCCCATTTACTTTCCCTATATGAACAGGCAGGTAAACCTGAAGAGATACTATTTGCCGTTCCTGGAAATTACACCACGGAGCAATTATCGCTATTACTTGGCATGGCTGAAGCCAGTCCGTTTACAGCCATAGGTCTGGTGGATTCCGCTATCGCGAGTACCGCAGCAATAATCGATAGCGGTAACTATCAGCACATTGATATACATCTTCACCAGACTGTCATCACACAACTACAGGTGAAGGATGAAATCAGCCGACAATCAGTTGAAATAATCGATGAAACAGGGCTCAGTCATATCTATACAGCCTGTGCCAACTTGATCGCAGATCTATTCATCCAGCAATCACGTTTTGACCCCTTGCATCATGCCGAAACAGAACAGGCTTTGTATGATCAGTTACCGCGTTGCCTGCAATCCCTGCATGAAAATAAGGAAGTCTTACTAGAGATCCAGTTCAAGCAGAACCTTCACCAGGCAAAGCTACATCGGCATGTTTTGTCGCATGCACTGCAGACCATCTATCAGAGAATCGCTCAACACATTTCACCTTCCTTAAGCTGTCTACTCAGTGATCGTATGGCCGCCTTACCCTGTCTGGCGGACGTTTTACCTGAATATAAAACACTGGATGTCGATGCTGTGTTTTTGGGCTGTCAGCAATACACACAACAAATACGTACAGCGGGCCCTTCCCTGAGCTTTATTACCACACTTCCCGCCAGCAAAAACCCGACTGTGTCCTGCACCACAAAAATTCCCGGGCAACGCGAGGCCTCCACCAGGCCAGCAAAAACCACCGTCACACATGTGCTCTACGAAGACCAGGCGTACCCGATAGGAAATACGCCTTTATATCTGTCTGGCACCGGTGCTCCCGAAATGTCAAAGGGTCAAACAACAGCTGGCTGTGTGATGCTGAATAACCATCAACCCGTAATAACACCTGCAGGGCAACTTCAGGCCTTTATAAATGGCCAGCTGTTAAACAGCAAAACACCTGTGCAAGCCGGCGATACAATGAATTTTCGGGATTCAAGCGTGACGTATAAATTTATAAGCGTGCTGGATGACAATGGCCCGTAGGCGACGAGAATTTTCCGCCTTCAGTCTGGCCTTTCTGGACATCATGTCCTGTGGATTCGGTGCTGTGGTATTGCTGTTTCTGATCATCAAACACAATGTTGATGCATATGTGCCGGTAGTAAACACGACCCCTGATCTCAGCTCGGAAGTCAGTCTGTTAGAAGAAGAGATTTTGCAGGGCAAAGACAATCTCGCCAAACTTCACAATACAGTTTCCGATATTGATGACCAGACAGCGATCGCAAAGGGCCTGGCACGCCGCATTATGGACGAAATCAGGGAGGTTGCCGGTAACACGGAAGCGCTGGCTAATAGCAACCAGGATGCAGATATGGAAAAACTCAAGGCCGATCTGAAAAAACTTGCGGCACAGAAACAACGCCTTGAGAAAGAGACCCAAAACACGGGCAAGGATACACGCAGCTTTGTCGGTGAAGGCAACCGGGAATATCTGACCGGTTTGAAACTCGGCGGCAAAAGAATATTAGTCCTGCTGGATGTGTCGGCAAGCATGTTGGACAAAACCATAGTCAACATTATCCGGCGCCGTAATATGACCGGCAAACAAAGGCTTAATTCACGCAAATGGCAACAGGCCCTGCAGACAGTAGACTGGATCAGCACACGATTTCCTGTCGATAGTCAGTATCAGATATATACTTTCAATACCGAGACAAAATCCGTATTGGCAAATACCCGCGGACAATGGCTAGAGGTTAAGGATTTGCAACAATTAAACGGCGCGATTGAAAAATTGAAAGAGGTGATCCCGGCAGGGGGCACCAATCTGGCAACAGCCTTTGACTATGCCAGTAAGCTGCGGCCGCTACCCGACAATATATACCTGCTCACTGATGGCCTGCCTACCCAGGGCCGTAAGCCACCCCGCGGTACAACTGTCACCGGCAAACAGCGCCTGCAACTTTTTGAACAGGCACTCAACAAACTGCCCCAGGGTGTTCCGGTCAATATCATATTGTCGCCGATGGAAGGAGACCCTATGGCCGCCTCTGCCTTCTGGCGGTTAGCGCAGTTGACCCGGGGCGCATTCATGAGCCCCACCGAAGACTGGCCATGAAGAAGCGTCGCGAAAACGAGGCTTTCGGTCTATCGTTTCTTGATGTGATTACCTGTGGCTTTGGCGCCATCATATTATTACTGATGATAGCCAAGACCGGTGTACCAGCCGTTCTTGAGGCATCTGTAGAACCGCTTGATGGTATTGTCAAACAATTGCAGGCCCAGCTGTTTCAAATCCGTGGCGAAGCAAAAGTACTTAATCGCGATTTAAATGCCAGACATGAACAACTGTCAATCTGGGATGAAAAGGTCGCCAAACTGCAACGTGAACTGGCCAATGTACAAGTTCGCTATGCCGGACTCGCAGAGGACTCATCTGTCAATACTATCATCAAAGGCGAATTAGAACTGGCATTGCAACAACTTAGCGAAGAGATGCAGCGTCTGCTTAGCCAGCGGGAGGAACAAAAAACTGATTTCATAGGTGGCATCCCGGTCGATAGTGAATACATTATATTTATCATTGATACCTCCGGCAGTATGTTTCAATATAGCTGGAATAAAATGATCAAGCAGCTGATTACAATCCTGGATGTCTACCCGCGGGTAAAAGGCATACAGATTTTAAACGATATGGGTGATTACATGTTTTCCAGGTACCGGGGCAAATGGATGCCCGACACACCGGGCCGGCGCAGGGTCATTATCAATCGACTGCGAAGCTGGAATCCATTCAGTAACAGTAGCCCGGTAGAAGGCATAACCCGCGCAATCCGTACATTTTACAGCGTGGACAAAAAGATAAGTCTATATGTGTTCGGCGATGAATTCACCGGACGCTCTATCAAGGAAGTTGTCGATACTGTTGAACGCATTAACCCCAAGGATGCCAATGGCAAGCCAAGAGTGCGTATCCATGCGGTCGGCTTTCCGGTACAGTTTGCTAACCCGCGCCAATTACAATTTACCGGGGAACGTTTTGCGACATTAATGCGCGAACTTACCCATCGTAATGGCGGCACGTTTGTCGGGCTTAATGATTATCGGTAAACATAGCAGAACAGTTAATTATCATGAACACATCAAATCCATTAACCACAGGCAGCCATAGAGCTCTGCTCATATTCTTTATCCTGCTGTTATTATTCAGCTCTGGTTGCACTCAATCCCTGGCAATCAAGGTCACCTCCGAAGTACCGGCGCCACTGATCAATCAAATTCCTCTCAACATAGGCGTTTATTATGATGAGCAGTTCAGCCATCATGTCTACCGTGAGAATTCTGAAGACCGCCCCAACTGGACGATTGAGAGTGGCTCATCCCAGGTTGCCCTGTTTGATCAGGTGCTACCCTCCATGTTCAAACAGGTGCAACATGTCACGTCTATTGATTTATCTGCTAATATCTCCAAAGTCGATGCCGTTTTAGCACCGCACATAGAAGAAATGCAATTCGCCTTGCCCAGGGAGACCCAATCCGGACTTTATGAGGTGTGGATAAAATATAATATCCAGCTATACAGCCCTGATGGCAGCCTCATCGCCGATTGGCCGCTGACAGCCTATGGAAAAAGTTCGGTTGAATTTCTCAAAAATCGCAGCGCAGGCTTACAAGCGGCAATTGAAGTGGCGCTGCGTGATGTCGGCGCAAAACTGGCACTGGGTTTTGGCAATGTCATAGAGATAAAGCAATGGTTGGCGGATACTATCGGCGAATGTGAAAACTATGCAGTCAGCAACTGCTGACAGAGGTTCAACAATGCGTTACTGCTCTAACAATCTTTTTGTTATTTTCTCCCTGCTTATGTCTGTCCTGCTTATAGCCGGCTGTAAAAGCACTACCGTCATCGACCAGTATCGTGAAGCCCCGACAGCGCGTGTCAACAAGGGAGAGTCAATCGTTGTGCTCGGACGTCGCCATAGCAGTGATCATGAAACAGAGTTTGATTTCATCTCATGTGTCGGCAAATCACTCTCTGAAGGTGGAAATGGTATCCAGGTCATTCCGGAAAAATTGTTTGTTGACAGCATGTATCCCTGGTTTGAAACGCGTACTGCACCGATGGATGTCAAAAACCTGGGGAAATTGCTAGAGAATCCGGCGATAGCCAAAAAGTTTTCTGATTTTCGGATTCGCTATTTTGTCTGGATAGACGGCTTTACTGAACGCACAGACAGTAGTGGTTCCGTTGCTTGCGCTATCGGGCCCGGTGGTGGTGGATGTTTTGGCTTTGCCACCTGGGATGATGAAGCTAATTATGAAGCCAGTGTCTGGGATTTTAATAAACTGGTCCTGTCCGGGAAGATCAGTGCAGAAACAAAGGGCACCTCATTTATGCCCGCGATCATCATTCCTATCCCTTTGCTGGCCAGGGTACAGGCCAATGCATGCAGAAGTATGGCGATACAGATAAAGATGTTTTTGCAGCAGGGCGGGACTCAGGGCTCATAGTAACTGTGTTTAATCTATTTTTTCTGCGATCTTGTCGCAGATGTAATGACCTATCGGGATAGCTGAGGTCGCTGCCGGGGATGGTGCATTGCAGACATGCAGGCTGCGAGGGCTTTCTTTAAATAAGAAATCATGCACTAAACTACCATCTTCTAAAACTGCCTGTGCCCGTATGCCTGCGGGACAGGGCAATAGATCCTCCAGCTCAAGTTGTGGGCAGTATTTCTGAACACACTTTAGATAACCGCGTTTCCACAGCGAGTTCTTCATCTCCATCAGACCGCTGCTCATATTTTTCTTTATCAGTTGCCAGAATCCCTTGAAACGCAGCATGTCATACACATCATTGGGGTTAAAATTAAACCGGCCATAGCCTTCACGTTGCCAGCCTAATACTGCATTCGGCCCTACCGTAATGCTGCCATCGATCATCCTCGTCAAATGCACGCCGAGAAACGGCAATGCCGGATCCGGGATGGGATAAATAAGATGCGTAATGAGATCATTGTGTTGCGACGCTAATTGATAGTATTCACCTCGAAACGGGATGATCTGAAAATCAGTTGGCAAACCATGTAGCAAGGCAAGCCGATCCGCCATCAGACCAGCACAACTGATCAGATAAGCACACGCATATTTTTCAGTCGCCGTGCTGACAATTATCCCCTGGTCGCTTTCTGATATAGCGACCACCTCGGCATTGAGCTTGTATTGACCGCCCAGCCCCTGGAAATGCCTGGCCATAGCAAAACAGACCTGTTTATAATCAACAATTGCGGTGGCCCCGACAAGGATTGCACCCAGGCCGGCAATAGCGGGTTCACGGGCGTTAAGCTGCGGCTTTGTTAATATTTCAGCCTCTATCTCATTCTCCTGGCAACGTTGATACAAAGCCTGCATCCGTTCAAGTTCACGCTGATCAGTCGCTACCAGTAATTTCCCGCACTGCTGGTAGGGGACATTATTTTCCGTGCAAAATGCAATTATTGATTCGGCGCCTTGCTTGCAAAATCTGGCCTTTAGACTACCTGGCTGGTAGTAAACACCTGCATGAATGACACCGCTATTATGGCCGGTCTGGTGTCTGGCAAATTGACTCTCCTTGTCCAGTAACAGGATTCTTTTATCGGGATAACGCTGCTGTAACTGCCAGGCAGTTGATAAGCCAATTATACCACCGCCTATTACGAGTAGATCATAGGTCATTATTTATAATGTCTGGTACTGCCCCGGTTTGTTTTGATAATGCCACAAACGGCTCTCATCAATAAATTTATATACAAAAATATACATCTGAACTTATCACAGTTACCTGCAATCAAGTGAAAAAGTATATAATCGATTCTCAAATAAAATGACAATGAATATAACAAGCAAATGAAGATTCTGGTACCGATCAAGCGAGTCATTGATGCCAACGTCAGGGTTCATGTGAAATCTGATGGCAGCGGGGTAGAAACCGCCAATATAAAAATGGCCATGAACCCGTTTTGTGAGATTGCTGTTGAGGAAGCGATCCGTATAAAAGAAGCTGGGCATGCCTCGGAGATTATCGTCATCACCATCGGCACAAGCCAGTGCCAGGACATTCTGCGCTCCGGGTTGGCTATGGGCGCAGACCGGGCTATCCTTATCGAAACAGAGGCAGAGCTGCAACCTTTGGCTATCGCCAAGCTTCTCAAGGCAATAGTGGAAAGGCAATCGCCGCAACTGGTGATCCTCGGCAAGCAGGCCATTGATGACGATAATAACCAGACTGGCCAGATGTTATCGGCACTGCTAGGTTGGGCACAGGGCACGTTTGCCTCAAAAGTGGTTTTCAATGACGGCAACGTCGAGGTAACACGTGAGATCGACGGTGGCCTGGAGACTGTCTCCTTGCAACTGCCAGCGATCGTCACCACCGACCTGCGTCTGAATGAACCGCGCTATATCAAATTACCCAATATTATGAAGGCGAAGAAAAAACCTTTAGACATCCTGTGCCCTGATGATCTCGGCATAGATGTCAACTCTCGATTAAAAGTCCTCAGCATAGAGCAACCCGCTAAACGCGCGGCCGGCATAAAGCTTGCTGATGTGCAAGAACTGATGGATAAACTCAAAAACGAAGCAAAGGTGATATAACATGAGTATCCTTGTTATTGCAGAACATGATCAGCAAACGATCAAACCATCGACTCTACATACACTAACTGCCGCCAACCTGTTAGGTGATGATGTCAAGCTGCTGGTGGCGGGTTCAGATTGTCAGGCCATCGCAACATCCGCCACAAAAATCAGTGGTGTGACAACGGTTTTACATGCCGATGCAGACCATTACGCACATCAACTCGCAGAAGAACTGGCGCCACTGGTAACATCCATAACTGACGGGGTCAGTCATATACTTGCGCCGGCAACCACCTTTGGCAAAAATCTGTTACCTCGCGTGGCGGCATTGCTGGATGTCGCTGCCATCTCAGACGTTATTAAAATTGAATCGAGTGATACCTTTGTCCGCCCTATCTACGCAGGCAATGCCCTGGCGACGGTGCAAAGCAGTGACCCTGTCAAGGTTATCACCGTTCGCACTACCGCCTTTGAGGCCGCTGCCATAGACGGCGGCTCGGCCACACAAGAATCAGTTACAACATCAGCACCTGCAGGTATCTCAACATTCCTGGGCCATGAACTGACCCTGTCCGAACGTCCTGAACTCACTACAGCCAGGATAATTATTTCCGGTGGCCGGGGACTGGCTAACGCAGATAATTTTAAACGACTTGAAGAAGTGGCTGATAAACTGGGCGCAGCTATCGGCGCCTCACGTGCTGCTGTTGATGCCGGCTATGTCCCAAATGACTATCAGGTTGGACAAACCGGCAAGATTGTGGCGCCGGATCTTTATATCGCAATCGGTATTTCAGGTGCGATCCAGCACCTGGCCGGCATGAAGGACAGTAAAGTCATTGTTGCAATAAATAAGGATGAAGAGGCGCCAATCTTTGAGATTGCAGACTATGGCCTTGTTATGGATCTTTTTGATTTCTTACCGGAATTTTCCACTGCGCTTGATAATTTATAAATATAATAAAAAACATTCATCAGTTGGTTCTTAAGCGATTTTTAGTAGGCGCCGTTGCCTGACGCCGGTTTCGAACCACGGACCCAGCATGGATGGAGGTGGTTTATCATAAAGACTAAAATAATAACTCAAAAGCTAAAGTTGCTTAAGATCCTGCCTATAAAAGAACATTAGCAGTAGAGAGCATGAAGAAATTAAACGATCATCCCGTGCTGGGGATCAGTTATATGGCTATCGGCACGCTGTTTTTCTCGACGTCAGATGCGCTGGGAAAATGGTTAACCGCAATTTATCCCGTTATTCAAGTCACCTGGATAAGAAGCATCCTGGGGATCGTCATTATTGGACTGTATGTCGTTTTCAGCCATCGTAGAGAACAGTTAAGAACCAGTAAACCAGGCTGGCATCTGGCCCGCAGTATCCTCAGTACCGGCGTAATGCTGGGAATCTATTACGGATTGAAATATTTACCCTTAACCGAATTTGTCTCTATCATTTTTGCCGCACCTTTTATTATTGCACTATTATCGCCCCGATTTTTAAACGAACCGGTTGCATCACACTCCTGGCTGGCGATCGGCATAGGCTTCACTGGCATACTGATTGTACTACGTCCTACTCCATCACATTTCCAAATGGCGCATCTTGTTACCCTGGCAGTTGCTGCATTAATCGCCTTTCTGGTGTTGACTGCCAGACGCCTGTCTACCAGTGAGTCCCCTGTGGCACTCAATTTTTATATCTACCCATTTAATATTATTGTCTGTTTTTACTGGGTTGTGTCTGATTGGGTTATACCATCTGCCACCGATTGGCTGTTATTCATTGCCCTTGGGGTCAGTTCAACGGCTGCAATTGTTTGTTTCCTGCAGGCCATGCGCTATGCACAACCCGCTGTAGTAGCACCACTGGACTACATCAGAATCATCTGGACAGCCCTGATAAGCTATTACATCTGGCAGGAGATCCCGGATGCCTTCACCTGGCTGGGTATAGCCGTTATTGTTGCCAGTGGCATGTATATCGTCAGCCACGGCAAAAGTATTCCTGAAATTGGCGTCGATCAAAACTCTGGAAAAGATTAACCTAGAATCCGCAGTTGCTGCTTGCTGTTCTTTAACGCCTCCTCAATCCTGTTCCGCTCCGTGCATAGATCTTTAGCTATGTGTTGCACAGCGCCACCAGCTTACGCCAGGAATACGTCTTTAATCGGCATCTGTATATCTGCCAGCTTTTCTTTATCAATCAAAGTCTTATTGTTTATAAGACGCTTGCCCATCATGAATTCAGACGGCCTGTTGACAGCATCGACAGCAATTATAATACCATCCTTCAGGTAAAAGGCGGCAAAACTGCGGCTATTCTCACGGTCACCACGTATAATGACCTCATCGTAACCCTGCGAAAGCCCGGCAATTTGTAATCTCAGATCGTATTGATCTGACCAGAACCACGGCAACGCATTATACGGCTTTTCCTCTCCACAAAGCGTGGCAGCCGCGACCATAGCCTGATCACTGGCGTTCTGCACAGATTCCAGACGCAACCATCTGTCATATAAAACATTATGATGGCGGGTACAATCTCCCGCAGCGACGATATCCGCATCGGAAGTCCTGGCATACTCATCAACAACAATGCCGTTATCAACATCAAGACCTGCCGCCTCTGCCAATTCGACATTTGGCACTATGCCGACACCGATAACAACGATATCGGCTGGATACTTGTTACCATCGTTACAGGCGACACTCTCGACCGATCCATTACCTTCAAAACCATCAACACCAACGCCACAGAGTATCTTGACGCCTTCCTCGCTATGCACACGGCTAAAGAATTCCGACACTTGCGGCGCCGTCACACGTTGCATGACGCGCTCCAGCATCTCTATCACCGTCACAGCCATGCCCTGTTTTCTGAGTGTGGCTGCGGTCTCCAGGCCGATATACCCACCACCGACAATCACCGCCTGCTTACCGACACCGATGTTTGCCTTGATCCGTTCAACATCATTGATGTCACGTAAATAGAAAATACCTTCCAGTTCAACCCCTGGCAAATCAACCTTTCGTACCCTTGCACCTACTGTCAGGGCCAGCTTGTCGTACGCCTGTGTTGCGCCGTTGCTTAATTTGAGTAATTTATTATCGCGGTCGATGGCCTCCACGCGCGTATCTAACATAAATTCTATCTCAGACTTTTCGTAGAACGGTGCGGGCCGGATAATAATATCCTGCAGCGACTTTTCACCGGCCAGGAAAGCCTTGGACAAGGGGGGGCGCTGATAAGGCAGATAAGACTCTTCACCAATGACCATGATGCGTCCTGGCCAGCCCTTCTGCCGAAGACTGGAGATCAATTGGCCCGCGGCATGGCTTGCACCAACAATTATGCAAGTTTGACTCATAACGTATCCCCTGATTCTTTGGTACAGTAACTGGATCCTGACTGCTGTACTCCTGAATTATTAATCATCACAGTTCCCTGACAACATTATATATAGCACTCGTTAAGGTAGTGAGGTCATCTGTTTCTATAATATAGGGCGGCATAATATAGACCAGGCGTCCAAACGGTCTGATCCATACCCCACGCTGCACAAATTCATGTGCAACAGTGTGCATATCAAGCGGCTTGTCCAGCTCAACCACACCTATGCCACCCAGAACCCGCACATCCGTTACATTTTGCAGATCCCGGCACGGCGCCAGTTGTGCCTGTAGCTGTGCCTCAATACTTTCAACACGTGCCTGCCACGGACCTGAAAGCAGCAGCTCAATGCTTGCCAATGCCACAGCACAGGCCAGCGGATTGGCCATGAAGGTCGGTCCATGCATAAACACCCCATTACCATTATCCGAAATAGTATCGGCAATGTCCCGCGTCGCCAGCGTCGCCGCCAGGGTCATATAACCGCCGGTCAGTGCCTTGCCGACACACATGATATCAGGTGCTATGTCAGCATGTTCACAAGCGAACAACTTGCCGGTACGTCCAAAGCCCGTTGCAATTTCATCGAAAATCAACAAGACATTATATTCATCACACAGTTGCCTGGCTCGTTTTAAGTATTGCGCTGAATAAAACCACATGCCACCGGCAGCCTGTACGACAGGTTCCAGTATCACTGCCGCAATATGCTTATGCTGCTTTTTCAATAAAGAACTGAACGAAGCAATATCATCCTCTAACCATTTTGCATTGAACCGCGTCTTTGGAGCATCCGCAAAATACTGTTGCGTCAGTACCTGATTAAATAATGTGTGCATACCGGTAACCGGATCACACACCGCCATGGCCCCAAGTGTATCGCCATGATAAGCCTGGCGTATGCTGAGCAACTTTTGCTTGCCATGTTGTCCACGCGCTGCCCAATATTGAATAGCCATCTTCATTGCCACTTCTACTGCAACAGAGCCGGAATCACTGAAGAATACCGTCTGCAAAAGATCCGGCGTCATCGCAACAAGTTGTTCGGCCAACGTCGTCGCCGGTGTGTGGGTCAAACCACCGAACATGACATGCGCCATTAAAGAGAGCTGCTTCTCGATAGCAGCATTGAGGTGTGGATGGTTATAACCATGTATCGCGCACCACCATGACGCCATGCCATCAATAAGCACACGACCATCGGCCAGTTTGATGCGCACGCCTGATGCAGACACCACGGCAAACACCGGTGTCGGATTCACCATGGAGGCATAGGGATGCCAGACATGTGCCCGATCCAGGCTAATCAATCTGTCAGACTCTATTTTCATCGGAAACTTTTGTGCTTCTCAATTTAGACATGATTTTTGCAATTGTATTAATAAAATATATTGCATTGTGACAGGCGACAATGGCGCAAGTAAGGTAAAATCAAATAAACTACCTCGCTGCAAGCTGCTGAGAATTAACTCCTTATAATAAATAATATTTGCGCGTTACCAAGCATATGAAGTATGTAAGTATAAAACAATTTGGTGGACCAGAAGTACTGGAACTGGCAGACAGGGAAACCCCTGCAGCCGGCCCGGCACAAGTGTTGATCAAGGTTGAGGCAGCCGGTGTCAACCGGCCTGATATGATGCAACGCCAGGGCAAATATCCTCCACCCGCCGGTGCATCAGATATACCGGGCCTGGAAATAGCCGGCGTTGTAACGCAAGTCGGAGAAAATGTCGAGTCACCACACATTGGAGACATGGTCTGTGCGCTGGTCACTGGCGGTGGCTATGCAGAGTATGCGGTAGCTGAAGCAGCATTATGTTTGCCGGTCCCCGCTGGCCTGAGCGCAGTGGAAGCGGCAGCCATACCGGAGACTTATTTCACCGTCTGGAGCAATGTTTTTGACCGTGCCAAATTGAAGCCCGGTGAAAGTTTTCTGGTACACGGTGGCAGCAGCGGCATCGGCACAACGGCTATTCAGCTTGCCAGGGCTTTCGGCGCGAAGGTATTTGCCACCGCCGGCAATGCTGAGAAATGTGCGGCCTGTCGAGAACTGGGCGCCGATCTGGCCATCAACTACAAGCAGGATGATTTTGTATCTGCCTGCAAGGCAGCGACAGATAATAACGGAGTCGATGTGATCCTGGATATGGTCGCTGGTGATTACATCAACAGAAACATTGAACTGGCTGCTGAAGATGGTCGTATAGTCTTGATTGCAGGTTTGCATGGTTACAATGCTGAAATAAATTTTCTACCCGTAATATTGAAGCGGCTCAGCATTACTGGCTCGGGCCTGCGAATGCGATCAGTGTCGTTCAAGGCTGATCTGGCGGTGAAGTTAAAGCAATATGTATGGCCGTTGAT
Organism: Pseudomonadota bacterium; assembly: GCA_022562175.1. Taxonomy (GTDB): domain Bacteria; phylum Pseudomonadota; class Gammaproteobacteria; order Eutrophobiales; family Eutrophobiaceae; genus B75T3L11. Next base: position 9,585 of record JADFPU010000003.1, on the reverse strand, counting down.
CGAGTCCGGCAAGGTCAAACCTGTTATCCAGCAAACCCTGCCACTGCAACAGGCAGCAGAGGCGCACCGCATTATGGAAGCCAGCCAGCATATCGGTAAACTTGTACTGACCATATGATCAGATCACAGCCGCACAGGCCATCTGTAAACGAATTCTTTGATTGCCGCGCATCTTGTGGGCAATAGCTGAACCATCTATCAGAAATCAGTCTTTACTGAAATCCGGTCTGGTATATAATCCACCACTTTTTTAGCGAGAATTAACAGTTTTCGCTTTTTATACAACACTTTACGAGGAGGATTGCGGGTGCTTACAATCAATTTTATTGCATTTGATGGCAGCACGACGGAGATAGAGGCCGACGTTGGCCAGAGTGTCATGCAGGCGGCTATAAACAATGGTGTGCCGGGTATCGTCGCAGAATGTGCCGGTGCCTGTGCCTGCGCCACCTGCCATGTCTATTTCGACAAGGAATGGCTGGTGAAATTACCCGAGCCGCAAAACGCCGAGAAACAGATGTTGGAATATGCCATTGACGCCAAGGAAAACAGTCGCCTGGGTTGTCAAATTAAACTGACGGATGAACTGGATGGCCTGGTTGTACACACCCCGGAATCACAGATTTAAGTCCTGCAATAAGCCTGTTATCCAATAGACAGACCGAGATTAGTCGACCACCCTGCACTTTATCCTGCAAGCCGTTGGATCACTGCCGCCATATCAGCAGCAGCACGACTTAATAAGCTATCTCCACAACAGCCTGTCAGCCACTGCCGTGCAGTTAATCTGTCCTTTGTGCTGTCATATTGGATGCAGGTTTGATGGAATATTGGACAATCCATTGAAAAAACCTGCTTATCCACTATAATTCAACGCCCTTTGCCTGTATCTGTTGACAATAAGCGTTTCATCATAAAAAGAGGACAGTAATGCCATACGCAACATCAACCATTGTATGTATCGTTTTCGAACCAGCCAGTCCAGATCGTGCCCGGTAAAAGCGCTGGCGGAACATCGACATACCATCCTCGCCATCGAACAAGGTGATGAAGAGTTTACCGAGATGCTCATGCGCCGACATATCAGTATGGCCAGAAAAATCATCGAGCAACAAGTATTTGCGGAAGAGGCTTAGTTGTTATGTCCAATTCTGCAGGTGGCCGTTTTAGACAAGCTGTTAAAGATTATAAACCATTGCAGATCGTCGGTACCATCAATGCCTACGCTGCATTACAGGCACAACAAACAGGCTTCAAGGCCATCTATCTATCGGGGGCCGGGGTTGCCAATGCTTCGTATGGCATGCCGGATCTGGCTGTTACGACCTTGCATGATGTACTTGAAGACACACGCCGGATCACTGCGATAACGGATCTGCCGTTACTGGTTGATGTCGATACCGGCTGGGGCAGTGCCTTTAATATCTCCCGCACAACAACTGAGATGATCCGCGCTGGCGCGGCTGCCATGCACATAGAAGATCAGGTACAGGCAAAACGTTGCGGCCACAGACCGAACAAGGCAATCGTCTCGTCAGCGGAAATGACAGACAGGATCAAGGCCGCTGTCGATGGCAGGATCGACGATGATTTTGTCATCATGGCACGCACGGATGCGGTTGCCAGTGAAGGCATAGAATCGGCCATCGAACGATGTCATGCCTATATTGCAGCAGGCGCCGATATGATCTTCGCAGAGGCTTTATATGCACTGGATGATTACCGCGCCTTTAGCTCCACTATCAAGGTTCCTGTGCTGGCAAACATAACCGAATTTGGCAAAACACCTTATTTCACGACCCAGGAACTGGCTGATGCCGGCGTAAAGATGGTCTTGTACCCGTTATCCGCCTTCCGCGCCATGAGTCAGGCGACATTGTCGGTCTATAACACCATCATGCAAGAAGGTTCACAAAAGGCCTGTATCGACAAGATGCAAAGCAGAGACGATCTATATGCGACGCTTTCCTATCACGACTATGAAGAAAAACTGGACGCACTTTTTTCCAGAGAAAAATCCGAATGAGCAAATCAAACACCCCCTTTAAACCGAAAAAATCAGTTGCCCTGTCAGGCACCGTAGCCGGCAACACAGCCTTATGTACTGTCGGCCGTAGTGGCAATGATCTGGCTTACTGTGGATACGATATCAACGATCTGGCGGAGTCTTGTCAGTTTGAAGAAATTGCGCATCTATTAATCCATGGCAAGTTACCTGCAAAAAATGAACTCGATGACTATAAGCACAAGCTGCAAGGCCTGAGGGATCTGCCCGGGGCATTGCTACAGCTACTGGAACTGATCCCGGCATCAGCCCAGCCGATGGACGTATTGCGTTGCGGCTGTTCTGTGCTGGGCACGATCTTGCCTGAGCATGCGCAACAATCTCCGCAAGGGGCAAAGGATATTGCCGACCGCCTACTGGCTTGTTTCGCTTCCATGCTGGTTTACTGGTATCACTTCAGCCATAACGGCCAACGTATTAATACCGTTACCGATGATGATTCAATCGGCGCTCATTTCCTGAATATGTTACACGGTCAGGCCGCAGATAAATTATGGGTGAAGGCCATGCATATCTCGCTGATACTTTATGCCGAGCATGAATTTAATGCCTCGACCTTCACCAGTCGTGTGATTACCGGCACCGGTGCCGATATCTACTCTGCGGTCACAGGTGCGATAGGTGCTTTGCGTGGCCCTAAACATGGGGGCGCCAATGAAGTCGCGCTGGCGATCATGCAACGCTACAATAACGCTGACCAGGCCGAGGCAGACATAAAACAACGTATTGCCCGTAAAGAGATCATAATTGGCTTTGGTCACCCGGTGTACACGATCGCCGATCCACGCAACCAGATAATCAAGCAAGTTGCCAGACAACTATCAGAAGCTCAAGGTGATATGCAACTGTTTGAGATTGCGGAGCGTTTGGAAACAGTCATGTGGCAAGAAAAAAATATGTTCCCGAACCTTGATTGGTTCTCCGCAGTCGTCTACCACAGCATGGGCATTCCCACAACGATGTTTACGCCTATCTTTGTAATATCGCGAATTACTGGCTGGGCAGCGCACATTATGGAACAACGGCTTGACGGAAAGATTATTCGTCCCAGTGCCAACTACACTGGCCCCGAAGATCGGGAATTTATACCCATCGAGAATCGATAAGAATAGAAAAACATAACAAGCCACAGACGACTACAGGGACGTAGAAGGTACGATTACATGGACGCCTATACGGAAGTAGGCGGTAGAGCGACGCAGGAACACTTACAGGACGTAAGTGGTTGAAAACGTCTGGAACAAGTTTTCCAGCCAAAGCCGAAGTAATCGGTAGAGTCAAGCCTGGAGCAGAGACCGAGACAATGTCAGGAACAAATTGTCGAGCACACAGAGTTTTATGAGTTTTCAATTTTTATTTTTCTCTGCGATCTCTGTGTACTCTGTAGCAAATATTTTTAACAATTAAAAAAATGTCAGGGAATATTAATAATGGCTGATACAGGTATTCGTAATGCAAGCCGGCCAGAACCGGATCGGTTAATACAGGATATCGCCGATTATGTCTTGCACTTTACTGCCGACAGTACCGTGGCACGGCAAACGGCACGTTATTGCCTGATGGACACACTGGGTTGTGGCATACTTGCTCTCAACTATCCGGCTTGTACGAAATTACTCGGCCCGGTAGTCGCCGGAGCTGAAATGAAAGGTGGTGCTCGCGTGCCCGGCACTGCTTTTGAACTCGACCCGGTAATGGCCGCTTTTAATATAGGCGCGGCCGTGCGTTGGCTGGATTTTAATGATACCTGGCTGGCGGCAGAGTGGGGACATCCTTCTGATAACCTCGGCGCTATCCTGGCGGTTGCAGATTATCTCAGCCGCAAAAATGTCGTAGAGTCCAAAGCCCCGCTCACTATTGCTGATGTCCTCACAGGCATGATTATGGCCCATGAGATTCAGGGTATACTCGCTATTGAAAACAGCTTTAACCGCGTCGGGCTGGATCATGTGTTATTGGTGCGTATTGCCAGTACAGCTGTCGCCACCAGGATGCTCGGCGGCAATCGTGAACAAATCATCAATGCCGTTTCCAATGCTTGGCTCGATGGCGCTGCATTGCGTACATATCGTCACGCACCGAATACCGGTTCTCGCAAAAGTTGGGCAGCAGGCGATGCCAGCAGCCGCGGCGTAAGACATGCATTTCTCTCCCTCGCAGGTGAGATGGGATATCCTTCGGCACTGAGCGCAGACGTCTGGGGTTTTGAGGATGTTTTGTTTAATAAGCAGACATTAACCATAAACCGGCCGTTCGGATCATATGTGATGGAAAATGTGCTTTTCAAGATATCCTTCCCGGCCGAATTCCATGCACAAACCGCTGTTGAAGCTGCGCTACAGTTGCATGAACAAGTCAAGACCAGGTTAGAGCAGGTGGAAAAAATCGCTATCGAAACACAACAGGCAGCAGTGCGTATCATTGACAAGACAGGTCCCCTGGATAACCCGGCGGACCGTGATCATTGCCTTCAGTACATGACAGCGATACCCCTCATCCATGGTCGCTTGACAGCAGATGACTATGAAGACGATATCGCGCAAGACCCACGTATTGATCGGCTGCGAGAAAAAATGACTGTTACAGAAAACAAACAATTCAGTCGTAACTATCTTAATCCTGAGCTACGTGCTATCGGTAACTCCGTACAGGTTTTCTTTGATGATGGCTCCAGCACAGACAAGATAACTATCGAATATCCTGTTGGCCATCGCCGTCGCCGTGAACAGGGGCTACCCTTACTCCTTGAAAAATTCAGAAATAATCTGGCGACTCAGTTCTCTCAATCACAGCTGGAAAATATAATCGACGCCTGTGAGGATCAGGCAAAACTTGAAAAAATGCCCGTCGATGAATTTATGGATCTCTGGATAAAATAATACGTTCATAAACCGTATTTATCTCATGAAAAGAATCTACTGTGACGACAAGTAACCAAAAATACAGACTTAAGCGCATCTATTATTTCGGCAGTAAACTTACTGAAGGAAACAAAAACTTGCGCGAGTTGCTGGGCGGAAAGGGCGCAAACCTTGCCGAAATGACCAATATCGGCCTGCCGGTACCGCCTGGTTTCACCATCACCACCGAAACCTGTGCCAGGTTTTATCAAACCGGCAAAATATTACCCGTTGGGCTGCTGGATGATGTTCACAAAAATATGCAGCGTCTTGAGCATGAAACCGGCAAGAAATTTGGCTGCAATTCAAATCCACTGCTGGTCTCGGTAAGAAGCGGCGCCGCCGCCAGCATGCCCGGCATGATGGATACCGTTTTAAACCTGGGACTGACAAACAAGTCAGTACAAGGCCTGGCAGCCTTGACCGGCAACAAGCGCTTTGCACTTGATGCTTACCGTCGCTTGATTAATATGTTTGGTGATGTGGTGATGGGTATTGAACATCATTATTTTGAGACGTGCTTTGATCGAATCAAGAAAAAGTACAAGGTTACAGAAGATACAGATCTGGATGAAGCCGGGCTGACTGAATTAATCGCTGGCTACAAGAAGGTGTACAGACAGCATGCCCGTGAAGGCTTTCCGCAAGACCCTTATATACAGCTCGAGAAAGCAATAGACTCGGTTTTCCGCAGTTGGAATACACAACGCGCGATCACTTATCGACGCATCAATCAAATACGGGATTTAACAGGGACTGCCGTTAATATTCAGTCGATGGTATTCGGCAACATGGGAGATGATTCCGGCACTGGCGTTGCCTTTACTCGCGATCCAACAACCGGCACTAATAAACTTTACGGTGAATTTCTGATTAATGCGCAAGGAGAAGATGTTGTAGCCGGCATTCGCACACCATCGCCCATTGATGAAATGAAGAAATGGCGGCCTGAAACCTACCGGCAATTATTACGCATAAGGCGTTCACTTGAGACCCATTATAAAGACATGCAGGATATTGAGTTCACCATCGAACACGGCAAGCTTTTTATGCTGCAGACCCGCACCGGCAAGCGCACAGGTGTCGCCGCTGTCAAGATCGCCGTTGACATGGTAAAAGAGAGACGCATAACACAAAAGACTGCCTTGCTGCGTGTGCCCGCTAATGACCTGGATCAATTGTTATTACCTACGTTTGATCCGAAAGCAAAACGTAATGTATTAACAAAAGGTTTGCCGGCCTCGCCAGGTGCTGCTACGGGCGTGCCTGTTTTTTCTGCGGATGAGGCCGTCGAGCGGGCAGCCAAAGGAGATAAAGTCATTCTGGTGCGCAAACAAACAAGCCCTGAAGATATACATGGTATGTATGCAGCCAATGGCATAATTACTTCAACTGGTGGCTCGACCAGTCACGCTGCAGTCGTTGCACGTGGTTGGGGAAAATGTTGCATCGCCGGGGCAGGAGATCTTTTAATTCATGAAAAGCGCAAGACTATTACTATCAACGGCACCATAATCACCAGTAAGGATGTAATTAGTATAGATGGCACATCAGGCGAAATTATGTTGGGCGAGTTGCCAACACGACCGCCATCACTCTCAAAAGAGTTTAAAATATTGATGCAATGGGCGGACAAAACCCGCAAGCTGGCCATCAGGACAAATGCCGACACCCCCGAAGACGCAATTATAGCGCGTAACTTTGGAGCGGAAGGCATTGGCTTGTGTCGTACCGAGCATATGTTTTTTGCTGATACAAGAATCACCGCAATGCGGGAAATGATCCTGGCTAATGACGAAGCGGAACGACGTATCGCTCTGAAAAAACTTCTGCCATACCAGCGTCGTGATTTTGAAGGCATCTTTACTGCCATGCGTGGTTTACCGGTCACCATACGGCTGCTGGACCCGCCATTACATGAATTTTTGCCTGCAGATGAAAAATCACACAAGCAACTTGCCAGGAAGATGAATATTTCCAGAGATCAACTTAAGAATAGAGTCAATCAATTAC
>JADFPU010000003.1:0-2597 GCA_022562175.1 Pseudomonadota bacterium | reverse complement strand
CCATGCTCGGACACCGGGGCTGCAGATTGATTATTACTTTTCCTGAAATACTGGAGATGCAGGTTACAGCCATCGTCGAATCAGTAATAAACTGCCGAAGAAAACGCATCAAAGCCTTGCCTGAAATCATGATACCACTGGTCGGAATATCACAGGAATTATCTATGCTGCGTAGACTTGTTGAACAAACAATCGAGCATGTAAAGAGAAAGAAAAAATTTCGTGGTAAGCTCGAAATCCCCATCGGCACGATGATTGAAATCCCGCGCGCTGCAATAAAAGCAGACAAGGTGGTGAAGCATGCAGACTTTTTTAGTTTTGGGACCAATGACCTCACACAGATGACATTTGGTTTCAGCCGAGACGACATCGGTAGCTTTCTTCCTGAGTATCTGGAAAAGAATATCCTTAAAAAGAACCCTTTTCAGACAATCGATATAAGTGGCGTTGGTCAGCTAATCAAGATGGCTGTAAAGAAGGGGCGAAGCATCAAGAAGAAGCTAAAATGCGGTATCTGCGGTGAACACGGTGGCGACCCTGAGTCCATCATCTTCTTTTCCTCAGTCAATCTTGATTATGTTTCATGTTCACCATTTCGCATACCCGTTGCACGGCTGGCGGCTGCACAGGCAGTACTTATCAATCAACTTGAACTATTCAACTAAATAAGTGTTCAGAATTAGTATGCATTTATATAAAACTCTATACTCTAAGATAATCTTGAGTTTTTACTCTGATCCAAAATATTGCCCAAGGATAATATATAATGAACCCACCATACATTAAACGTGCATCAATGTTGATATCCCTGATGATGCTGTTCAGCGTGGCTCTCAACGCGGAACAGATACCAGATCCAGCTGCATCCCAGAAGCAAGCAATCGATCACATGCATCACAAACTACATGATGATCAGGCGTCTTTTAAAACAAAAGAGGCGCAGGCACTAAAAGAACTCAATGAGATGACGATTCGCGACGGCGTCAGGATTGAAGACGTTAACGCCAAAATCGATGAATTGATGGCTGCAAAAACGCAGATTATGCGCCTTCGATATGATCACCTGATCGAGATGCGAACAATTCTTACCGACGATCAAAAAGCAGGTTACGACAAAAATGTGTTGAATCGCTCTGCGGTAGAATAATCTGTATTTAGAGTCAATGGGTAATCCTGATCGGATTGTCTATCGGCGCTTATTGACCCTGTGCGGCAATTCGATTATTGAAGTGAATCTGCCGGAAGCGGCCATTCAAAATTAAATGGTTCATACAATTATCCTTCGGAATGTTATATATTTATCATTATGTATACTTTTTTTTTAAATTTCTATTCATCACTTTGCTGTTGTACTGGTTGTATATACCAACAACATATAGTCAGGAATGTATAGATTGGAAAAATCATCACTCGGAATGGATCTTTTGTGATGACTTCGAAACCCAGGATTCTCTAATTGGTCCAGGTCGATATTTTGAAGCCTCTGATAACATCGAAATTTTTGCAGTAATAGATGGAGTTGGTATAAATCAATCGAGAGGTATTCGTATTCGTTGGCAAAAGGATCAAGTAGCTGCCGGTGGACTAAAATTATCTTTTGCAAGAAATCCACAGGCTTATATGGACAAAAATGTAAGAAACAAGGAAGACTTTAGAGAAATTTATTATCGTATGTATCTGAAAATGCAATCTGGTTGGCAGGGTAGTCCAGATAAACTATCAAGAGTCACTATTTTCAATAATTCAGAAGATTGGTCGCAAGCAATGATTGCTCACCTGTGGTCAGGTAGGAATGGAGAGTTATTGATGGACCCAGTCCGCTGTGTCAATGCTGATAACAAAGTTAAATGTAACGGATATAACGATTTTACAAATATGTCATGGCTGGGAATTACCAGAGGTCAAACGAAAATATTTATAACAGAGAATTCAGGCAAGTGGTTTTGTGTGGAACACCATGTTCGGCTAAATGACCCCGGACAGGCAAATGGTTTGCAAGAATTCTGGATTAACAATAAGCTAGAAGCAGTGGCTTCAAGGTTGGATTTTGTCAGATCATGGACTGAATATGGTTTAAATGCGATTTTCTTTGAAAATTACTGGAATAAAGGTTCTATCAGAGATCAGGAACGTTATTTCGATAATATTGTCGTATCTACCAAACGTATTGGCTGCCTTTAGGAATCAGATAAGTAAAAAATATCATATAGACCCTCTACAAATATAAAGCTTTCTCGAACGTCTGCTTTGGGTGGTGGCTTCAACTGATCGACGCAACACTTTAATCTTATAGCAAAAAAGAGGGAGTGTTGAACATGAATTACAGAACGCGAATAAAATATACTTCACAACAGAAGGCAGAAATGTGGGCTCGCTGGCAACGAGGAGAATCCCTCAATGCAGTTGACAGGTTTTTGCTAGATAACATGTTGGAAAATTTGTTCCAGACATTTTCACCCGAATATATCCTATATTCGTCCAGACGTTATCAACCGACAATATCCATATAGTCGTCCTGCAAAACCTGACTACACACCATCCATGCTGATAACCGCTACGAGTTGAACATAAGATGATGATAAGCATATCTAATGACA
>JADFPU010000252.1 GCA_022562175.1 Pseudomonadota bacterium | reverse complement strand
AGCTAGTGTCCATCCATAAACGCTATAATTTTTCTCGCAAAGACGCCATGAAAGAAATCGTAATATGCTTTTATACCCATATCTTATAGTTATGCGATCTTTGCGCCTTGGCGAGAATTATTCTATCCTGGATAGACACTAGCTAGTTTTTAGCAGCACTTATAAGTGAGTGCTAACTTCCATTTTAGCCTATTTCCCTGTTATTTTTCTAAAGTAGCTTTAGCAAGCAGCCGTTATTTAGTTAAAGACCCTTGTCACTTTTCAACACCAGCTTATGGGAGGTATCGAAGGATGACACCAGACCGCAAAGAGCAGTTAGTTACCGGTGTAGGCGTCCGCGAATATTTTCAGGACGCAGTGCAGGCTGCGCTAATCAACCAACGTCTGTCGGTGTGTGATGAGACCGTCATTTATATTGTCAATTTACTGACTGTTTTTGTTCGAGCAGAACAGCTTTTCGAGTCCACTGAGGATGGCTTGAGGCTCAAACCGCTGGTCATGATTTATGCTGAAGTCGTCGAAGCACGCTCCGATAATGAGCGCGACAGATCGCTACAGAAATTAGGGGATATCGCCCTGTTTATCTCTGGCCTGTTTGCACACAGCCTTAGCCGCAGTCTGGTCGATGTTGATTATTATATCGCAATGGGCGGCAGTGCTTACAGTTATCTGGCTGATTCAGGCAGGGTCTCCAGAAACAATCGTGTATTGAAAGAGGTATACATTGAACTGGGTAACAGTTTTTCGAAATTTGTGGATGTCTTTGCCGAGGTAGGCGAACAGGCACAGTTGAATGATAGCTCCGATATTTTGAGACTATATGAAATCTGGCAATGTAGTGGTAGCGATCACGCTGCAGAAAAGTTAAGAAAGCTGGGTATACAGCCGCTTAGAACCCAGCCGCTTACACACTAGGAGCAGAGCGATTTTACTTACCGCCTTCCAGCAGCATTTGCAGGGCATCTATGATCTGGATGTTAGTCATGATGTCAACGATTACCTGATCACCAACCAGGTTCTGGCAAACAGCCTGGACCGTGGTACAGCAACTCAAGATGTAAAAGAGAAATTATTGGTGTGTCAGTCCGATGATGACCTGTTGTTATCACTGTATCTACATGATGGCGTTTTAGAAAGGCTGCGCGAGGACGATCCGGTTGTGCAATTATATCATGGTAATCTTGAAGATTTTTGTTTGGTCGTGGAAGGTATAAGTCATTTCCTGTATCTCGTTTGGAATGCATCATACCAGCGCAGCGTGACGATATTCGAAATGGAGCTGCAGGCGGAGATCGATAAATTTATTATCGTGGATACTTATCTGGCACAACAGTCCAGACATCCGCCACCGGGACAACTCAGGCAGTTATTATTCGAGTCGATTAGTTTCAGGAAAGATTTACCGCTGCTTGAACTGCAACGTTACCGTGACGCCAGTTACTATGCAGAGAAATACTGCTGGTATCTGGAATCCAGTTATCTCAGTAAAGGCAGACAACAAGAAATGCTAAAGGAATTACGACGCTTCTATCGGTTAAGCAAAGGCGATAAGATACGGCGTATTGATCACCTTCACTGACGCTTCATGGCGTCAAAGAATTGTGCATTATTCTTTGTTGGCTTGAGTCGTTCCAGCATAAATTCCATGGCGCCAAGCGGATCCATCGGGTGCAGTAGTTTGCGCAGGATCCACATTTTCTGGAGCTCAACCTTATCGGTGATATATTCTTCCTTTCTGGTGCCGGAACGGTTGATATTAATTGCCGGGTAGACTCTTTTTTCCGATATTTCACGGTCAAGGTGCAGTTCCATATTACCGGTACCCTTGAACTCTTCGTAGATCACATCATCCATGCGCGAGCCGGTGTCGACCAGCGCTGTGGCGATAATAGTCAGGCTGCCACCTTCTTCAATATTTCGCGCGGCGCCAAAAAATCGCTTTGGACGCTGCAAGGCATTGGCATCAACACCGCCGGTCAATACCTTGCCTGATGCAGGCACTACCGTGTTATAGGCACGCGCCAGGCGGGTAATCGAATCAAGCAGGATCACAGCATCTTTTTTGTGTTCGACCAGACGCTTTACCCGCTCAATGACCATTTCGGCTACCTGAACGTGTCGACTGGCCGGTTCATCAAATGTACTGGAAATAACTTCGCCCTTGACAGAACGCTGCATTTCAGTCACTTCTTCCGGACGTTCATCGATCAGCAACACAGTAAGATGACATTCCGGATGGTTATGTGTGATGGATTGCGCAATAGATTGCAGGATCATGGTCTTGCCGGCCTTCGGCGGCGAAACGATTAAACCGCGTTGGCCTTTGCCGATAGGTGAGACAAGATCAATAATACGGGGTGTCAGGTCTTCCGTGCTACCGTTGCCTTTCTCCAGGCTAAGCCTGTCAGTCGCAAACAGCGGCGTCAGGTTTTCAAAGAGTATTTTATGCTTTGATTTATCCGGCGACTCAAAATTAATCTCGTGGACTTTTAACAGGGCAAAATAACGTTCGCCATCTTTAGGCGGGCGTATCTTTCCGGCGACATTATCACCGGTCCTGAGATTGAACCTGCGGATCTGGCTCGGTGAGACATAGATGTCGTCAGGCCCGGCCAGATAGGAACTGTCAGCTGATCGCAGGAAGCCAAAGCCATCCTGGAGTATCTCCAGCACACCATCGCCATAAATATCTTCGCCTTTCTTGGCGTGTGCCTTGAGGATTTCAAAAATAACATCCTGCTTTTTATGACGGGCCAGGCCGTCTAGGCCGAGTGTTTCTGAAAGTGAGACTAATTGAGATGCTGGTTGTTGTTTTAGTTCTGTTAGGTTCATAGGCTCCTGCAAACTCGAGCTTGTGGATATAACATACAAGCGCCTAATGCGCCCGAATGGATTGCTTCTGCTAAATTTATTTTTTAAGAGGGATCAGACAGACAGGTTCTAGTTACTAACTAAAGTTAGCACGTCAAACTGGATACGTCCAGTATTATATCACACTATCGATAAATGCAGACAACATGGACTTTGACATGGCCCCGACCTTGGTTCCGGCTACTTCCCCGTCCTTGAATATCATCAGGGTTGGGATACCCCGGACAGCATATTTTTGAGGGGTCTGCTGATTGTCATCAATATTAATCTTGGCGATGGTGAGTTTGCCATTATATTCATCGGCAATTTCATCAAGAAGCGGTGCGATCATTTTACAGGGGCCGCACCATTCAGCCCAGTAATCGACTATTACCGGCATATCTGAACTTAATACTTCATCTTCAAAGCTCGAGTCTGTAACATGGATAATATGTTCGCTCATTTTCGTTTGTTCACCTCTGTATTGGATT
>JADFPU010000251.1 GCA_022562175.1 Pseudomonadota bacterium | reverse complement strand
GCTATAGCCGTGACATAAAAGTCCTCAATGCCATCACCCGGGGTGATCAGGAAACGATCAGCCCAGCCCTGAAAGGCATGGTTGGTCCCGAGTATGGTCACAAATCTGTCGGCCCCGCCATCACCACTGAGTTGCTCATAGGAAAATTTCAAGGTCAGTGATTCGATGACATTATTCAATTTGATATTAATCCCCGCCGAGCCCAGGAAATAATCAGCATCGATATCATTAGGGTTGTCCGCATAGTCACTCTGACTGGCATACTCCGCCGCATACAGGGCTTTGACAGTATTGGTTAACGGATGAGCGCCGTTAAATCGCACACCATAGGTCTGGCTGGAAAAGGCCCTGCCATTATCAAAGTCGAGCAGGTAGGCGTAAGCCTCCAGCGTGCCCAGCGGCAGACCGCCGTATTTCAGATTGATTAAATGAGAGTTACTGTCGAAGTTATTAAACGGGTTGCGCGCTTTATCGCTGAAGATCCGGTTTACATTCCAGATATAGGCATAGCTGATGATGGTGTTCGGTAGTGATTTGTTCACGGCAGTGAATGCATCAAATACCTGCCAGTTCTGGCGCCATAAAATTGTTCCTATAAAACGGTGAAACGGTGCCTTGCGATAGGTAATGATCTGGCGACCCAGTCTGGCCGTGGTGTTAGGCATTCCATCGAAACTGAGATAGCCTTCCAGCACGTCCGTATCCGAGGGATCTGCCACCACAGCAAAGCGGGTCTTGGCATTTGGCCTGCGGGTGGCATCATTGAAATCATCGGGACCGACTGTCCTGACATCCTGCACCTGGAAACGGGCGCCGAAATCGTAAAACTTGCCGGTCGTGTAACCGAGTGTTGTGCGGAGTGTCGAGGCATCGGCATCTTTTAACGGTATACCGCCCGGTGCAAAATCATCGACCACGTGTTCGAAACGATAGCGCAGGTTTAAATCGACCTTGCCACCAGTCAATGCTTGATATAATGAATTTTGTGCTGAACTAGCAGAAGCTTCCTGCGACGAAACAGCTGGCGCCATTGCCACAAGTATGAAAACAAAAATCAGATAAGCCAGAGCTTTTCTCGAATAGATAATTGAAGCAACCATTTTTTTTAGTCCCGTTGATTTAATAAAAGCATAACCTGCACAGGTATTTATTCTTTGATTAAGATCAATATATAGATTCATCGTATCAGTGATACTATAATTATCAGGACAATCAGGAGAGAACTCATGGCTGACTATAAAAACATACTGGCGGCTGTCGATTACACTGCTGAATCACATCAGGTTTTACAGCGTGCAAAAAATGTCGCGGAACAATCTTCAGCTGAGATTACCCTGCTTCATGTGATAGAGATAACGCCGGTGATCGGTGAATTTGAAACATTTTCATATGTCGATCTGTACACGGATCAACCGGAGATGATCGATAGAGCTGAGAGAGATCTGAAATGTCTGGCAGAAGATGTAGAGATGACGGATGCGGTTTTCAAAGTGATACCGGGTGTGCCAAAGGTCGAAATCACATCCTATGCAGAAGAATATGATATCGACCTGATTGTGGTCGGTTCCCATGGCCGACATGGAATCAGTCTGATTCTCGGCTCAACTGCCAATGGGGTTCTGCACCGTGCTAAATGCGATGTGTTAGCTGTTCGTGTATAAATTTGTAAGAGGGAGATGTTTTTTATCAAGTCATAGAAGTTATCAACAATACTAATGGTCTCCTGATTGAAGAATATATCTTCAACATAACCTTTAGGAATCTGGTTATACTGTGCTTAGTGCTTAGAGGTGATTGGGTATAACGATGACCTTAGTAGAAATTGAACGGTAAATTCAGAGACTTGAGGCAAGCGAGAAAGCGGAAATTTCGAAGTTACTAATCACCGGCCTTGACAAAGGGTGAGATGAAGATGTTGAATGCACATGGCTGGAAGAAGCGCAGCGCCGTTATTTGGAAATGAAAAAAGGCAAGCTAAGCGCAGTACCTGCTAATGAAGTCTTTTCAAGGGCCAGGGACTGGCTCAATAATGCAACTAGAACTCTATCCCGAAGCTTTTACTGAATTCATTGAAACTAGGCTTTACTATATTCAGGCGGAGAAATTAGTGTACTAAACGACTATTGACCGAAGTTACTCTTCATAAATGAAAGTACCTTCTTTACGTCGTCATCAGTCAGTCCTGGATTACCACCTCTAGCCGGCATCGGCATGCTAGAACCCGGGCTTTGATAGCCGTTCATAATCCGTTTTAACAAGACATCATCGGAAGACTGTGAGAGTCTATCGCTCAGTTTTGGCACACCCGGCAAAGCTCCTTTGCCATCAGCACCATGACAGACTACACAGGTGCCTGAATAGACTTCCTGTCCACTCAAACCTGTGACAGCAACTGAGGTTCTAGGTGCTGGTGCTGCATAGTTGCTCGACTGTAGATAAGCGCGAATGTCTCTCGCCATCGATCCAGGGATACCTGCCCGAATGCGCATATGCAAAACAATGGGTTGCCATAAGTCATCCCGAAATTCGCTAGCATTGCGCATGTTATGACAGCGTGCACAGGTATTCGCCCAGGCCTTGGCGCCCGGTTTACATCACCAGTTTCCTCCGCCGTCACCGTTGTGACATGTGTGATCAGGCATAATATTGTTGCTAATAAGCCCCTGAGGCATTTAGTTGGAAGTGTAATAATGTTCTTATTCATGTTCGTCTCCTTTAGAACCCGGATGTTAGTTGTAATAGGAACCGATCCTCATCCCTGGGATTACCCGTTACGCCATCATTGAACTCATAGGCCAACTTGGCCATGGCTTGATTGGCGAACAGGTAATTAATCCCTATCGCCCATTGCTCCTGTTCCTGACTGGCATGGGTTGAATTCAGATTGCCGTATCTGGTCACCAATTCAAGCTTGGTCGGCAGTAATTTATAAGAGGCCTGGGCATACCAGGCTTCCCACCATTGACCCTCCGGCGCAATGCTCGTTGCCAGGTCATCGACCTCTTGCTTCACATACTCAGCACGGAGATCGAGGTTCTTCCAGCGGTAAAACAGGTCAAAGCTCAGGACGTCATAGTTACGCGTCGCTTCATCTTCCAGACCAACCTCGCCGATTGCTCCCGAGAAGCCAATCTCCAGATTGGGGATGGGGAGAAAACCTAATCTGCCGCCGAAAACCTTCTCATCATCCACGTCCTCTGTGAAGCCCTCTGTTTCAACGGCGTGGATTTCAAATTCTCCGTCCTCTTCTTCGATTTCGAGCTGGAGTCCATTACCGACGTAGACAGCGTAATTGATCAACGAAGAGTCAGTCACCATGTTTAATGGAAATCCTCCCCGTAGTTGTAGACCAAC
>JADFPU010000250.1 GCA_022562175.1 Pseudomonadota bacterium | reverse complement strand
GCTATTTGGAGGACGGCAATTATAGGGGCATATATACAGAATAGTGAAAAAAAGTTTCGTACTGAACAGGGAAAAGCACAGGCACAATTGACCATATTATCACGTGCCATCGAGCAAAGCCCGGTTTCAGTAATCATTACCGATACCCAGGGAAACATAGAATATGTTAACCCGAAATTTACCAAGGTATCGGGTTATTCATTTAAGGAAATAATCGGACAAAACACACGCATCTTAAAATCGGGAGAAACACCCTCGGAAGAATATAAAGCATTATGGGAAACCCTTACATTTGGCTGTGAATGGCATGGAGTATTTCATAATGTCAAAAAGAACGGTGAGTTGTATTGGGAATCTGCGTCTATCTCACCTGTTTTAAACGTAGATGGGGATATCACCCACTATATTGCTGTCAAAGAAGATATAACCGAGCAACTTGAAACAGAAAAGCAGCTTTCTCACGCCTTGAAACTGGAAGCCATAGGCCAATTAACAAGTGGTATTGCCCACGATTTCAATAACCTGCTGACAATCATTACTGGAAACCTGCAGTTGCTCATGGAAGATGAAAGCAATATCGACGAAAAGGAAACAAATGAAATACTCAATGATGTCTACTCCGCAGCAAAGGATGGTGAAGAACTCATCCAACGTCTGCTGCTGCTATTGCGTAAAACCAAACCTCAAGCCAGAAATATTCAAGTCAATGAAGTTATTATGGAGTTAAGAAGAGTACTGGATCGTATGCTGGGTGAGGATATTGAGGTGACAATTAATTTGAGTGAAGATGTCAAAACAATATTTACCGATTCAAATCAGTTGGAAAGCGCCATCTTGAATCTGGCTGTGAATGCACGTGACGCCATGCCAAAGGGAGGTGAATTCAAAATTGAAACAGGACTAAGGAAAGTGGATTTAAATTCGATTGATAAATTACCAAATCTCACTACTGGTAACTATATTGTAATTACGGCCAGCGATACCGGAACCGGCATGGATGAAGAAGTGGCAGCACGCGCCAGTGAACCATTCTATACAACAAAGGTTGCCGGCAAAGGCAGTGGACTTGGATTAAGCATGGTGTACAATTTTACAAAGCAATCGGGTGGTGATCTATTGATAGAGAGTACCCTTGGGGTTGGCACAGCCATTACACTGTTTCTTGCTGAATCAACCCACGTAATTGAGGAAGATAAACTACAGAAACTCCCGGAAAGTATTCCAAGGGGGACCGAAACCATACTGGTAGTAGAAGATAATAAAAATGTTCGCAGGTTCGCCGTTCGCAGCTTGCAGAACCTTGGCTATCGTGTTGTAGAAACAGATAACGCCGATACAGCCATGGAAGTCATTTCAGATCAAGGACATTCCATGGATCTCTTGTTTAGTGACATTGTTATTCCAGGCGATAAAAATGGTCATGAACTGGCTCTATGGTCAAGAGAGCAATTGCCAGAGTTGAAGGTTGCACTGACAACTGGATTACGAACTGAGCTGTTTGATGAGCAGACAATCCATGATGATGAGTTACCACTGTTGAGAAAACCCTACTCCCTGGAAAGACTCGCACTATTCATTCGAAAACAACTGGACACTCACCAGATTCAAAACTAACCCCATCCTGTCGTGGCCCAATAAATAAAGGGGTCAAGTATCATATAGAAAGGTCATGATAATACTGTTATCCTGCATTCATGCCCAGACCCTTACGCATCGAGTACGCCGATGCCTACTACCACGTAATGAATCGAGGTAGCGGGCGACGCCACATATTCAGCGATAGCGATTACTATTTAACCTTTCTAGAGGTCTTGGCAGAAGCCCACCAACGATTTGGACTACAGATTTTGTGCTATTGCTTAATGCGTAATCATTACCATCTGCTCGTTAAGACACCGGAGGCGAATTTGGCTAGAGCCATGCGTCATATCAATGGGGTGTATACGCAGCGACATAATCGATTAAAGCGCACGGATGGCCCGTTATTTAGAGGGCGGTATCAAGCGATTTGTGTTGAAAAGGATAGCTATCAGCTTCAATTGTCTCGTTACATTCATCGCAATCCGCTTGAAGCGAAGTTGGTCGACCGGCTGGAAGATTATCCCTGGTCAAGCTATCTGGATTATATCACGGTGAAACGCCCACCTGCATGGCTCTATAAAGATGAAATATACGATCAATTACCCCTGACAAGCCGCCGGCGTGCTAACTACAAGGCCTTTGTGGAGCAAGGGGTGGATAAAGAAATCAAGCAATTTTACGGGAAAGGGTATCAGCGCCCCTATTTAGGCAGTAAAGCCTTTCGAGATTGGGTGTATGGTCAACGAAACACGCCAGAGCAGGATGTAAACCGTGCAACGCGTCAGGTGTTTAGACCCTCTATTGATGAGATCATACTGCAGGTTGTAAGAGCGCTGCATGTGACGCGTGAAACCATATTAACGAGTGGGCGCGGGCGAGTGGCACCTAATCACCCCCGGGGGATGGCGATGTATTTGTGCCTGGAAAAAGGTGGACATACATTAAAGGATATTGCACAGGCTTTTGGGTTGGCGCACTATGGGAGTGCATCAACAATCATCAAGAATTTTAAGCTTGCGCTACAAGACAGTCGGAGTTTGAGGACGAAAATGAAACTATTATTATGATACTTGACCTCTTTACTTTTCTCGCTGCCTGTTAAGCAGGAGTTGTGCGGCTTGACAGTGTTGCGCAACGCGCTACACTTGGCGGATGATCAAGTCCTTCAAGCACAAAGGCCTAGAAAAATTCTATGCCTCTGGCAGCACAAAAGGCATCCAGGCTAAACATGCTAAAAAGATCCGTATGCAGCTAACTGCTCTGGACACTGCCCATCACATTGAAGATCTTGATATTCCGGGTTATCGGCTACACCAACTCAAAGGTGGCCTCAGGGGTTTATGGTCAATTACCGTAAATGCTAACTGGCGCATCACTTTTGATTTCACCGATGGCAATGTTTATATCGTCAACTACGAGGATTATCACTAATGGCTATGCATAACCCCCCGCATCCTGGCGAGTTTATTCAGGCTACTTATATGGAGCCTTTTGATTTAAGTTGCCGCTATTTAGCTGCAAAACTTAATGTGGCTGCCTCTACTCTCAACAGGGTACTAAAAATGCAGAGTGGCATTAGTCCTGAAATGGCACTTCGCCTTTCCAAGGCTCTAGGCCGCAGCCCTGAAAGCTGGTTGTTGATGCAAGATGCATATGATCTTTGGCAGGCAAAGAAACGCGTTAAACTTGGAAGTGTCCACAAAGTTAATTTAAGCGCCGCATAACAATGCGCTCGTTTGGACGCTCCTTACGTCGTGCCATACAGTTTAAATGTTATGTTCCGTAA
>JADFPU010000062.1 GCA_022562175.1 Pseudomonadota bacterium | reverse complement strand
AGGGCAAGGGCCTGTTCATAACGGCCAATGGCTAACTCATTTTTATGTAGTGCTCGATAGGCTGCACCACAGTTATTATAGAAATCCGGTACATTAGGATTTATGTTTATTGCCTTATCAATCAAGTTAACAGCCATTTCATGTTTTCCTACCTGATGAGCAATAACACCCAATAAATGTAATGCGCCGGCATGCCGGGGCTGCTCTTTTAAAATTGTCTTATAAATGGCTTCAGCCTCCTGCAAGCGACCAGCTTGATGATGTGCCAATCCGTTATGTATTAATTTTGATGCGGGCGCAGAGTCTTTATTAGGTGGATTCATAAAAAGTAATTGCGATTATTCACATTGTTTTTTATTCAGCGCATAGCCTAACAGGTGTTGTATGGATGGATGATGAAGTAACAATATTTTATATAAACATCAGGGCAAGATCACACTTTTAGTTATAAAAATCAATTTATTGATCACGAATTGGACTAAGCAACAGGGGAACTAATAGGGTAGCCATGATCAGATCTCGCAAATTCATAGCGGAGAAGCGAGCATGGCCTTTATGGACCACTTTGAAAGTCTTACAGACCCCCGTTCTCACATCAATAAGCGACATGATTTACACGACATCCTGTTCTTAGTGGTGTCAGCGATATTATCCGGTGCCGAGGGCTGGAAAGATATCAAGGAATTTGGTGATGTAAAGCTTGATTGGTTACGGAAGTTTCGGGCCTTTGAAGCAGGGATCCCGGTCGATGATACGATAGCCCGGTTCATCAGCGCCTTGGTGCCAGAGCAGTTTCTGTGCTGTTTTGTGAGCGGGGCAAGCTGAAGAACGCGGGATGGAATGATTCTTTTCGAGAAGAATTGTTATTTGCTTAATTTTTGTTCAAGTATGATTTTACCCTGGGTCTCTGTTCCAGAAATCGACTCTACCGATTACTTCCGTATAGGCGTCCATGGAATTGTAACCTTCTTCCCCAGGAGAAGGGACTATTCTGTGCTTATCCCGAGATCAGGTTATAGATAGTAAATGATGAAGATATAATAGGCATTACCCGGCGACAATAAAGCGGCAACAGAAAACTGCCCTGTAAAATAAAAAAAGGGGAAATTGTGTTCCCCCTTTAATATAGCTAATAAATATTTTTAATTAAAATTATCTTCGAACTAAAATTCGTAGCTGACCTCGACTGCCCATTGCCTCTCTGAACCTGGGTGGGAGAATGAACCGCCAAACTCCGGCGCCGGGATGACTTCCTCCAGGTATTTCTCATCCATCAAGTTTTTCACTGTCATATGCGCGCCCCATTTGTCCGACTGGAGGCCGACCCGGATATTAAAAATGCCGTATGTATCACGCTCAGACGAGGTCTGATTAGATCGTCCAAACCCAAACGGCGTGAACAAATTAGGCGTCAGGTCGCCTGCCTGCAAGGTCGAGAACCAGGTGGGACCAACGATGGAATAATCCAGTCGGCCGACGAAATCAATACCGGCAAAAGCAGGTTTGATATATTCGGTGCCGAGGTTGATTGTATAATCAGGTGCATAGGGTATATCGTTGCCTACCGTCTGTGGACGGACTCGGTTCTTATCGATCCTGCCACTGGTGATGCCGAAACCACTATAGACGTTCAACGCGTCCGTCATCTGCACACTAAGGCCGAATTCACCGCCGTTGATAGTGACTTCGTCAATGTTCGAGACGACACGTAACAGACCGAACGGACCGACGAAGAAATTAAAGATTTGCATATTATCGATAGATGTATGGAAGATGGCCCCCTCCATTTTCAAGCGACCATCCAGAAACCTGGATTTAAAACCTATTTCAAAGGCGCTGGATGTCTCTTTTTCAAAAGAATCGCTAATCAATAGTCCGGCGCCCGCAGCAGCGCCTCCCACCGCAATCGGATCCAGTAACGGGGTATTGAAGAAAAGATCCACCGTCGCGGCACTGCCCTGATTGTTAAAACCGCCGCTCTTGAAGCCGACCCCCCAGTTACCGAACAGGGTGATGTTGTCGTTTACATCCCAACTCAAGCTGATCTTGGGTTGAATCTCCTCGAACACAGCGTCACGATCGGGGATGCTATTGCTGACCGTACAGGTATCGAAATCGATAAAAGCCGGGTTTAGTGGAGAACCCTGTACCCCGTCATCACATACATTCGCGCCTAATGGGAAAAGTAAAAACGAGGCTGTAAATTCGATGAATTGTGAGCGCTGTTGATTTGGTCCAGGCACCAGGGAACTCACATCTCGTTCTTCCCGGTCATAACGTAACGCCGCTGATATCTCTATATCGTCGCTAATATCGTAGGCAAGCTGACCAAACACTGCAAAGACTGTAGTATCAAATCGGTC
Source organism: Pseudomonadota bacterium (assembly GCA_022562175.1). Classification (GTDB taxonomy): domain Bacteria; phylum Pseudomonadota; class Gammaproteobacteria; order Eutrophobiales; family Eutrophobiaceae; genus B75T3L11. The sequence goes on along the minus strand of JADFPU010000062.1, from coordinate 10,802 downwards.
ATGCACCAAGGCTTCGGTCTGTGGATTGACCAGTGATGCAGGCAAACTGCCAGTTATATCTTCACGCAATGATGCTACACCTACCTCACGTTCGAGATCGAGAAAATAAAAGCCGCCCTGCCAGCGTAGACGTTGATCCGATTTTGAGGCCAATCGGATCTCGAAACTGATGTCCTCCTGATTACGGACCTGGAATTGGTAGCCATCGCAAGTCGTCGGGGAATAAGGACCAAAGAATGATCCAGTGGGATTTAATACAGCGTCGAAGCCACCTGGGTTTAGTCCAAGAAATTGCGGAGCAGGTAGTAGTACGTTTGCACCAGCGGGACCAAGTGCTGTGGTCGAGGCTATACACGAAGGCTCTGCTGCAAAAAATGAAAATGAAGCACTGGTCCCATCAGCCAGAAAAGATTGATCGATATCGCTGTACAGGAACCAACTCGTAACAGTCGCCCAGTCCATATCGTAGTCGACCTTGATGGAGAAATCCATGGACTCCTGATCATTGGTCGGATTCACATTTGCCTGGAAAATAAATTCGTGTTCGTTGACATCTTCGTTCAATGGGCCGTTCGGGTCACCAAAGAAAGCGGCAGCGTCGGACAATGCAAAGATCGCATTAAATGTAATCGATGCAGCATTGACTTCGCCATAATGAGCGCGGAAATCAACGCTCAGGGCATCGTTCGGTTGCCATAACAAGGTGCCATTGATATTGAAGTTTTCAAAATCATCGACAATCTTGCTGTTGCCAAGAAACTCATTGCGATAGAAACCGTCGGTACTGCGATAGTTGAAATGCAGACGACCCTTTAACTGGTTCTCGATCAGCGGGCCGCTGATGACTGCCGAGGTGTAGTAGGACTCATTGTTACCGGCACTGACTTTCAACTTGGCTGAAAACTCATCCGAGGGTTCCTGTGTGGTGACGATGATGGCGCCCGCAGCAGCACTGCGCCCATAGATAGCGCCCTGTGGGCCCTTCAAGACTTCAATCTGTTTCAGATCCGCGAATTCACGGTTAAAGGCGCTGGGGTTGGTATGCAAGATGCCGTCAACAATAAATGCAAAGTTTGCCTCGGCGTCGCGGGAGCCATTAATACCGCGAATACTGATCTGGGCGTCACCGACCTCAGCGGCATTGACCATGGAGACGCCCGGGGTCATGGCAATGAAATCCTCGGCTCGCTCAATCCCGGCCCGGTTGATGACCCCCTCGGTGAATGCTGTGATCGATGCCGGCACATCCTGGAGTCTTTCTTCACGTTGACGGGCCGTGACAATGATTTCTTCCAGTACATCGCCTTGTGCAAAAGATGTCGTTGGAATGGCCCCCGCCATGATAGCCAGGCCGCTGATGAGATGTATTATGGTTAAAATAAAACGTTTCATATCCCCTCCCACAAACAGCCAGATGTTCTGTTTCAATGACAGTTCTTAGCTAAATTTGAGTTTCTTGAAGCTTCAGCTCGTTGTTAATATACAACAAAAATGACTGAGAACCCGCACACTGTATTTATATATCATACCCCACCGTGCATGTATACAATATTCCGTTTCCACAACAGTGCTCTGGTTTATCAGCGTGACCAGTCAGTACGCGTTTAAATCTTTTTATCTGCTAGATATGGCCTGTTTATGTACTGAACCATTAGGATTTTTGCAGATCGTAAATCAAGCTCCGGCATGCTTTGCCAAATAAGCTTGCTTGATCTTCATATGCTTGAGTGTATACAAAATAGCAGTTATATTACGATGACTTTACCAGGTTGGCAAATACTGTGTCGTAAATAAGCTGCATTTTTGAGGCGATCCGGGCTGCACAGGTGCAGTATTGTATCTTTCATTGTAGTGTCTATTGGCCCAGCATTATTTTCAATAACAGTGCATAATTCGGCGATGCATAATGACTGTAAATCAGTAAGGCAGGCAGATGTCTAAAGCAAGTGAGCTGGCATATATCTGGATTCGTGGGCGGATACTTTCCGGCGAGTTTGGTGCGGGTATGCATTTGAAGGAAGAGCGGATAGCGCAACAGTCCAAAGTCAGCCGGACGCCGGTGCGTGAAGCATTACGGCGCCTGAGTAACGAGCATTATGTGAAATTCACCCCGAATCAGGGTGCCTTTGTGGCGACCTGGGCCGATGATGAAGTCGATGACATTTTTGAATTGCGTACCATGCTGGAAGGTTATTCTGCACTCCGTGCAGCAACCCGCATTACTGATGAAGCCATTGACGATCTCATTCAATGTGCCGATGAAATTGAAAAACTGTGTGTTCAACACTCGCCGCAAAACCATCGCAAGACCATTAAATATAATCATCGTTTTCATAGCATCATCATTGAGGAGGCAAACAGCAATCGTGTCAACAAAATGCTTTCCTGGCTGGTAGAAGTGCCTATGTTGTTAAAGACGATTGACAGATACACCGATGCGGATGTAGAACGAAGCAACCACCATCATCGTGAATTGATAGAAGCGTTCAAAGTGCGAAATGGGCGCTGGGCACAGAGCGTTATGGAATCACATCTACGTGCTGCACACCATATTTATACCTCCAATCAACCAGAGGCTGATGAAATTCAGGAAAACGTCATAAAGATAGTCTAAATAAAGCCAGGTGATTGTGGTGCGGGCAAGTGTGTTTCGTCCAGGCAACGGGATTTTATTTCTTCTATGGTACCGCCAAAATTGAACAGGGGGGGCTCGCCTCTATCGGCTTGCAGGGCTGATCGCAATTTGTCAGTCGCTTCAGTATCAACACGGTTGTCACGGCTGATGACAACACCATAACGTCCGGCGCCTGCTGCCGAGACCAGACCGCGTTCTACATCTTGCCTGACTAACTCGGCATCACGTTTATAGGGATCTCCCCAGCCGCCGCCGCCCCAGGTATTGAAGTACAACAGATCACCCTGTTTAACGTCGATACCATCGCATTTGGATGGCAACCATTGTTCAGTCCCATCTGCGCGTACGAGGTGCTTGCTTGAACGTTGTCCGGGTTCACCGCCATTCACACCCCAGGGGTAGGTCAACCATCGATCATCATGTATTGCGATAGTGCCGTCGCAAAGAAAGCGGTAGGCAACACTCAGGCCGTTACCACCGCGGTGCAGACCAGCACCGCCTGAATCGGAGATAGGGGCATATTGTTCAATCCGTAGCGGGAAATAGGCCTCGATAAATTCATTAGGTACATTAGTAAAGCCCGGCCACAATGAATGACCATCCGGTCCATCACCGGCCGGCCGGCCGGGGATACCGCCAAAACCGATCTGGAATAGTTGAAACCATTTACCCTTGTCATCGTAGCCTGAATAAAATAAATGCGGGCTATCGGAAAAACCGGCGGCGTTTAATGCTTCCGGTGCACTTTGTCCCAACAAACCACCCATGACATCAAAGATTCTACCCAATGCATGGGTACGGCCGGACAATGCGGCGGGATAGTTTGGTTTCAATAACGAACCCTGAGGAATACGGACCTCAACCAGGTCATAAAAACCATCATTAAATAATATATGCGGATCAAATAAATTAATGGTGAAAGCGCCAAAGAACATCTTGAACATTTCTTCACTGAGATAAAAATTGATTGAGCTGTTTGCCTGTGGATCCGTGCCGTCAAAATCAAAAATGGCCTTGCAACCTTCACGCCATAGTGTGCACTTGATTTTATAGGGTCCCATGCCAACACCATCGTCACATATGTAATCTTCAAACGTACGTGGTTGTTCCGGCACGATCATTTCAATGATCTGTTTCATGGCTGCATGATTACGTTCCAGCATGATCTCCATGGTGGAGTAAAAGACGTCATCACCAAACCGTTCCGCCAGTTCTACACAACGTTTTGCCGCGGTATTGCATGCCGCTACCAGTGCATTCAGATCAAAACGGTTCCATTGTGATGTCCGCACATTGTGCAGGATTAATTCCAGCAAATCGGACTGCAGCACACCTTTTTTATAGAGCTTGATTGGCGGGATACGTATACCTTCCTGGAAGATATTGGTTGCCTTTATGGGTATACTGCCGGGCACCATGCCGCCATTATCGGACATATGGCCAAACATGGCAGACCAGGCGATATGCCGCCGGTCTTTAAATATCGGCACCAGGACAATCCAGTCAGGTAAATGCGATACTGCGGCGTTACACATGTACGGATCATTGGTAAGGATAATGTCCCCTTCTTCTATTTGTTCCTCATAAGCTTCCATGAAGCCATGGATGAATGATCCAAACTGTCCCACGATCATTTTGCCATCACGGTTTGCTACCATCGGGAAACAATCGCCCTGCTCACGAATACCAGGGGACATGGCTGTACGAAACAGTACCGCATCCATTTCAACGCGTATATTTCGCAATGCATTTTCAATAATATCTACTGTGACTGTATCGACATCAATGCGTTTTAATGGTGATTTATTTTGTTCGATTATTGTTGCCGTCATTGTGTTTTTACCTGTTAACTTTCAGGGTTAATGACAAGATTGCCCAGTTGGTCAACCCGTGCTTCATGGCCTGGTAAGATTACCGTGGTGGAATCCATTTCACCGATAATAGCAGGACCTGTTACAGTTAATCCTGCATGTAAATTTTCCCTGTCATAGATCACAATATCATGCCACTTACCCGCATAATAATATTGACTATCGTGTAATTTGCAGTCTTCGAGGGTCGTGTGCATATCACCGGTTTTTAATTCGGCAATCGCTTTGGCCCTGGCTTTTACAATAGCGCGTATCATCACGATTTCATGAGCTTCACCCAGGGAAAAAGTAAATAAATGTTCATGTTCAGCATCAAAACGCGTTATTAAATACTCAACACCTTTGCTCTTTATATCTTCTATAGTAAATTCCAGGGGTATCTGATAGGCCTGACCGGCATATCGTAAATCAGCCTGGTAAAAAATTTCCAGGTCCGCTTTTGCAATACCATCAGCAATGAGTGATTGCGATGCACGTTCCTGTAATGATTCAAGATCAGCAATCAATTGCTCTGCATTACTGTCTTCAGCCATAGTCACATACGATCTGGCCGCTTCATCCTGTATCTGAGTCGTTGCATCGCCATAGGCACACAATACACCTGGACCCGGAGGAATAATCACAGGCCAGGAGCCGGTAAGCATGCCCAGGGTATTGGCGTGTAATGGACCGGCACCACCGAAACCAACCAATGAAAAATCCCTGGGGTCATAGCCTTGTTCTATCGATACCAGTCGTAGTGCACCGAGCATGGATTCATTAACAATCTTGATTATCCCTTCTGCTGCTTGCATTAAACCAATACCCATGGCGTCAGCAATTTTTTGTACCGCTTTCTCTGCTGCCGATTTATCGATGCCCATGGCGCCGCCCAGTAGCACATCGCAAGGCAGATATCCAAGCACCACATTAGCATCGCACACGGTTGGTTCTTCACCACCTTTCATATAGGCAGCAGGCCCCGGTACTGCACCTGCAGACATGGGCCCTACACGTAATGCCTTGGTGAGTTCCGGCACAAAAGCAATGGATCCACCGCCTGCACCCACTGTTCTGACATCCAAAGACGGCGCTTTCACACGCACATCACCTATAATGGTTTCCCGTCTTACTCGCGCCTTGCCATTCTGGATCAAGGCGACATCAGTAGAAGTACCACCCATATCAAAGGTAAGGATATTGTCATAACCGGCACGACTACAGAAATACAAAGCACCTGTTACCCCGCCAGCCGGCCCGGACATCAACATATTTATCGGTGACGCTGCCGAGGTGCGTGCGGATGCCAGACCACCATCGGATCTCAAGATGGATAGAATGACATCATCACCCATTTGTTCCTTTAAGGCGTTTTGCAGATTGGTGATGTACTTTGCAACTTCGGGACGCACATAGGCATTGACTACTGTGGTTTCGGTGCGTTCGTATTCCTGCATCTCCGGCACCACTTCACTGGATATGGAAATCGGGATATCTGTGAATATTTCACGGGCGATGGTTTCAACCCGTTTTTCATTATCACCATTGATATATGCATTGATTAAACAGATCGTTAATGATTCAACTTCATTCCTTGCATGTAATTTTGTCAGCTCCGCACGTAATGCTGCTTCATCCAATGGTTTTATGACCTGACCTTTGGCATCAATACGTTCATCGGCTTCAATGGTCAGTTCCAGTGCTGCCAGTAATGGTTTCTTGACAAAATTCACCCAACCGCCCAGACCACCGGGACAAAAGGAACGTGCTACCTGCAGAACGTGCCTATAACCTTTTGTAGTTATCAAACCGACTTTTGCACCACGACCGGTTAATACAGCATTGGTCGCAACGGTAGTACCATGCATTACCCGGGATATTTCTTTAGGATCAACATTTGACTCCTCACAGATTCGGGCAACACCGTTTAATACACCTATAGATGAGTCTTGTGGTGTCGAAAGTATCTTTGCTGTATAGGTTTCGCCACTTTCTTCGTTAATCAGCAAAAGATCAGTGAAGGTGCCGCCCACGTCGACACCAAGTCTATACGACATAAATTATACTCCCTGGATAAAGTAGTCAGTGATATTAGAGTTGTTTGTATTTTTCCATGCAATTGCCCCTGGACAGGCTGCTAGTCAGCTTGCACGGGTATGGTCAATTCTTCAGGAGGGAATAATCCGGCTTTTGTCAGCATGGCAGGCATTTCTGTTTCAAGTGCGTTTCCCAGCCATTGTGCCGTCTGCATAATTTTCTTTATATCTATACCTGTTTCCATGCCCATACGCTGTAACATATAAAGTATATCTTCAGTGGCCACATTACCGGTTGCGCCCGGCGCAAAAGGACAACCGCCGACACCACCGCAACTGGCATCCAGAACCCTGACACCCTCCTGTACGGCGACATACGCATTTGCCACGCCGGTGTTGCGTGTATTATGAAAGTGACTGCGTATTCGGCTATCTCCAGTTACCTTTGTAACTTCACGGATAACAGTCGCGACGTCAGATGGCCCTGCGACGCCAATGGTGTCGGCCAGCGCGATTTCTTCAAAGCCAAGGTCCGCCAGGCGCCCGGCTAGATTCACCACCCTTGATACTGGCACCTCACCTTCAAATGGACAGCCAAATGCCGCACCTATGGTGACGCTACATGGCAGATTGCTTTGCTGAGCTTGTGCGGCGATGCTTGCGATTGTCTGCATTGTCTGCTCTGTGCTTGCTGCCTGATTTCGTTGGTTGAATGTATCGGATGCCAGCACCACGCAATTAATCTCATCAATTGCGCTGGCGGCTGCGCGCTCAAATCCGCGCATATTGAGGACCAGTCCAATATAAGCTGCGTTATTGAGTTTAGGCAGTCGCTTGATTAATTCATCGGCATCTGCCATCTGCGGCACACGCTTGGGATTCACAAAGCTGACGACTTCCACGCGACGTACGCCTGCAGCGATTAAACGTCTGATAAATTCCAGTTTAGTCTGAGTGTCGAGCAGTTTTGTTTGGCTTTGCAGCCCGTCTCTGGGGCCAACATCAATAATCTCGATAAAATCCGCCATGTTAAAACTCTATAAAATTTGGGTTTCTTGTTTACTAACGTCGTCAAGCCGGGATGGTAGATTAAGGCTAAATGTATACAAAATAATGTTTTTATACTATAAAACTCGTTGAATTGTCAATTAATGTATACAATATGCTGGACGCCTACTAAAAATTTATATTGATTCCGGTGCAGTCCAATCTGATCCATAGCTCATTAGCAGGCATAAAATAGCATGCCCGGATATTGGGTACTTTTTTAATTTAAGCATGGGGAATAAATGACAACAGCAGATTTACTTACGGCCAATGGGCCATTATCAGATCTCCGTGTCCTGGAAATGGGCGCCTTGCTGGCCGGGCCATTTTGCGGTCAGCTATTGGGGGATTTTGGTGCAGAGGTTATAAAAATTGAGCAGCCCAAAACAGGCGATCCCATGCGCGAATGGGGACAGGAAAAGGCACACGGGATGTCACTCTGGTGGCCGGTTATAGCGCGTAATAAAAAATCTATTACGCTGAATGCGCGCGAGACCGAAGGTCAGGAGATCATCAAGCAACTGGTCAGGGAGGCAGACATTCTGATTGAAAATTTTCGACCTGGCACCATGGAGCGATGGAATCTCGGATATGATCAGTTAGCCGAAATTAACCCCCGGCTTATTATGATCCGTGTGTCCGGTTTTGGTCAGACGGGTCCCTATGCATCACAAGCCGGATACGGTTCAATCGGTGAGGCCATGGGTGGCCTGCGCAATATAGTGGGCGATCCTGAAAAGCCACCGAGCCGGATGGGGATTAGCATCGGTGATGCACTGGCCGCAACCTTTGCTACCTTGGGTGGGCTCTGCGCACTCCATGCAAGACAAACGACAGGTCGTGGGCAGGTTGTCGACTCGGCAATTTATGAAGCAGTATTTGCCATGATGGAATCATTGATCCCGGAATACCAGAAGGCGGGCTATGTTCGTGAACGTACCGGCTCCATCTTGCCCAATGTTGCTCCTTCAAATGCTTACCCGACCAAAGATGGTGAATATCTTATTGCTGCAAATCAAGATACGGTGTTTAAACGCCTTGCCAAGGCAATGGGCAGAGAGGATCTTGCCGAGGATGCGCGCTACGCAGAGCATTCATCACGGGGCAAGCACCAACAGGAACTTGATGATTTGATCAGCGAATGGACCAGGACACTCAGCTCTGCTGAACTGAGAGAAAAAATGAATGAGCATGGTATTCCGAACGGTAAGATATACAAGGCATCTGATATGCTGGAGGATGAACATTTCAGGGCCCGTGATGCCATAATCACCATGCAACACGCGGTCTTTGGTGAACTGAAGATGCAGAACGTCTTTCCAAAATTATCCGACACACCGGGCAAGGTGAAGTGGTGTGGGCCGGAGCTGGGCCAACACAATGATGAGGTGTATAGAGATCTGCTTAAGATTGATGATGAACGCCTTAAGGAGCTTAAACAGAAAGGAATTATCTAGTATCTAGTGAAGCGATCATATGTTCAAGCGCATCCACCATATAAATTTTGTTGTTCGTGATCTGGAGCATGCGGTAGCACAGTATGAAAATTTAACAGGTGTGCAGTTTGAATATATTGAGGAGCATCCAACACGGTTGGTAAAAACTGCCAGAATAAAACTTTCTGAAGTCTGGCTCGTTCTGGTGCAACCAATGGATATGGATTCTGTGCCTGGCAGGGTACTTGAACAGCAAGGTGAAGGTTTTTTCCTGATCTCTTATATGGTCGATGACATAGTCGCCGCGATAGCAGCTATAAAAACACATGGGGGAAAGATGATAGACGATAAGCCCAGAAAAGGGATTTCCAATTGGTATGTCGCCGATCTTGATACGTCAAGCAGCTTCGGTGTGATGACGCAAATATGCCAGGAGATAGATGAGTAGCAATTAAACACAATTCATAACTACATAAGCACACATCCATGTGTAATATCTGTGGCTTTATTTTCAGATCGGGAAATCACTTTTCCCTTAAGAATTAACCTGTGAAACACAGCTATTTTGTGGTTCTTTGTTTAATCCATGTTGTTTCAACGCCCATTCGACATGCTCCCTCACCAACGCTGAACAATGATCTTTCCTGCTTTGTAGCGCAGAAATAATTTCAGTTGCCGTCGGGGCATTGCCAAGTGCAACGGCTATGTTTCTTAGCCAGCATTCATAGCCGATCCTTCTGATAGCGCTGCCTTCAGTGTTGTGCAGAAATTCCTGTTCGGTCCAGTTAAACAGTGCAACAAGTTTCGGTGTGTCAAAGCCATGACGGACCTGGAAGTCTTTTTCTTCTGTGCTCTTGGCAAAGCGGTTCCAGGGACAGATCAGCTGGCAGTCGTCACAACCGAAGATGCGATTGCCGATCAGGGCTCTTAAATATTCCGGGATAGGGCCGCGAAGTTCTATCGTCAGATAGGAGATGCAACGACGCGCATCAACCTGTTTGGGACCAATGATTGCCTGTGTCGGGCAAATATCAATACAGGCGCTGCATGTGCCGCAATGATCCTGGCTAAAAGGTTCATCAACAGGCAAGGCCAGATCGGTATATAACTCACCGAGGAAGAACCATGAGCCGGCTTCCGGGTTGATTAAATTACTGTGCTTGCCGATCCAGCCGAGCCCTGCATTTCTTGCCAGTGCCTTCTCCAGTACCGGGGCACTGTCAACAAAAGCACGGTAACCGAACGGTCCGGCATGTTTCTTTATCTTTTCAGCAAGTCTTTGCAGGCGCGCCCGCATGAGTTTGTGATAATCACGTCCCAGTGCGTAGCGCGAGATAAAGGCTGTTTCAGGTTCTTTCAAAACCTGTTTAGTTTGTCTGGCATCGGCCGGATCATAATCCATTCGCACAGAGATGACGCGCAGTGTGCCAGGCAAAAGTGCTGTCGGACGACTGCGTTTTGTTGCATAACGTGCCATGTATTGCATCTCACCATGCATGCCCTGGTCAAGCCAGTTCAACAGATGTGTCTCATCTTCTGCCAGATCAACAGCAGTGATACCGACCTGTTGAAAACCTAACGCCAGACCCCACTGTTTAATTTGCCGGGCAAGTTGCGCATGATCCATTTTTTATCTGCTTCGGTTTATTGACACAGTTAGATTCAGGTAGTGAACACTCTATATACCCGTTATTATTAAGGACAGTCAAATGGATTAATATGGAGTTTAGTCACAGATGTTTAATTTTCTCAATGCCTGGTATCGCCGTTACTTTACTTATCCACAGGCAGCATTACT
>JADFPU010000061.1 GCA_022562175.1 Pseudomonadota bacterium | reverse complement strand
TATTACAGAAGCTGCCGATCTCGGCATTACAGTCGAACAGGCTGATGCGATTATGGGCAAGCCTATGGGAATACCTAAAACGGGCGTCTTTGGGCTGTACGATCTTATTGGTCTCGATCTCATGCTGGATGTGGTCAATAGCCTGAGTACTGCATTGCCGGCACATGACCCATTCCAAAAAGTTGCTAAAGGCATTCCACTGATAGCTGAACTGATCAGAAAAGGTTACTCAGGTAATAAAGGCAAAGGCGGCTTTTATTGCTTGAGAAAAACAGATAATGATGTAATCAGGCAAACCGTGGATCTTCAAACCGGCGAGTATCGAAACTTGAAGCGACCTGTACTTGATGCAGTACAGGCCGGTGGCTCCAATGGTCTGCGGGGCTTGGTGGAAACGAATGATAAATACGGGCTGTTTGCCTGGCGGGTACTGTCCAAAACTCTTGCATACGCAGCCTCACTTATTCCTGAAGTGACAGATGACCCTTTATTCGTCGATGAGGCCATGAAACTCGGATACAGTTGGGGCAAAGGCCCATTCGAAATGATCGACGAACTTGGACCTGCCTGGTTCAGAAACCGGCTTGAGAGTGAAGGGCTGGATGTACCTGCAATTCTTAAGCATGTCGGTGATGGAACTTTTTATCGTACCGAGCAAAGCAAATTCGAGAGACTGACATCTTCACAAAGCTATGAACAAATAAAGCGCGCACCCGGCGTTGTACGACTGGGTGATCTGACCAGAGTAAAAAAACCAATCATTGAAAATAAATCAGCAAGTCTCTGGGATGTTGATAATGGTGTCGCCTGCGTCGAATTTCATAGCAAGGCAAATGCACTTGACCCGGATTCAATGGCGCTCCTGAAAGAGGCACTGGATATTGTTGGGCATGACTTCAAAGCGCTGCTTATCCATAACGATGCACCCCACTTTTCAGTAGGCTTTAATCTCGATTACGTACTGACTGCCGTAAAGGACAAGGCATGGTCTCGTCTTGATGCTGTACTGGAAGCCTTTCAATCAACCTGCAAGGCATACAAGTATGCACCGTTCCCGGTGGTGGGGGCACCGGCAGGCATGGGTCTTGGCGGCGGTTTTGAAGTGTTATTACACTGCGATGCCTTGCTGGCACATGCCAATACCAATGTCGGGCTGGTTGAAACCCTGGTCGGTCTTATTCCTTCTGGTGGTGGCTGCAAGGAAATGCTGTATCGATGGACTGTCGATGCCAAGGACGACGATGATCGGTTGAGTGGTGCGCTGAAAGTCTTCGAGATCATCAGCATGGCCAAGACTGCTAGTTCTCCTATCAAGGCCCGGCCGTTAAAGATGTTTCTGCAGCGTGATCACTATTGCATGAACCGGGACCGATTACTGATAGAAAGTAAAACACGTGCTCTTGAACTTGCAGATGGCTACGTTGCACCTGAAGAATCAAAGTTTGTTGCTCTCGGCGCCACTGGCATGGAAGCTATGCAGGAAATGATTAATCAAATGCAATCAAAAGGAATTACCACACCCCATGATCTGGTAGTAGCCAATAAACTTGCCTGGATACTCAGTGGTGGTGATCGTTCAGCGGGTGAAGTCATGAGTGAAAATGATGTATTAGAACTGGAGCGCGAGGCATTTATCGCCCTGTGCGATACAGCCGCTACTGTTGACCGTATAGAGCATATGTTGACACGAGGCAAACCATTGAGGAATTAGTAATCTGCTTATAGGCTTTTTTAGATTTGTATTCTTTACTGAGAGTTTTTAATCGATAGGCCGCAGCGGTTTTATCTCCTCAAGGTCCGCTGTCATCAACACAGCGGTGAGTTGTGTCATTGTCGCAACCTGTGCCAGAAACAGATCCTTGTTCCATCGGTCGATACGGGCGTGGCTGGTCCAGTAGTGCCCGAGAAACCCCCCGAGCCCATATCCAGGAACGTCAAGACAGTGCCAGATATCACAGCCATAGCCGCTATCCCTGAGTCCGAGAGTACCCACACCCCACCAAACCTGTTGTAAGCTGCCATTGATACCCGGGCGTTCCGGTACAGAGACCTGCACGCGGGACCAACCGTGTTTCTTAACTGCTTTGATCGCCTCGTCGATCAATAGTTGATTATTCCTGGTCCAGAGATAGGATTGCTCTGTCAGGCCGGTCGCCTCGATCCGACCATCGACTTCCCGGTAATCCATCTCGCCTAAATGCTCGATCTGGATCATTCCCACGATCAACTCCTTTGCCTCGGGGTGTCTTGTTAACCAGGTCTGTTGCTTGAATTCCGCTTCCATGCCGGGAATGTAGTGACGACAGTCCAGGTATACAGTAAGAGTACGTGGTCGTTGTGCCTGGGGAATATTGGAGAAGTACTTAACGATGGCCAGCAGGCCCAGCGCGCCGTTATCCTGGGTAATCGAAGGACCGTCGGTATGGGTCACCAATACGATTTGTTCGTCCTGTGGAGTGCCATAGTCTTTGCCGGGCAGGTAAGCTATCAATTGGTAGGCCTCAGCTTGCACCAGTGTGGCCTCCAGCCTCAGGTTCGCCATTTTGCTTGCCTTTGCGTCAGCAATGACCTTGGCGCCAGCCTCTCGATCAAGAATCAGCGTCGGAGATTCATAAAGGGTCGGAACCGGAAAAGTATATAGGCCCCCCGTACGGTCGTAGGCCATATCGTAAACGATCACAGCGCCAGCGGCGCCTCCTTTTGCCGGGATTTTATCCAGCCCCTGGGCCAACTGCCACCAGATGTCGAATGTAAAGGTATCCGCTGGATCTATATACTGAAAAAGTGGTTGAAATGTTTCATCATCGGCACGATATTCGTAATCGTTGAAAGTGAAGTTCTTAATGTAGTCCTCACTGTATGGCGGCTTGGGATGTGGTTTGGTTGGAATAACGACGATTTTGCCTGCAATGGATTCCGGTGGATTATCATGATCGTAGTAGATAAGTTCTGCGCTGATGCCCTCTGGTCCGGTCGAACCCGAATAGGCCCCATAGTTTGCAACCCTGACAGATTCGCCATCGGAAACCAGTGACCAGTCAGTCGCATCGTCTGAGGTATCCCAACGTTCGAAAGGCCAGGAGTTCCTGGTCACATCCACGACGCCATACTCCAGAAATTTCTTTTCCAGAAACGCCATGTAATTGCGCCACTCTGGTGATCCTGTAAATGTGGGAAGATTATCGTCCTTTACCCTGGCCCATTCATAGCCTTCATCAGCCGTCACCAGATAAGCAGGGTTTAATTGGCTAAGTCCGGGATGGAAAGGTGGCTCGTGTGATGCGCATGCGGATATAACAAATCCGGTAAAAAAAATCGGCAAGCAAGTTTTATAAATCACAAAGATAGTCCATCCCCGTTCGATTAATTTGGGATTTATTATTTTACTATCTAATACAGCCAGTCAGTAGAGAATAACGATAATGGAATTGGATGATTTTTTGCCTGCATCACCCATCAGTTTTCAAATGGCCGCAACAGTGAACGGGATATAATGTGTCGCTGGATCTCTGAAGTACCGTCCCAGATCCGCTCAAGCCGGGCGTCACGCCACAAGCGCTCCACCGGCAAATCTTCCATCAGACCCATGCCGCCAAAAATCTGCACTGTATGGTCTGCGGCACGGCCAAGTGCCTCTGAGGCAAACAACTTGGCCATGGCGGCATCTTCCCCTGTCATGTTGCCTCGATCGGCTTTTTGGCAGGCATGCATGACCAGTAAATCAGCGGCCTGTAACTCGGTGGCCATGTCCGCCAGCTTGAATGATGTCCCCTGAAAATGCCCGATGGGTTTGCCGAACTGCTTGCGAGTTGCCGCCCAATCTGTTGCCAGCTCCAACAGCCGTTCCATTTTGCCACAGCTTTGCGCACCGACCCAGACTCGACCCATACTGAGCCACTTATCCACAAGTTCCATTCCTTTGCCCTCCTCACCCAGGATCTGATCCTGGCTGACACGGCAATCGTCGAAGCTAAGCACATAGGTACGGTAGGCACGCTGACTTGCACATTGAGGCCCCAGACGTATATCAAAGCCTTTTTCATCCAGGTCAACCAGAAAGGCTGTAATTCGCTTGCGCGGGCCTCGTTTGGTCTCATCCATTCCGGTAATGGCAAAAACGATAGCGAAATCAGGTAAGCATGGACTGCTTATAAAGTGTTTGCTGCCATTGATAACGTAATCGTTACCATCACGCACCGCCCGTGTCAGCATAGACATAATGTCGGAGCCGGCGCTCGGTTCCGTGAGAGCAAACACTTCATGTTTCTCACCACTGACGCAAGGCATCAGATAACGGTCGATCTGATCTCCTTCGCAGGCAAGCAACAACTCTGTCGGTCGCGCAATAAATCCGCCCAGGGCGTAGCTGACTTTGCCAAGTTCGCGTTCGATGAGTCCAAGGGTGGTATAGTCCAAGCCACCGCCACCCACTGACTCCGGCAAATTACACGCTAAAAACCCTGTTTCGATCGCCTTCTCCCTGATCTGATTACCAAGCTCTTCAGGCACTTTACCTGCGCGATCTGTTTCGGCTTCATAGGGGTAGATTTCCTTTTCCAGAAATACCCTTATGGAATCCACGATCATTTGTTGTTCATTATTCAGCTGAAAATTCATTAGTACTCTCAGATAGGCAGGTGAATTATTATTGATAATAATGGGATATCCATCTGTCTGTTTATTATAAATATTCGACAGAAACGCAAGGATTTCGACATTCTGATATCGTTTCTGATACAAGGATTTATTGTTTCACATCGAACCTTCAATACAAGCATTAGCTGAAAAATAATGTCAGAACAGAAACTTATTGTATTTTTTCAGCTGATACAATCTGTCGAAATTATTTTATTTCTGTCGAATATGTGTGATAGTCTGGCAAGAGAACATTACTACACGCTTATCCTGGATATTTGATGCTGTATTCGGAATTAAACGAGAGATGAATATCTTGAATGAAAAATCCCAAACATTTCCTTTCACATACGGCTTCGTCCTGCTGTCGAAATTCAATTCGCTGACCCTGTCATCCCTGGTCGAACCCTTGCGGATCGCAAACTATTGCGACGGGCGTAAATTATACAATTGGCAACTTCTATCAGTAGATGCAGGGGATAGACATACAAGCTCTGGTATGACAGTAGCTACACAGGCCATAGCTACTGACGATACAGTCCTGGATGCAATTATTATCTGTGGCGGCTGGAACGCAGAACGCTATGACAATGATGAACTGTATCGCTGGCTCCGGCGTATGGCTCGTCGTGGCGTTATCCTTGGCGCGGTGGAAACCGGCACCTATGTACTTGCCCGCGCGGGCCTCATGTCTGGCTATGCTGCAACCATTCACTGGCATTGTCATGATGCGTTTGAGGAGCGTTATCCAGATATCAGCCTTAAAGATCAGTTGTTCGTCATTGACCGAAAGCGAATGACATGCGCCGGTGGTATCGCTTGTCTGGATATGATGTTGCAGGATATCGAAAATCGATATGGCAAATCCCTGGCACTCGAGGTCGCTGATCAGTTGGTCTACTTTCCGGAGCGCGAGGCAGAATTACCACAAAAGGAAATACACACCAGGAAGCAATCAACCATGCCTTCGGTTTTGCAACGCGCCATCGAGTTCATGGAACAAAATATCGAAGACTCGGTCACTATCCCTGAACTTTCCCGGAGACTGAAACTTTCACAACGAAAACTTGAAAGATTATTTAACAAGCAATTTAGATGTTCTGCCGTGGCTTTTTATCGAGGCATACGGTTACAGAAAGCACGTGTACTATTAACTCATACAGATATGTCAGTGCTGGATATCTGTATCGCCTGCGGATTTTCAAGCTCGTCGTATTTCAGTAAATCATATACCGATCAATTTGGCATGCGGCCCCGGGATCACCGAACGGCATGGCCTGATAATAAATCGAATGTATTCTGGCCGGGAGTGGCCGCCTCCATGGTCGCTTTCAACAAGACCATGCAGCGAAAAATAAAGAATTGAAAAGACACCTGGGAATACCCTAAACGTTGAATTTGTTCGCACTGTCTTTCCTGATGCCAGGTTTATTTTTCTGCATCGGTACTCGAAAGAAAATATCAACAGTATTATAGAAGAGGGATAGGAATTTGCTTTCAGCGGAAGTGTCGAAAATGTAGGAACAATTTTCAACCAATACATCCTGTACATAACCCCTATTCTGCGCAATTTTTATGCTGCTGTCCTTTTGTCCGATTAGTGGTGAATTTTCCGGGGAAACTGCTATTCGGCGTCAAAGCTTACGCTGGAAAATATGCTCCAGACATTTTCACCCAAATATATCCTATATTCGTCCAGACGTTCTCTACCTCGAGAATGTGTTCCTGACGTTCTCTACCTCCTCCTTCCCTGGAGTCGTCCTCCTTCCCTGGAGTCGTCCAGCATCCTTACTGTCGTTACCTAAATCCCTTTAGGTAATCTGGTCGAATCATAAGCGAAGGGCGTTAATGGGACAAGCCTAAGTCTTCAGGCGATGTTCGGTAAAAGAGATTAACTAGCAATACTTTTATTCTGAACTTTCTTATATAGTGAATATGATACTTGACCTCTTTATTTTCTTTATTCTTTCTACCTTTCTATGACCCCTTTCTATGTAGGCATCGGGGCGCCCTCTTTTTTGTTATTTTTTGAGGGGGAGCATCAAAAAGTAACCCGCCATCAGGCGGAAAACTGATCTAAAAAATATAATTTAAAGAATCACAAATTAATAAATTTAAACAACGGATCATAATCTCCGCGATCTGCTTTTCCGAGTGCAGTAATATATTCAGATCGACGTTCGTTCATTGACTGCAGATCAACTCCTCTTACCCAATCTATGGGTTCTTCCCCAAGTACTCTATTTAATAATGTATCTGCCAAGATACGTGCATGCCTGCCATTACCATTCGGAAACAGATGAATATGCACCAACCTATGATGAAACCTGATCCCAATCTCTTTTGGTTTATATGTTCCATTTTCAATCCAGTACTCGACATCACCCAGCAATGTTCTAAGCTGTACGCTGATTTGAAGGGGGTCTACGCCAAGATTTTTTTCTGTTTTTCTGAACTCCCCCGCCCATTTCCAGACTTCGCCGAATAAACGTTTATGTAGCTCGCGGATAAACTTTTCATCCAGGGCATCTATTTTTTTCCGACGTGCTAGCCATTGAAGACCGTTCTGGATATTTACTTGCTCAAGGTGATCAAGCTCACCTCGTGTTGTTACGTGCTTATACCTGAGCCCTTCCATTTCGCCAGGATCAAGTGGTGTTGCATCATCAGGATAATCTATGCTAACTGTCATCCATCATTCCATAAATCAGTGGCTAACTCATTCTTTAGGTCTTGCTGAATCCGTTTGATTTCAAATTCTATCTGGACTTTAGACAAGGACTGTCCTTCCAGTGCCATGTGTTTATTGGTTACATTTACAATATTAATGGCTTTCTCTTTCGCACGTGCGGCAATAATATCGTCAACCGTATCTTCCGGCACAATGGCATAAACAAATCGATAACCCATTGCACCAGCCATTTTCTGTATTGTTTTCAGGGTAACACTACCTGAAAGCTCGTTTTTTTCTGTTTTCGATACCTGTGCACGAGATACGCCAAGACGCCAGGCTAGTTGAGCACCTGACATATTTAAAGCTTTTCGAGCCGTACATAACCAACCTTCTCGCGGTATAGAAATCTCTCGAATCGATTTTGCAGCACGATCAACTATCTGTTGATATTGAATTGAGACAACCTGTTTTATGCCCATTGTTAACCTATATATTGACAAATAATTATATTACGTATGCTTATATGTATACAATATAGGATTAATTGTCAACTTATATATTGACAAAAATATAATAACAATACTTACAATAAAGGTTCTCTACTTAGATAACCATAAAACAAGCGCTTTTAAATCCCCTATGCCATACCGATTTTACCTCTGTTGGTAGCGCAATCCGCACAAGGAAGTGCGGATTAGCCCGCCGGATCAGGGATGAGTCCTAAGGGCGGCGCGTTGACAATAGAGGTAAAATCGGGAAGCCGTAGGCCAAGGCATCGGGGCGCCCTCCTTCTTGCTTACTTCTTGTGGGGCGAGCATCAATAAGTAAGCCGCCATCAGGCGGAAAACTGACTTATCTGTATCCAGATTTAATTAGAGAAATAGCGATTTAGATTCGTTATATTTTTCGTCCTTTAATATCGGTAACATTATTTTCTCTACGGAGTAACTCATCAAGCGGTTGTGGTTTGCCAATTCCATAACCCTGGGCATAATTGACCCCGATCTCCCTGAGCATCCCTTTAATTTCGTCATTCTCGACAAACTCAGCAATGGTTTTCATGCCCATCACCTGACCAATCTCGTTTATCGATTTCACCATGGCATGGTCTATGGGATCTTCAACAATGTCCTTGACAAACATGCCGTCTATTTTCAGATAATCCACTTGCAGGTTCTTTAAATAACCAAACGACGATAAGCCACTGCCAAAATCATCCAGAGAAAACCGGCATCCCAATCCCTTAAGGGCTGAGATAAACTTTGTTGCCATATTCAAGTTTGATATGGCTGCGGTCTCCGTGATCTCAAAACAGATCTTCTCTCCCCCAATCCCTGTGTCTTGTAGTTGCTTCATCACATATTCCTTGAATTCCTCATCAGCGAGTGACTGACCGGAAAGGTTGATAGCTATGCAATCAATCTGATCGAGAAACCGGGGATGCGCAACCAATAACCTGAAGGCATGCTCAATCACCCAGCGATCTATTTTTGATATCAGGTTATAACGCTCGGTGGCCGGCAAAAAGGCACCCGGTGGAATGATCTCCCCTTTCTCATCTATCATCCTGATTAGAAGTTCATAATGTTTATGGGGACTACCATCGAGCGGTACAATGATTTGTGCGTAGAGGCAAAACCGGTCTTCCTCAAGGGCTTGACTGATCCGCGTCACCCATTGCATCTCACCATGACGCTGGGCAATCTCTGAATCTTCACCGTGATACACATGGACACGATTCCGGCCCTTGTCCTTGGCCATGTAACACGCTATATCGGCATTTTTCAATAACTCAGTCAGATTGGGAGTCGATGCTGTAAGCGGCACTAAACCCATACTCACTCCGACCCTGAAACTATGTCCTTCCCACGAAAATTGATAGTCTTGTATGGCCATGAGTAATGAGGTGGCGACCCGTTGCGCACCATCAAGCGAGCAATGCTCCATCAAAATCCCGAACTCATCGCCACCCAGACGAGCCAAGGTATCTCGGTGTCTTACTTCATTTTGTAGGACTGTGCTAAGTTGACGTAACAATTCATCCCCTGCTATATGGCCACAGGTATCATTTACAACCTTGAACTGATCCAGATCCATGAAACAGAGTGCATGTTCACTCTTGTCCTGCTTGACTGTTACCAGCAAGCGCTCTGCACGTCGTTCAAATTCTCGTCTGTTGACCAATCCTGTCAGGTCATCGTGGGAAGCCTGGAAGCTGAGTTGCTCAGAGAGTTGTCGGGTCTCGGTAATATCCTCAGACACAATCAGCGCCGTTGGCTTACCATCGATATCATTCACCACCCGGACCGTCTCTCGCATCCACATATCTGAGCCGTCTTGGCGTATCTTTCTTAGTTCCCAATTGTGCACCTTATCTAGTTCAGCAAAGCATTGTTTCAAGCATTCCTGTGCCGAGGATCTGTCTTCTTCATAAATTATGTTTACCATGGGCTTACCAACGAGTTGATCTTTTGAGTAACCCAGTTGATCGATGCCGAACTGGTTGATAGAGAGTACTATGCCGGTTTCATCGATGGTAAGTAACATGTTGGGATTGTTATCGTAGAGGGCACGGAAACGTTCTTCACTACTCTGTAGTGCTTCTTCTGCAAGCTTTTCCTCGGTGATGTCCTGGATAATCCCCGTGACGTGATTGACCTGCCCACGCTCATCGCGGATCGGGTACCGTCGACTCCGAACCCAGCGCAGGGAGCCGTCCGGGCGTAGCACCCGGTATATCTCCTCATAGCGGTCTCCCTGGTCCACCATTCGCTTCCATGCTTCCTGGATACGCAGGCGATCATCGGGGTGAACAGCCTCATCCCACTGTACGACATCATCGTAGAGGTCCTGCACCGGTCGCTCCCAGATCTTCTCATAGGCCGGGCTGGCATAGAGGACCTTCCAAGTCTTCAAGTCAGTAATGATAAACACATCTTCAGTCGCCTCAGCAATTTGCTGGAAGCGTGCCTCGCTTTTCCACAGCTCCTGCTGCTGATGTATACGCTCAGTGATGTCCTGGATAAACACGATAAACTTCTCCACCGTCCTGTCCGCCTTGCGTGTACACCAGGCCGAAACATTGACATGCGCAATCTCGCCATCCTTGCGGATATAGCGTATATCAATGGTATAACCCTCGGTCTCCCCTGCCAGCACCTTATTTATTAGCTTGGTAACGATCTCCACATCCTCCGGATGGGTAAACTCCGGCCATCGCATTCGTGCCACTTCTTCGCGCGGGTAACCGAGTATCTTACAGAAGGCATCGTTGAACTGGATAATGCCCTTGTCCGGAACGGATATCGCCATCCCGATCACGCCGGCATCGAAGTAAAGCCGTAACAGTTCCTCGCTTTTCTTTAAGGTCACTTCCGCTTGCTTGCGTTCAGTAATGTCCCGTGAAATCCCCACGATACCCAAGGGATTTCCCTCACTATCCCGGTAAACAGACTTCGTTTTCAATCTTGTTATTACTTCCCCCCCTTTTTTCAGCGAATGCTCATAGCAATGAGGTGCTCCCGTAGACAGTACCTCCTTGTCTTCCAAATTAGCCACTCTAGCCACATCAGGCGGAAAGATATCGTCGTTAGTCTTGCCAATAATATCTGTTACCGATTTTCCCAAATAATGGGCAGTCGCTTTATTGACCAAGATATAACGACCTTCAATATCCTTGACATGGATCTCATCACTGGTACCTTCGATCACGGAACTCAAGAGTTGATGACTCTTTTGCAATGCCTGTTCCGCCTTATTGCGCTCAGTAATATCCTGGCTCACCCCTCGAAAACCCATCAGCTCTCCATCTGTATCGAAGATGGGTGCTGCACTGCTCTCCAGATACCGGTAGCTACCATCCTTATGCCGGGAACACTCCACCATGTTCGACCAGCCACACTTCTTTGCGATACATTGTTTAAGCACGGCTTCGAACTCTGAACGATATTCTTCATGGAACAGGTCCATCCTGTAGTTATCCATTGCCATAATTTCATCGGCGCTATAACCCAGGATCTTTTCAATCATTGGGTTGCTATAACTGCATTTGCCTGTCCGTATATCCAATTCCCAGATCCATTCAGAGACGGTTTCTACAATCGTGCGATATTTCTCTTCACTCTCCTGCAGGGATTCATGAGCTTGTTTTAAAGCAGTAATGTTGGAGACATTGATAACAACTCCCAGTACCGTATCATTCTCATCCTGGAAACGAGAGTAATTCACATCATGATATTGTTTCTCTCCCGTTGGAAAAGTAAACCAGTTCTGAAAGTTAGTGTGTTCGCCTGCAAGACATTTATCTATATTCGGTTTTGAGAATTTCTCAAAATGGGCCTCTCCCAGAATCTCACTCATGCTGTGGCCGACGACTTCATCACGGGTCTTTTCGAACAGATTGAGAAAGCGTTGATTAATAGCCAGGTAAATGTAATCGGGATTAACAATTGCTATGAAGTTATCGCTGGCATTGACAATGGACTCGTAGCGGCGCCGGCCTTTTTCCACCTGCCTGGAGCGATTTAATAAGACACTACCGATGAAGCTAAATATGATAATGATCGCTGAAATAATCGATCGTATATATATTTCAAGGAGTTCCAGCTGGGTTAGCTGTTGATAGAGAGTCCCTTGTTGTAGAAAAACAGCATTAATGAAAAGATCAAGAATCCAGACAAATAGTGCTAACGCTACACCTATTAGAAAAAAAGCGGACTTGAGACAATTCAGCAATTCTGAATAGGAAAAAGTGGATTCATTGTCGTTATTTGGATCCATTTTACTCCATCGTCGGCAGATGCTTTTAGGCACAGTTGGCATGGAAACATGAATGTATTATTGCAATTATAGACTCAATTCCAGTCGAGTGATTTCTTTAAATTTTGGCTCTTCCCCTGATCGAGTGGGTAGTTTACCGTAGGGGGTATGAGAGACAAAGAACTGTATAAGCAAATTATGGGGATCCACAGTCCGTGGGAAGTGACAGACGTTGAGTTATCAATGGCAACAGAAGAAGTGACGGTACATGTAGGGCAAGAAGCAGGGACGCAACAAACCTGTCCGCATTGCGGTACGCCCTGTTCAGGCTATGACAAGCGCTACCGGAGATGGCGGCATCTGGATACCTGTCAGTTCAAGACGCTATTGGTGGCAGAGGTACCGCGGGTGAAGTGTCCGCAACACGGTATTGTGACAGTGAAGGTACCGTGGGCGGAGCCGGGTTCAGGATTTACCGCATTGTATGAGGCCTTGGTGATAGATTGGCTCAAGGAGGCTTCTATTCAGGCGGTATCGCGGCAATTATCGTTAAGCTGGAATGCGATTGATGGGATCATGCAACGCGCAGTGAAACGGGGGTTGGCCCGTCGCCAGACTGAGCCGGTCACCCATATCGGGGTGGATGAAACCGCCTTCAAGAAGGGCCACGATTACGTCACGATAGTATCGGACGGTAAGCGGGTACTGCATGTGGCCGATGAGCGTAAGACAAGCAGTCTGGACAGTTATTACGACACACTAACGGATGAGCAGAAGGCCGGGATTGTGAGCATATCGATGGACATGTGGCCCGCTTACATCAAGGCCACCCTGGAAAATATTCCTGATGCTCGAGCCAAGATCGCTTTTGATAAATTTCATGTCGCCAAGTATCTGGGTGCAGCTGTCGATAAGGTACGCAAGTACGACCACATGGACCTCGGTACCCCCTTGTGGGGTGTGGAGGACGACTCCATGGAAGGAGGAGGTAGAGAACGTCTGGAACACGTTCTCGAGGTAGAAACGCGTCAGGAACAGCGTTCGAGGAGCAATTGCCGAGGACGAATATAGGACATATTCGGGTGAAAATGTCAGGAACATATTTTCCAGACAGAGTCGAGGAACATAAAGCACTG
>JADFPU010000249.1 GCA_022562175.1 Pseudomonadota bacterium | reverse complement strand
CTCTTCGATGATATCGACAATCATCATGCGTGGATTCATCGAAGAATAAGGATCCTGAAATATAATCTGGATATCTGATCGACGGCTGCGTAGTTCCTTGTCGGACATTGTTGTCAATTCCTCACCTTCAAATACAACCGATCCTTCTGTCGGCCTGAATAATTGCAGAATACCTTTGCCCATGGTTGTCTTACCGGAGCCGGATTCCCCGACAACGGCAACAGTCTCACCACTTGATATTTCTATCGACACACCATCAACAGCACGCACGTAGCCAACAGTACGCTTGAACAAGCCTTTCTTTATCGGAAAATAGACCTTGAGATCTCTAACGCGAAGTATCGGGACAGCTTGGCGCTTATGACGTTGCGGTTTTCCCATAGCTTCCCTGTTACGTTTCTCTTTACTTGGCAGGGCATCAAACAGTTGCTGCGAGTAAGGATGCTTATGCCCACTAAAGAACTCCTTACTGCTTTTTTGTTCAACAATCTTGCCGTCATACATCACGCCAATGTGATCTGCTATATTTGATGCGACGCCCAAATCATGGGTAATAAACAGCATCGCCATGCCTGTGTCTTTCTGCAATTGCTGTAACAGCTCGAGTACCTGTGCCTGAATAGTGACATCGAGTGCTGTCGTCGGTTCATCGGCTATCAATAGTTCCGGCTCGCCTGCCAGTGCTATGGCTATCATGATGCGTTGTTTCATACCACCGGAGAACTGGTGTGGATATTCATCAATCCGCTGTTGTGGTTGCGGGATACCCACTGCATCCAGTAACTCGATCACTTGCCTGCGTTGTGCCTTGCCCTTTATGCCCTTATGTTGTTTCAGGGTTTCGCCAATCTGCTGCCCTGCCGTCAGCACCGGATTAAGTGAGCTCTGTGGTTCCTGAAAGATCATGGCAATCCGGTTGCCCCGGATCTTGCGCAGCTCGTATTCAGGTAGTTCAAACAGGTTCTGATCATACAGGTGGATACTGCCTTCCATAATCTTCGCTGCAGAGGGCAGTAGACGGATAATAGAAAGTGCCGTCACAGATTTTCCACAACCGGACTCGCCCAGCAGGACAAAGGTTTCCCCCTTGTTGATAGTGAAATCTATACCATCAACGGCCTTGACGGCGTTGTCTCCTGTGCCAAACTGGGTGTGTAAATTACTGACTTTTAATAGTGGTATGGTCATTTGTTATTTATCAGCCGTTAACGAAGGACAAATGACCAATAACTAAACCATATGCCCTTCATACATATTTTCTATATGCCCATTATACTTTTTATGCACTTGCCTTCGCTTTACTTTTAGAGTCGGCGTTAACAAGCCATTATCAATTGACCAATCGTCTTCTGTACAAGTGATCCTGCGCACCTGGGCATAACCAGGGAATTCATGTAAATGTTCTGCAATTCTTTTTAAAAGTACTCCCTCTACATCCTTTTCATTTACACTATCCACAGGAAAATTATTTTCATCTGCAAATTTCTGCCATTGTACCCCGTTTACCACGGCAAGTGCCGCCAGATAAGGCCGTGCTTCTCCTATAATCAGTACATAGTCGAACAAGGTGTCTGAGGCAATGGCAAGTTCCATATCATCAGGAGACACCTTCTCACCATTAGACATAACGATAATATCTTTTATGCGCCCGGTAATATAAATATGCCCGTCCTCAATCCTGGCTTTATCACCTGTATGTAACCAGCCTTCTTCATCCATGACTGCCCGTGTAGCCTCCGGTCTGTTCCAGAAACCAAGCATTACATTATCACCGCGTACTAATAATTCACTATCCTTTCCTATCTCGACTTCAACCCCTGGCAGGGGTGTACCGATACTCTCAGGAATATTGTCATGCAGGCGATTAACGCTGATGACAGGACTCGCCTCCGTCAATCCATACCCTTGCAGTATTGGCACACCAAGACCAAGAAAGATCCTGGAAATATCAGGTGGCATCGCTGCACCACCACTCACCGCAACACGCAAATTTCCGCCAAGACGTTGGGTAATCTTGTCGGCAACCAAGCGCTTTAATAATGGCCACAATATTATCGATGGATGGCGTTTTGCCCTGCCCTGCATATATTCAAACCGGCGCCAACCGACTTCAACAGTAAGCTTGAACAGCTCACGAAACACTGCCGGTTTGCTGGCAAGGTTCTCCTTAATGCGTGCATAAACACGCTCATAGATCCTTGGAACGGATATGAGCGCGGTTGGTTTTATGATCTGTAGATCCTCAGCTAACTCAGGGATGCTACGGGCATGCGCCACTGTCGAACCGGCCATCATCGGAAGATAATAACCAATCGTGCGTTCCAGAGTATGGGACAGGGGCAGAAAAGAAAGAAACACATGCCTTTCGTTAATGGGCATGGTCTGCAAGCCGCCATAGGCATTACTGAGAATATTCTTATGACTGAGCATGACACCTTTTGGCTGCCCCGTAGTGCCGGATGTATAAACAATAGTTGCCAGGGAATCAGGGGCAATGTCCAGAACACGAAGCGGTTCAGATTGTTGTGGCAACCAACTGGCAAGGTCACGCAAACGCTTGTCTGAATTTTCGTTAACTTTAGAAATAGTTATGATGCGTTTCAATGAGCGTAGCTTTTTCAGCCTTTTTTCCAGTCGCTCCCACTGAGGGGGGCCACCGATAATCAATAGTTTCACACCGGCATCTTGTAATATATAGGCAACGTTATCGGCGCGATCCTCCGTATATAATGGCACGCTCACAAGACCCAGACCCAGCGCTGCCTGATCAAACATCACCCAAAATCTGGAATTACGCGCCATCACAGCAACCCTGTCTCCAGGCTCTAATGCTTCCTGCGCCAGGGCTACCTGCCAACGACCGACTTCTCTGGCCATAGAACGCCAGGAGTAATCAGTCCAGACACCATTTATGGCATCAAAAAAGCGATAGGCGATTGCCTCCGGGCTACGACTTACACGTTCACGAAACAGCCCGGCTAATGTGTTTGCTTCATCCGGCGTTATGACTTGTTCAGCCATTATTCAGATAACAACGCCTGCCAGCCAGCATCGGCAATAAACCTGTCACCATGAGCTTGCTGCAAGCTGGTAAGTCTATCAATGATATTTTGATAGCCTCTGTGTTTGGCATAGTGCATAGGCCCACCACGGAATGGAGCGAAACCTGTCCCAAAAATCATGCCTGCATCAAGCAGGTCAGCATCTTCAACTATCTGCTCACGCAGACAGGCGACACATTCATTCAATATTCTGAGGATAAGCCGATCTTCCAAATCAGCGGGAGTTGACTCATCTGCCGGCTGCTTTAGTTTCTGAGGTTTGCCCTTGCGGTAGTCATAGAACCCATGCCCGCTCTTCTTGCCCAACTGCCCGGCTTTTACCATCTGTCTGAGCTTTTCCGG
>JADFPU010000060.1:751-13318 GCA_022562175.1 Pseudomonadota bacterium | reverse complement strand
CATCCCTTCTGCGTATTTCAAATAATTTTTATAGGTTCCCTTTCCCTGGAACCAGGCAACACCCGGCTGATATCGAAGTATTTTTTCCTTTAAGACAGGCGCCCCTTCCCGGTAATCAGCAACACGCAATTCGTGCCCTATCCTGCCAGGCTTTTTAACCAGGTCGGTAAAACCGATATTGTATTTCGTAAATAATTTGTGCATTGCTGCCACTCCAGGCTGCAATTGCACACCAACAAGCCTTGACTCGATCAAAGCTTTCCAAAACCGATTGCGAGGGTCAGCAAAATAATACCCGGCTTCAACGGACACGGAAGATGGATTAAGTCCTACCGAAATAAAAAACAAACCGTCTCGCAAATAATCAGGAAGTGTTTCCATGAAATATAAGTGTAGTTAATTCAAAACGAAACAGAGATAATCATAAATAAGAACGTGTCTGCATTTTCTCCAATAAATTCATATCTGCCATCCACAAACACAACAACAGTCGCGAACCCGGTGCCTGTTCACTTACCCATCGTTGTTGCGCTTGAGGATCGTGTTTCAAATGCTTCAGTTGGCGTACCCCTTTTCCTATGAACGCAGTCATCTCATCAGTCAGATTCAGATCGGCAACATCCAGCAACCGTGCCTGCACAACAATGTCTTCGCCAAACAGAAATGACAACTCCCTGTTCAAGCTGACTTCGCCAGCAATATCGTGCTGTAAATCATCTTCATATTCAGAATCAGTCATTTTGCACCCTAACCAGCAGTCTCAAGTCTTGCAACAACACATTGTTAATGTATGAACTAACATCGTATTTTTTAATGAGTGACAGCTCTTTAGCACATCAAATCATCCGGGATTTGTATGTCTGCTCTGAAACGTTGCTACGCTTGACCACATTGGCGTCAGTAAAATTGTAAGCAATAACGCCATACGGTGATGATAAATCATTATTCTTCCCGTTCCAGTATTGAGATAAATTCCGCCCGTTTTTTGCGCATTAGTTCCAGATTTGAAAAGTCCGGCCGGCTAATTTCAACTTCTTCTATATCCTGATTTAACAGGAATTCAAGAGCTTCCTGTTTGATTTCTTCCTCGCTAAAGGTTGGTGTTACCGGTGGTTCTTCAAAGGCTAATGGCCGTTGGACACGCTCAGGTCTGTGTGACCCACCCGGAAGAAAGATTGTTTTCAGGGTAAATAGTTCATGAAATGGTCCTTTTGAGGAATCATCATTACTGATCACTAAAAATCTCATAAACAAAAATAGTAGAATGGTAATAATAATAGCCATAAAAAAAGCTACGATCATGCGCAAAAAAGAGTTTGTTATCATACGTGATAACAGCGATACGGGTTTAGTATATAATTTGTTTTGTTCCATGAAGCACAAGTATATGGCAGATCGCAGCAAAGAAAACAGCAGAGACAGAAAAAATGAGTAAACAATCGTTTTTTATATAAGCATAATCACGCTCGCTGTTGGATTGATGACAGGGGTTGTACCCTTGCAGCAGGCCCAGGCCCCAAAAGACAACACGCCTTACAGCCTCCGTCCAATCTGATCGATCGACAATGCAGTTTCGGAAACCGCTACAGTAAATACAAGTATTACCTAAATGAATCACACATGCTACGGAATCATGACATTCAGGCTATTGTTAACTAAACTCATATGGAAGAATTTTATCCATAAGAAAGGAAGAAAGGAGAAAAGAGAATAACAATGGCATACAAAGTGAGAAAGGTTAATTATTGCTATGTAAAGATGTCCACTCGTGCAGGGCAAGGCATTAAGGTATTGAATGCATTGAGGGATGCCGGTATCAATCTGCTGGCTTTTTCCGGATTTCCAATCAAGGGGTCAAATAACAGTTCGATTTAGTGTCAGATAATATTACCGGTATACAAAAAGTTGCAAAAGCCAATGACTGGCTGAAAAGAAAATCAGTGTTATCGCAGCAGACGCGGTAGCGGCCGGTAAAGGCCGTTACGGAATGATCATGTGGGCAAATCCCAAGAACTATAATCGTGCAGGGTTAAACTGCACGATCTTTTTTTACCTGTTATGGTATCGATAGCATATTTTATACTGATTAATAAAAAATCACTCCGGCCATTTTTATGATTGACTGTACTTGTCCTTATGCACGCCATTCTTGCCATTGACCAGGGAACACATGCCAGCCGAGCCCTGTTATTTGATCCTGACGGAAACGTCATTGCCAGTGCACATCAGGCTATCACCTTAACCAGAAAAAACCACGATATTGTGGAACAGAATGCGAATGAAATCCTGGATTCTGTTCATAGGGTGATTGAGGAGGTGCTTGCCATGACAGAGTTACCGGTTGACAGTGCTGCACTCGCCACACAACGTTCCACCCTGGTTGCCTGGAATTATAAAACAGGTATGCCACTGGCGCCTGCAATCAGTTGGCAGGATCGCCGTTGTGCTTCTGAACTTAATACGCTACGCCATCACGAATCGCGCATCCGTCATATCACCGGCCTGCCCTTGTCGCCCCATTATCTTGCAGGAAAAATTCACTGGCTACTCAAGCATAATCAGGATGTCATGGATGCACTACAAAACGACACACTGTGTGTAGGCCCGCTCGCCAGTTTCTTGTGTTTTCATCTGTTGAGGGGCAACCATTTGTCGTCGATCACAGTAATGCCGCGCGTAGCCTGTTGTTTGATCTGCGGAAACTGGACTGGGATCCTGAATTATCGGATCTATTCAACATCCCGTTGTCTATTTTACCTCGCTGTCATCCGACCCTGTATGAATATGGGCAGCTAATCAAACATGCTATCCCATTACGTTGTTTGTGCGGCGATCAAAATGCAGCTATCCATGCCAATGGTATACCGGCGACCGATGTTGCACTAATCAATATTGGCAGTGGTGCATTTGTGCTACAAGCCCATGACACACAAGTGCCGTATCATCCACGGCTACTCGCCGGTATCGCCCGCAGTAGCAAATCGACAATACATTACCTGCTTGAAGGAACGATTAATGGTGCCGGTTCTGCCCTGGACGCACTTGTGGAAATACAACCGGATCTCGACTATCAAAAGGGCTTGCCCGGTTGGCTCGATAGCATAAAAAATCCCCCCGTTTATCTCAACGGCTTTGGTGGATTAGGTTCTCCCTGGTGGATAGAACAATTTGCCAGCCGTTTCATTCCTGAAACCGCAGACATGGCACAACAGGCAGTAGCCGTAGTCGAGAGTATAGTCTTCATGCTAATGCATAACCTGAAACAGATGGATTATGCATCTATCAATAACATCCAAATCAGTGGTGGATTATCAAGTATCGATGCCCTATGCCAACGCATCTCTGATCTAAGTGGTCTACCCGTGTCACGTGCTAATGACATAGAGTCCACTGCGAGCGGTGCTGCATGGCTCAGCACATATCAACTTAAACCATGGCATCAGGAAAGGCCGTTGCGTAAATTCGAACCCCGGCACAACCCGGCACTGTTGCAACGCTACCGTCAGTTTACCCATGAACTCCTTGATACACTGGGGACCAGTGTTTCATGGTATACACAAGACATAAAGCAAGACGATACGGAAAACCCGACACCTCGAATCGTCGCCCATCGCGGTTTCAGAAAGGCATATCCCGAGAACACACTGACTGCCATACTGGCGGCTATTGACGCCGGTGCAGACTGCATTGAATTTGATATCCAGTTCAGCAAGGATCATGTCCCCATGCTGTTCCACGATGAGACGCTTGAACGCACCACAGGCGAGGGTGGATTTATATTCGATTATAGCTGTGAGATGTTGCAGACAATGCAGGCCATTGAGGAAAGCCGCTTTAGCGATACCTATCACAATATACCGATCCCGACCCTGGATGACGTTATGGATATCATGCCCAGGTACAGCCATATCAAATTTTTTGTAGAAGTAAAACGTCATTCACTCGAGCATTTTGACACCGAAAAACTACTGTCACGACTACTCAGGGATTTACATGCACATATCGACCAATGCGTTCTCATTTCTTTTGAAAAAGATTTTCTGGAGTTTGTGCGCAAACAAAGTGACATGGCTATCGGTTGGGTATTGCGTCATTATGATGAACATCATCACTCTCAGGCAAGGACACTACAACCTGAATATCTTATCTGTAACCATACAAAGCTTCAGCAGGATCAATTGTTGTGGGACGGGCCGTGGCAATGGATGCTGTATGAGATCAATACACTTCCCCTGGCTACACAATATGTAAACCGTGGTGTCCGCTATATATCAACGGCTGATGTTGCTGCACTGAACGCGGGTTTTTTTCCAGACATAACGCAGATTAGACAGGACCATTCCAGTGAAGCAATATGACATAGTCATCATCGGCGCCGGCATTCATGGAGTTACCTGTGCCCGGTCTGCAGCCGAACACGGTTTTAGCTGTCTGCTACTGGAGCAATTCGCCGAGGCCGCGCAAGGGACCTCGGGCCGTTCCAGCAAACTGATCCACGGTGGTCTGCGTTATCTGGAAACCTTACAACTCAGGCTGGTACGGGAGTGTCTCACCGAACGGGCACGACTGTTAAATGACTTGCCGGAACTGGTCAAATTGATACCCTTTTATATACCTGTCTACCGTTTCAGCAAGCGACGTCCCTGGCAAATACGACTCGGTCTCACGCTCTATCAACTATTAGGTGGCGAGGCATTTCATAGCATACCCAAATCGGACTGGTCAGGGCTGGATGGACTTATTACCGATGACTTACTGACAGTATTCCAGTACTGGGATGCACAAACCGATGATGTAATGCTTACCCACACTGTACTGGAATCAGCACAAGCCCTTGGTGTTGAAGTCATCATGAATGCGCAATTCGAACAGGCACAACGTGAGCCGGGATGTTACCGATTGGTATATCAAATAGGCGGGCAAGTGCATGCATGTCGGACCAGGATGATAATTAATGCCGCCGGCCCCTGGGTCAATCATGTGCTTGATAGAATAAAACCCGATCCATCGCGGCGCGAAATTGAATTGGTGGCCGGCACGCATATCGTACTACCTGACACCCTTCACCATGGCATCTATTATCTGGAGGCCCGTTCGGACAGGCGAGCAGTGTTCGTACAATCCTGGAAAGAACATACCCTGGTGGGCACAACAGAAAAGATCTATCAAGGTCCTCCTGAAGACGTACAGCCCACGCAAGAGGAGATTGAATATCTGCTGGACATCTACAACTACTATTTCAACAAACAATTGAGGCAATCCGACATCATCGAATCCTATGCCGGTCTGCGCGTATTACCCAAGTCAGACAGATCACTCTTCTACCGCCCCCGGGAGACCGTCATCCATCCTGATAAGGCCGGATCACCACGACTATTTACAATTTATGGCGGCAAACTCACTTCGCATCAGGCAACGGCAGAAACAGTGATAAAGCGAGTGATGCCTGTTTTGAAAAATAATGTTTAACCTAGAATCCGTTCAGCCGGTTGCAACAGCTATGCTGAGTTAGCCTGAGCCTGATCACTGATTGCTGAAATTAACTAGACAAGTTTTTTTGATTGTAATAATGGCAGGGGATCAACGAGATTTTTATTAAAATAAGATTGTTTCACATCCAGGCCGAAGGCCAGAGTGGTTAATTGGGTGGAATGGAAAATCGGCATTTTAAAATCGACACTGATATCCGTCTGGCGAGCATCCAGATTCATGTGACACATGGGGCACATGGTGATAACGGCCTCAGCACCGCATTCATAGGCATTTTCCAGCACACTTCGACTCATTTTCAATGACAATTCCGTTTGCGTCACACTCAGCGGCCCGCCACAGCATTCGGTTTTATAGGACCAATCCACCGTCTCTGCATCTAATGCCCGCAACAGATAATCCATTTTCATTGGATATTCCGGATGTTCCGCGCCAGTCACCTGGGTCGGCCTGGTAATCAGACATCCATAGTAACAGGCGACCTTAAGACCTTGTAAAGAACGTTTGACCTTGCTGGAAATTTGTTCCGGTGTAGCATGATCCATAATGGTATCGATAAAGTGTTGTACACCGATCTTGCCCTGGTATTTGTAACCAGTGTGTGCTTCCACTTTATCAAGCGCTTTCCGGTCTTGTGCTCCCTCGCATTCGGCCGCCTTAAGTCGCGAGAAGCAATTGCTGCACGCCGATGTGACTTTGGTCAAGCCCATGCGCTCAATGGTGGCCAAGGTGCGCAAGGGATACACATGGGCCTGGGTCGCATCGGTCGCGTGGGCGCAACTGGAACCACAACATACCCAACCGGGCGGTTCCACCAGTTCGATATCCAATACCTTTGCGGTGCTGCGGACCGTGTCATCGTAATCTTTTGCGGAAGAATCCGCAGCGCAACCCGGGAAGTAAGCGACTTTACCGATTGGATTGGCCAATGGTTCTACCTTTTTAGGTGTACGCGCAAAACGGGGCAGCAATGTTAACTTGCCCTTTTTCAGCATGCGTAAACCCATACCCATATCAGCAAAGGGTTTCCCTCGCGCCAGCTTGTAGGTAACGATAAAGATCAGCTCGGGCACACGCCCCAGTAACTTAATAAAAAACATAAACAACGAGTTAAACTGTGTGACGTCTGGAACAGCAGATCGAATACCCCGTTTTCTTGCCTCGATACGTAATTGATCCATGATCCCCGTTACATTGATGTCCTGAGGGCAACGTGTGGTACAGGTCTGACAATTTGCACAAAGCCAGATGGCTTTACTGTTTAAAACGGATGGATCGTTGAGCTGCAAACTCCGCATCACCTGGTTGGGCATCATATCGAATCGATCGGCAAGCGGGCAGCCGCTGGTACATCTGACACACTGATAGCAGCGAAAGATATTCTGGCCGATGTTATCCAGCATCACCTTGGATAGCGGCTCAGGGTGAGTATTGATGGTAGCGGGTGTATCCATTTAACTATCACATACCGGTCTGGGATAAAGCCCGGCACTTGTAACAATAGGTTTAATCGCCTCTTCCCATTCAATGGCCATAATGTGGATGCCGGCAACACCCTCGACTTCCTTTAGTTGTTCGATCTGTTCAATGCAGATCCGGATGCCTTCGGCACGCGATGCCGCCATCCGTGCTTTTTTATCCTCGCTGGATATTCCTTGCACTGCGTCTTCCATCCTTTCAATAATTTCATCGGGTACCGTCATGCCGGGTACGTTATCACGCATATACCTGGCCATGCCTGCGCTCTTCAGTGGACCGACGCCGGCAAGTACGGAAACGGTTTCCGTTACACCGAGATCGACGGATTTTTTCATGTATTGCTTAAAACGATCCATATCATAAATAATCTGGGTCTGGACAAAATTTGCGCCTGCAATCGCTTTCTTTTTCAAACGCAGTGGCCTGAGTTCTACCGGGTCCGCAAACGGATTGGCGGCAGCGCCGATAAATAACGGTGGGCCTCCGCCAGCGATCTCTTCACCACACTGAAACTGGTTTTTATCGCGCATCTCCTGCAGCATCCGCATCAGTTGCATGGAATCGAGATCATGCACGTTCTTGGCGCCCGGGTGGTTACCAAACGACTGGTGATCCCCGGACAGGCACAGCACATTTTTAATACCATGGGCGGCAGCCCCCAATATATCGCTCTGCATCGCCAGCCGGTTGCGATCACGGCAGGTAAGCTGAATGACCGGCTCCAGACCTTGATTAATGATAAGGATACCTGCGCCAATACTGCTCATCCGTACGATACCGGTCTGGTTGTCAGTGATATTAGCGGCATCAACGTAACCTTTTAACAGGGATACCTTCCTGTGGATCACTTCAACATCGAAATTCTTCGGCGGGCCGATCTCACCGGTAACGGCAAACTGACCCGCAGCCAGTATCCGCTCCAGATTGCTGCCGGCTTTTAATTCACTCTCTGTTGTTTTGTTTTCTGTTGCCAATTGCTGGGTCATTAATTTCTACTCTTTCATTATGGAATATAAACACGAAGTAAACTGAGAAGACGGAGAAAAATAAAATGTCTCAAACTATTGATCAACTGTCGCCTTCATCCAACTCGGGTTTTTGCAGGTCCTTGCGCACTATTCTTCTCATGCCGCCGTCGCGGCTGGTGGACCAATCCTTGGGTGGGTGGATCTCCATCAACTCATCCTGGATATTGAGATTGTCCATGCGTGCCCAGATGTTGTACCAGGCACAGGGTATCTCTGGATCGACCTCACAGCGACCACCCTGATCGGTGCCGCCACAGGGACCGTTCATTAATTGTTTAGGACAACGGGAGATGGGGCAGATGCCGCCGGTATATTCGAGCAGACAGTTACCGCAACCCTGACAACGCTCTTCCCAGACTCCCTGCCCGCTGGGAGCACCCATGAATTTTGTATTCAGCGCCGGTAATACCCTGGTATTTGGAAAGCTGTCCGCCAGGGATTGCACGCCGACACCACAACCCAGGGACAAGATGGCGTCATACTCATCCAACCGTTCTCCCAGGTGTTCGATGTATTCCTGTTCACATTCGCGTTGCACGACAGTTTCATCGATCTCTACCGGTTCGCCGGCCAGATCGGTGGCCATGCGCAGCGCCGAGCAGAGCAACCC
This sequence comes from Pseudomonadota bacterium, assembly GCA_022562175.1. Classification (GTDB taxonomy): domain Bacteria; phylum Pseudomonadota; class Gammaproteobacteria; order Eutrophobiales; family Eutrophobiaceae; genus B75T3L11. The sequence continues at coordinate 4,711 of JADFPU010000060.1, read as the reverse complement.
TACCTCCCGTTTGCCACCGGCAAAACAAACGGCCACACAAGTGCCGCAGCCGACCGCCAACACCTTGCGCTTGCCACGCAACATTTGTTTGATATCTTCAATGGGTTTCTGATCAGCAACTATCATTTTCTTTGGCCTTTTTTATGCAACAGATTTTCCGATGGATTTTGGATCAACCCAGTGTATGATTTGTTCATTTTTCGCCAGCGTTGATTGCATTAATTTTGTCGATTTTTCAGGCGCTAGTGGTATTTCCTTCGATCGAGGTTTTTTCGTTAAGCCTGTCGGTCCTAACAATTTGATAGTCTCGGTAAACTCACTGGCCAGTTCGGCAAAGCGCGCGCCCATACCTGCCGAGACATTGATCATACGCAGCCGTTCGTGCTGCAGTCCGATTTGCTCCAGCAGATCACCAACATATTCCACCCGCTGTTTAGCGTAGAGGTTACCGCTTTGGTAGTGACAACGCCCGGTCAGACAACCTGCCACCAGCACACCGTCCGCTCCGTCTTCAAAGGTTTTCAATATATGGCCCATATCGGTCCGCCCGGTGCAGGGCAGGGCGACGATTTTTAGTGACACTGGATACTCATGCCGGGAACTGCCCGCCAAATCCGCCGCCGCATAGGCGCAGTGCATACAACAAAAGGCGATTATCTGTGGTTCAAATTCTGTATCAGGCATTGGCCATCTCAACCTCATTTTTTTCGAACAGGGCACCGATATTAGCCATTATCTGTTCGTTGGTGGAATGTAACATTTCAATCGCTCCGGCCGGACAAGCCGCCGCACAAACACCACAACCCTGACACAGAGCGGCCTCGATCCTGGCGGCGCCAAGTATATTGCCGATACCGGCAAGCTCGGCATCGATCCGCGGCGCTCCATAACTACAACTGCGCACGCAAGTCAGGCAGCCTACGCATATCGATTGATCCACCACGGCGATCTTGCCACCGGTGGTAATGGTATCGTGGGACAACAAGGTTGCTGCCCGCGCTGCCGCCGCCTGGGCCTGGACGATCGACTCTTCCAGCAGTTTCGGATAGTGGGCAATCCCCGCCATGAATATCCCCTCCGATGAGAAGTCAACCGGGCGCAATTTAACGTGGGCCTCAAGGAAAAAGCCGTTCATATCCAACTGTACTTTCAAGCGATCGCTAAGCTGCTGGGCTGCCGCTGACGGAACGATCGGATTGCTCAGCATTAACAACTCCGGGTTCAGGGTGATGTCTTTCCCCAGGATCGACTCCCATATCTTGATCTGTACTGCTGCGCTGTTTTCATCGACTTTAACATCAGGCAGATTTTGATCATCATACTGAATAAAAATCACACCACTTTCCCGTGCCTGGGTATAGAGGCGTTCCTTGAATCCGTAGGTACGAATATCTTTGTAGAGGATAGTGATCTGTGCAGAAGGATTGAGTTTCTTCAGCACCAGCGCATTTTTCAGCGCCGTGGTACAACAGATCCGGGCGCAATATTTATCCGCTGGTCCGACACAGAGGATTATCACTAGCGAATTCGGCAGAGGTTGATCCTCTTTACCCGCTTCGCCTTTATCATGCCTGGCGAGCAGTTGTTCAAACTCGAATCCAGTAACGATGTTTTTACTGGTCCCATAAGCATATTCATTGCCGCGATATTCATTGCCGCCGGTGGCGAGGATAATGATGCCGTGATTAAATTGGATACGACTGCTTTCATCCTGGCTCTCGCCAACCGGTTCCAGGGTCGTGGTGAAGTTACCCATGAAACCCTTGGTGGATGCCAGTTGGGTCTCAAGGTGAAGGGTAATACGCGGATGATGCTCGACGGCACCAATTAGTTTGGCAAGGTACTTCTGGGGTGAGATGAATCCCGCTTCATCCTGACCGGGCAGGCCACTGCCAACTCCCCACTCATCAAGACCGAAGTGAATATGCCGAAGGTTGCCACCCAACTGATCACTTTTCTCAAGCAGTACAACCGGGAAACCTTGATCCGCCAGCGCCAGGGCGGAAGTCATACCGCTGGCGCCCGCACCAACCACCAGTGCGCTCTTGGTCATTGGCATCTCTTCCGTGGTCAGTGGCTCCAGCTTGCTGGTTCGCGCAGTCGACATGCGCACCAGGGCTTTGGCCTTCTCGGTGGCCTTGACCTTGTCTCCACCGTGGACCCAGGAACAGTGGTTGCGGATGTTGGCCATATCGAACAGGTACGGGTTTAGCCCGGCAGTGCGCAGACTGCTTTCAAACAGCGGTCCGTGGGTGAGTGGTGAGCAACTGGCAATGACCAGCCGGTTGGCGCCTGATTCCTTTACCTTTTCGATAATGTGGGTGATGCTGTCCTGAGAACAGGCATAGACACTCTGCTCCGTGTGCACGACATTGGGCAGGTTCTCTGCATACTCCCGCAGCGCCTTGACATCGACGGTGTTGCTGATGTTTTTCCCACAGTGACAAATGAATACCGCGATCTTTGGATCTTCTTCAGCTACATCGCAGGGCTCGGGATAAACTTGTTCCTGCGTCTCCGAATCGCGGGATTTAGCCAGGAATGCACCAACCACTGCCGCCGCGCCACTGGCCTCTATAATGGAGTCGGTAATATCTCTTGGCTCACGGAACGAACCAATGGCATAAATTCCGGGGCGGCTGGTCTGTAATGGGTTGTATTGCCGGGTCTGGCAAAACCCGTTTTTATCCAGTTTGATGTTAAGTTTCTCGCCAAGCCGGCGCACAGCCGGTGCGATCTCCATACCGACGGACAATACCACCAAATCAAACTCTTCCTCTATAATAGCGGCATGCGTTGCTGCAATCCCGTCGCGTCCCGCAGGCACCGCCGCCCGTTCAAAATATTTTATAACGAGATTATTGTTGTGCGGATTTTCTTTCAGAGAGGATATCCGGCAACGGGTATACTCAATCCCGTCGCGTTCTTTGGTCTTTTGGTAATAGGTCTCATAGTTTTTACTGAAGGCACGCATATCCATCATGAAGATATGGATCTCCGTATTGGCATCATGCTCCAGTGTCATATTGGCCTGTTTCGCAGCATACATACAGCAGACTGCCGAGCAGTAATCGTGTTGCTGATCCCGTGAACCGACACATTGCAGGAAGGCAATCTTGTTTGGCCTGGATTGATCCGATGGCCGCTGCACATGCCCCGAGGTGGGCCCGGAGGCGCTAAGTAACCGTTCGTATTGAATAGAGGTCAACACGTTAGGGAAACGGCCCAGACCATACTCTTCAGCATGCTCGGCCTGATAAGTCTTGAATCCGGGCGCCAGCACTACCGCACCGATATTTATTTTCTGTTGCTTGCCATGCATATTGAGATCAATACAGTTGACCCCACATTCCCACACACAGATCTCACACTCGGAGCAGATCCCACAGGACAGACAGCGTCGCGCCTCCGCCATGGCTTCGTCCAGAGTATAGACGCGCTGTACTTCGGCAAAGCTGTTCTGCCGCTTATCCATACTGATACTGGACTCCACAACACGGGGAGAGAGTTTGATCTCGCCATCGCGGATCTGGTTATCCAGTTCCGTCTGTGGGATCTCTGCGAGCCGTTCATCAGCGGGTTCGGTCACGTCCATCTCTTCACCACGCAAATAGCGGTGGATTGCATTAGCACACTTATGGCCACTGGCGACGGCATCGATAACAAAGGCGGTACTGGTTACCGCGTCACCGGCGGCAAACACCCCCGGCCTGTCGGTGGCATAGGTGGAGTGACTAACGACATCCACCTCACGACCGGCGGTGAGTTTGACACCGGCATCATCGGGAATAAACGCCAACCCGGCTTTCTGGCCAACGGAGAAGATAATGACGTCGGCGGCAAAAACATGCTCGGAATTTTCTTTAATGACAGCAACCCGGCGGCCATCATCGTTACTCTCAAACCGATCGACGTCTTGCACTTCCAGTCCGGCAACATTGCCATGACCATCACTAAGGA
>JADFPU010000060.1:0-741 GCA_022562175.1 Pseudomonadota bacterium | reverse complement strand
AAGTTAAGCCCGACATGCATCTCTATGCCCTCTTCACGGGCAGCCTCAATCTCATGATCGGCAGCGGGCATCCTGCCACTACTACCACGCACGGCCATGGTGACACTCGTGGCGCCGAGCCGCACCGATGATCGAGCCACATCCACCGCGACATCACCGCCACCGATCACCAACACGCGCTTGGCCTGAACCAAGTCAGCGGGATCTGATTTACCGGCAGCGAGTAAAGCCTCTTTATCGTATTCCCATAACCGAACATCCCGCAGGAAATCCGTATTAATCAAAATACCATGCAAATCATTGCCAGGTAGATCCATACGAATCCCTTCATGTGCGCCCACTGCAATCAGTACAGACTTATAACCGTCGTTGAATAAATCATCTAAATGCGTCACCGCTGTATTGAGCTTGAGTTCAACGCCCAGATCGATAATGTCTTGTATCTCTCTTTCGATAACCGGCACCGGTAAGCGATATTCCGGTACCCCGACCCGCAGCATGCCACCGGCAACCGGCAGGGACTCAAACACCGTGACGCCATAACCCTTTAAACAGAGATCCTGTGCAGCGGTCAGCCCACAAGGACCGGAACCGATAATGGCGATACGTTCCTCAAATTTGCGCTCAGCCGGCTCCGGCACCTGTCGTGGTTTGGCATGAATGGCATCGGTAACGAATCGTTTGAGGGCGCGAATATTGATGGGCTCATCTACCTTGCCGCGGGTGCAGGCATCTTCACAG
>JADFPU010000059.1 GCA_022562175.1 Pseudomonadota bacterium | reverse complement strand
ATCTCGCAGATTATCGGTCAGCAACGATCTGAAATTACCGGTCCGGCCTTCGACCCCTCTTATCGACGCCTCTATTTCAGCTCCCAACGCGGCACTCTCGGTCGCAGTGAAGGCGGCATCACCTACGAGATCAGTTTTCAGGCAGCCACTTGAAATAATAAGCGCGGCTCATGTTGAATTGCTGCCGTCTATCTCCATACTATTGGATATAGAGAATCCTTTATGAGCGACGGTCTGTTGTTACAATATTCGTTTCTTGTTGGCTTGCTGAGTTTTGTCTGGGCAGCGTCGAAGCTGGTTGCCTGGCTAAAAACCAGGAACAATAATATACCGCTGTGGACCACGGTTTTCGAAGGGCTCACTCAGGGCGCCATCAATCTCGATCATCTCAAAGAGCCGGAAATCCACATAGAGAAAAAAGCCCGTCGCCAGGGTGAGGACTATGAAAATGGGGAGTTTCCGGAATTTTAACCGCATAGCGAAAATCTCGGGGGCTTGCCCCCGAGTTGGATAGCGTAGAATGGCGTTTTTAGCCATTGTAGGATATCCAGCTTATGGAGCTACAGAGGAATAGTCATCACGTATACAGATTGATGTATCACTTTGTGTGGATCCCAAAGTATCGACATAAAGTATTTAGTGAACCGTATCGAGAGAAATTAAAAGGGATAATAGAGAAGATTGGGTATGACTACGATATAGAAGTGGTTGAACTAGAGATAGCAGAAGACCATATTCACATGGTGGTGAGGGGCGAGCCGAAAATATCGCCGAGCAAGGTGATGCAGATAGTGAAGAGTATCTCAGCGCGGGAGTTTTTCCGGATATATCCAGAGATAAAGCAGGAATATTTTTGGGGAGGTAAATTATGGACACAAAGTTATTTTGTCGAGACGATAGGAAATTCGAATGAAGAAACGATTAGGCAATATGTACGTGACCAACTGTCGGAGTTGGATAAGCAGGAGACGAAGTACAAACAGATGGGACTACTCTAAAACTCGGTAGCTTGCTGCCGAGTTCTTTAGCAGATTCCTAATATGACCTTGGCAGCTTGAGCACGTGTTCACTAATATAATTAAGGATCATTTCCTCGCTTATTGGCGCAAGCCTGAATAATCGTGCTTCCCTGAAATAGCGTTCAACATGATATTCCTTGGCATAACCCATACCACCAAGAGTCTGCACAGCGCGATCTGCTGCAAAGAATGCTGCTTCACCTGCGAGGTATTTGGCGGTATTCGCCTCTTCCCCACATTTTATACCTTGATCGCATAAACTGGCGGCCTTGTCAGCCATTAGTTCCGCGGCGTTCAGACGCATGTGAGCTTCCGCCAGTGGAAATTGTATCCCTTGATTCTTGCCAATTGGCCGGTCGAATACGATTCTTTCATTTGCGTATTTTATTGCTTTTTGTAATGCCACTCGCCCGATACCAATTGCTTCGTAACTCAGTAGAACCCGTTCCGGATTCAGACTATCAAGAATATGACGAAATCCTTGACCTTCTTCTCCTATAATGCGATCCGCCGCTACCATTACATCATCAAAAAATACTTCGTTCGAATCAACTGCATTGCGCCCCATTTTATTTATTGGCGTGATAGTAATTCCGGGAGAATTCAAATCCAGAAGAATGAGCGTCATCCCGTCCGTGGGTTTTGCAACGTCCTCATAACGTTTTGTGCGCGCTAAAAGAACCATCGTGTTTGCTACCTGCGCCTTGGAAATCCACAATTTCCGGCCATTAATAATGAATTTATCGCCTTCTCGTTTAGCAAATGTCTTGATGCGCGTCGTATTAGTACCTGCATCGGCTTCAGTCACAGCAAAGCAGAGGTCGATTTCACCGCTTACAATTTTGGGTAATACCTCGCGCTTCAATTGTTCTGTAGCGTATTTCACGATAACGCCGCTAACAAAAAGCGGGAAATGTACCGTACTGCAGCCATTCATTGCAGCCCCGGACTGCGCAATTTCACGTAGCGCAATGCCTGCCTCGCTGATACCAAGCCCCATTCCGCCATACTCCTCGGGGATAGTTATACCAAGCAAGCCAGCTTCAACGAAAGCATCAAAAAAATCCTTTGGATAGCGTTTTTCTTCGTCATGCTCCATCCAGTATTGATCCGTAAATTGTGAAGCAATCTTTCTTACTGTATCTGCTATTAACAATCGCTCTTGTGTAGTATCTTGCATAGATTAGGTCTCTCTATTAATTGATTTTATTGGCAAGCTCATCACGAAATTTTGGGTGCGCAATACTAATCATTGCTTCAGCCCTCTCTCTCAGGGTAAGTGCCGACATCCGCGCAACACCATATTCAGTTACCACAATATCGCAGCTATGCCTTGGAATTGTCGTTATTCCGTCCCTGGAAATAGCAGGAACAATACGGTTTAGCTCGCCATTGTTCGCGGTGGACGTAAATGCCAGGATCCGTAATCCCCCATCTGACATGCGTGCTGCTTCATTAAAGTCGACACTACCTCCTATCCCGGATATTTGCCTGTTACCAATGCACTCGTTATTGATTTGACCCGTTAAGTCCATTTGCAGTGCTGAATTTATTGATATGAAACGTTGATTGTTTCCAACATGTTTGGGTTCGTGGATCCATGTTGATGGTGACATACTCAGCAAAGGGTTGAGATCAGCGAACTCCATCAAGCGCCTGGTTCCCATAAGTTCTACCGCAAGCAGAGGAGGTGATGGGTACAGATCATCTTGCTGGATTACACCACACTGGTAAAGATCGACGACAGCATCGCTGATCATACCTGTTAACTTCAGCTTACCAAGATTTGTATCTGCTAATTTATGAACCAATGCCTCCGGAATCGACCCGAGGCCGATCTGTAACATTGGATTTTCCGGGAGTAATTCGAGAATATTCTTGATTATGATCTCTATTTCGGCAGAGGGTTTGCGTGATTTATATTCCGGCATGGGATGCTCGCTGGTGATAAATGCATCAAATTTTGATTCATGCACAAACGATGCGCCAAATGTTCTTGGCATCTGCTCGTCAATCTCAGCCACTACGAAACGTGCGTATTTCAAAGCCTCCAGTGTGTAGCTCACAGAAGGCCCAAGACTACAAAATCCATGTCGATCCGGTGGTGAAACCCTGACAAAAACGGTATCGGCCTTTATCTCAGCCAATAACCGTGGGACTTGCGATGCACGTACCGGGAAATAATCAACAACGCCATCCGCAACAAGATTATTCAAAGCCGTAGCCGGATGCCAGCTAAGATAATGAAGGTGTCCCCGTTGAATCGCGTCAAGAAACGGATAGGTGATTTGCAAACCTGAATACAGCCTAATCCCATCTTTTTCTTTGGCGTGCTGTGCCAGAGCCATCAGCAGCGTCGTAGGTTGGGCGCATCCAGGCGAGGCGATTATGCTGGCGCCAGCAGAGAGGCGAGCTAATACGTCTTCAATATTTTGTATAAGGCTCATTCCGATGGACTCTTTTTCTTTTGACCTCCGGTATTTTTTCTCCTTTCCTCGACCGCCTTAAGCCGGTCTTTTAAGCCCAGCAATTGACGGCGCGTGCGTTCCCATGCTTGCACATTCACGTTGCCGTTTTCCAGCGCTCTGAGATAAGCTTTGGTAGCATCGATAGCGGCCGCATTTCCCTTGCATAACTCAGAGGCAAGAGTCATCGCAAGTGTTCGGGATGTGCCACTTGATGTTAGATGAGAAATGATACCTAGATGGTAAGCGTCCCGGGCAGCAACTCGATCACCCAGTAGCAGTAAACGAGTAACAGCTGTACTACCAATTCTTTGGTGCATGCGATTTATGCCGGCCGGGTTATATAACAATCCCAGGCGGACCGCCGGTATTTCCAGATAGGCATCTTCCGCAACGACTCTGAGATCACATGCCAGTAACAGATCTACCCCGGCTCCGATACATGCCCCCTCAACGGCCGCAATGACCGGTACAGGCAGATTACGAATTTCCTCTATGACCTCTCCGATCGCTACATCCATTTGCAAATCTGATTCTTCTCCCCGACCCAGTTCCTGCAAGTCTCCGCCTGCGCAAAAAATGCTGCCAGCAGCGCTCAATACTATGACGCGGGTGCTATTATCCGTACTCGAAAAGGCGTCCTTCAATTCGTTTAACATGACAATTGATAAAGCATTTCGGCGTTCGGGAACATTCATAGTGATCTCCCGGATCGCTTCCTGGTGTTGTTTAATTTCTATTGCAGTAGTATTTCGACTCATATCATGGGTGCCATAAAAGTATGCATTGAAAACCTGACTTTTAATTGGGCTTTGAATATAACGACTAACTTCAGGGTTTTCCTGGATCGGTTCATCTGCTCTTAAATCACATTGCATAGCCACCACTGACACTGATGCATTGACCGGTGACATAGGACGATCTGTCAGAAGACAGAAACAAAACCATAGGCACTATGTCGTTTGGCACGCCAATCCGCCTCAGGGGATATTTTTTGGCTACCTTCTTCAGCACCTCTTCATCACGAAAGATAGCACTTTGATGACTGTCCTTGTGCCATAAACTATTTGTTCCTGAGTCTTCAGGATTTTCCGGCAAGGTCAAGCCTGGACAGACGATATTAACGTTCAAATTATGTCGCCCGAACTCCCTGGCAAGGGCTTTGGTCAGCACAATAGCACCGCCTTTACAGGCGCCGTATACGGCCTCGTTGTATTCTCCCACTCGACCGGCATCTGAGCCTATGGTGGTGATCTTGCCGTATCGTCTCTCTATCATTGCTGGCGCTACGGCCCTGGCAGCATAGATTGGACCCCAAAAGTTTATTGCAACTTCGCGCTCAAAATCTTCCATCGGCTTATCCAAAAACAATGCGTTATTGGTCCAGCCTGCGTTATTAATAAGAATATCGATTTGACCGAACGTTTCCAGGGTTTGCCTGGCCATGTTTTCAATATCGGTTTGAACACCCACATCAACCTTGATAAAGATCGCATCATTATCGCCACCCCTGGCTTTTAGTTCCGCCACAACACGCTCAGCTTGTACTACGTCTATATCCGCTATAACAACGTTAGCGCCTTCTTCATACAGCCCTTCACTGATGGCTTTACCGATATTTGATGCGCCACCTGTGACGATTGCTGTTTTACCTTCTAATCCTAAGTCCATCGTCGCTGTCCTTTTGGTTGGTGATTACAGTGTTTAACATTATTTTTTACTCTTTTCCGTGAATTTACGAATGCGTTGTTCTATCTCATCTTTTGACAGGTTACGATTTCTTTCAAAATAAATCTCTTCAAGCCACAGCGCTTCTGCGGCCGTCTTATTAATACCAAGCATGGCGACTTCTTTGACAAGTCGCACAGCGGTCTTGCCATTTTCAGCAATCGTCTGTGCGATTTTCATTGTTTCTTCCATGAGTTGCTCTGCGGGGACAACTTTCTGAACCAGGCGTAAACGAAGTGCTTCTTCTGCTGTAACAGGATCGCCGGTCAACATCATCAGCAAGGCATCGCCCATACCGATCAAACGTGGAAGCCACTGCGTTCCCCCTCCTCCTGGCAGGGCAGCCAACTTGACCTCGGGTAAACCTAAGATCGCGGAATCAGCCGCTATCCTGATATCACAACCCAGGGCCAGTTCACATCCACCACCAAGGGCATAACCATTTATCGCCGCAATGGTGGGTTTACTGATGTTCAGTGAATTAGGTGTGACCCAATAACTGTTACGGACTTTCGGCTCCAGGTATAAAAAGTCAGGCGCTTTTTTAATATCGATGCCCGTGGAAAAGGCACGACCTGCTCCGGTATATATCAATACCCGAAGATCATCATCTGCTTCGAACTCCTGCAGACGCTTGCGATGTTCAGTCATTAATTCCATATCGAATGAATTCATGGCGTGTGGCCGGTTAAGGGTTAATACCACCACATGACCGTGCTTTTCCCACTTCAGGGTGGGTTCATCTTTTATCGCCTCTTTGTTACTCACTGTTTGTTACTCCTTATTTTAAATACTTGTTTTCATAAACACCAACCTATCATTCATCAACAATTTTTAATATTCACTCCAATAAACCGGGCAATGAGTCCGTTGGTGATAGCGTTGGCTTCCCAATGCAGGCAGTGCCCCACATTGGAAATAATCTTGAGTTCCGCGTTGGGAATCGCCGCAGCGATCAATTCGGATGCCTTCGGAGGGCAATAGGGATCCAGTTCTCCGGCAATGACCAATGCTGGGCATTGTATCGATGAAATTTTCTCGCTAAAGCCCTCATCTTCGAGTCCCAGCATGGCCCGGCACGCATTCAAATATCCTTCCGGATCGCTGACAGAGCCGCCACGAATGCGCTGATATTCTGCAATCATCTGTTCATCATCGGTGGCTAAACAGCCCCTGGCATCCCCGGCATTTAGTGTTGCCAGTGCCTCTAGCCCACCATGGGTAACTTGTTGCATACGCTGGTGAAAGTATTCCTTGCCTGCACGGCCAACCTTATTGGAACTTGCGATGAGTACAATGCCTTTGGTTAAATTTTCAAAGTCCAGGGCAAATTGGTGTGCGATAACACCACCCATGGAGAATCCCACCAGCCATACGGGGCCCGTCTGCATCGCGCTGAGTAACTGTGCCAGGTCGTCGGCCATTTGTCGGACCGTGCCATTTGCGGCACCGGTAGGGCTGCGCCCGAATCCTCTGACATCATAGGCAATGACATTAACTGTGTTTTGAAAACAGGATATCTGTCTGGACCAGATTTCACGGGTATCAGACAAGCCATGAATCAGAATGATCGTTTCTTTGTCGTTCAAGCTGGCGTCACCCATTGCATATTTGTCTCTGTCGCGCTACTGGTAATTAGCAGTACATTACATTGCGTGAGCAACCTTGAAATAAGTATTATTTAAGGTGTTTGATGATTTCTCTGGAAAGTTCTTCCATACGTGCTTTGCGTCCGCCGGCACCAGCACGGAACGCTAAAGTAATCCCATGCAGTCCTAGCTTTTCGAGCTTCTGTATTCGTTCCAGGCACTCATCTGCGGTACCCACAAGCGCGACAAAATCGATGAACTCAGGGGAGATAACGCTTTTGTGGCTCGCATGTGAAGACATGTGCTCATGACGATCGTAGGCCTTACCAGCTTTTTCAAAATCCTCTTTAAAGGGCTGGAGAAAATCTGGAAGTACCTTCCATTTGTCAAAGGTCTCTGCCTGGGATGTTGCCCAATGACTGACATCATCCCTTGCTTGCGTGCGGTCATCCGATATACCAATGTTTGCCCAGAGTTCCAGGTGGATGTCATCAAAATTCCGACCAACCTCATCTGCGCCACGTCGAACATGGTCGATTTGCCATTGGGTGAATTTCTCGTTGGCCCCACCCATCATAATCACGCCATCGGCGACACGACCACTCATTTGTAGTATCCGTGGTTGGTTCGCGGCGATATAGATCGGTATTCTGCCGGTTGCAATAGGCATGTGATAGGGCTCTCCATCCGGGCCTTCAACCTCTCCACCTTCACACAGTGTGTGGATGTTATTGATCGATTCTTCAAGGAACTTGATGGTTGCGTATTTTAAGCCGACAGATAATGGGGCTGTCCAGCCACAGCCCATACCCATAATGGCGCGTCCATCACTAATTTCCTGGAGCGCGGTGAATTGACAAACCAGCGTCGTTGGATGCCGGGTAATCGGTTGAGTGACCCCGGTACCAAGCATGATTGTTGATGTGTTTACCGCGCACAGCGTCATCGCGGTATAGGGATCTTTCATGGAGAGTTGGCAATCCGCTATATAAGCCGCATCAAAACCTAAAGCCTCTGCATTCTGAACAACTTCCACGGTATGTGTAATGGGTTCGCGGGGGCTGATTCCAAGCGATACTCCTACTTTCATCTAATTACTCTCCTATATATTATGGGCCCGATCCGGATCATATAATCCAGTCTTGTATCGTTGGGCAAAGGCCATTATATTTATGCATATAAATACTATTAATACCATTTAGTATTATAGTTGTCAATAAGCCGGTTAAATCGGGATAACAGTATATTTTAATTGAATTTAGCAATGAAATGTCCAAACAAAACCTACTCATAGAGTGCTATGAATATACACACTTTTAAGATTTTAAATAGGGTTTATGTGAACAAATCGGTAGCTGCACTGTGTTTGCCCTGTCAAACTGAGGCGTTATTCCAGCAGCAGTTAGATCGACCTGGCCTTGCATTCGATTCATTTGAAAAGCAGGCAACGAGAAACTGATTCTGTCACGCTAACTAACCGGAGTGAAAAACCAGACTATGAACAATATCGCTTTTATGGATGCAACGGCACAGGCTGATCTGGTTCGCCGCAAGGAGATCTCAGCAGTCGAATTGGTAAACGCTGCGATTGAGCGAATTGAACGTCTCAATCCAAAAATCAACGCCGTTACCATGCCATTTTTTGAACTCGCCCAAAAGGCCGCTGCAAACGCATCAACGGATGCAGTATTTGCCGGGGTGCCGTTTCTGCTGAAGGATCTTGTGTCGGAATATGCCGGCACGCCACGAACTGATGGTTCTGCCTTTCCCGCCGGTCATTACATCTCAACGGAGGATTGCGAGCTTGTTCGCCGCTACAAGCAAGCAGGGCTGATTATCCTGGGCAAAACAAATTCGTCCGAATTTGGTCTGGTACCGACTACCGAGCCCAAGCACTACGGCCCTACGCGAAATCCGTGGGACACCAGTCTCGGTACGGGGGGCTCAAGTGGTGGATCGTCTGCGGCAGTGGCCACAGGTATGGTCGCAGCGGCCCATGCAAATGATGGAGGTGGTTCTATTCGTATTCCCGCCTCGTGCTGTGGGCTGGTGGGTCTAAAACCCACACGCGGACGCAACTCACTTGCGCCGAATTACGGCGATATTGCCGGCGGTATCATCTGTGAGCATGTTGTCACACGTTCGGTACGTGATAGCGCCGCCATCCTGGATGCCACGGCCGGTCCCATGCCGGGTGAGCCATACGCCCCAATAGCGCCGGAAAGACCCTATATCGAACAGCTGGGACGTAATCCGGGACGTCTGCGTATAGGCCTAGGGACGGTACCTCTAAGTGGAAACCCCGCACATCCTGACTGCATCGCCGCAGTAGAGTCGACAGCCCGGTTATGCGAGGAATTGGGACATGATGTTGAGGTGCAATCACCACAGATTGACGGTCAACGGATGCTGAAGGCTTTCGGCGCGGTATTAATCAATTATCTGTGCTGGTCAATCAAATCCTGGGGGCAAACAACGGGTCATACACCGCTTGCAGAGCATTTCGAGCCGATGACATGGAAAATGTTTCAAAGTGGTATGCGTCAAACAAGTGGTGATTACCTGATGGCCATGCAGGAATTGCAGCAGATCAATCGCGGTATCAGTCGCTTCTTCATCGATTATGACGTCTGGTTGACACCGACCCTGGCAGTGCCACCGGTCCCGCTGGGTTACTTTGAGTATAGCTCCGATACACGCGATCAATATTTTGCGCGGCTGGCTGAATTCACCGGTTTTACCTTGATTGCCAATGCCACCGGCCAGCCCGGGATCTCATTACCCTTACACTGGAACGATGATGGTCTGCCAATAGGTGTACATTTTACCGGCCGCTACGGTGATGAGGCGACGTTAATCTCGCTTGCTGCCCAACTGGAACAGGCGCGGCCCTGGTCTGACCGGCGGCCGCCGTTGGCGCACACAGTTGATAAGTCGGGCGCGCCCGAGTCTTAGTAGAACCTGGAGGACAACGAATGACAGTAACTCAATATGAGGTCCGCGGTGAGGCGGGCTGGATCACCCTTGACTCCCCGGAGAATCGCAACGCTCTTTCAGCACCACTGGTTGAAGAATTGGGGACGCATCTGCGCACGGCCATGGGCGATTCCGCCGTACGTGCGATCGTGCTAACCGGCAATGGTCCAGCCTTCTGTGCCGGCGCCGATCTCAAGAACCGCGGTGATGCAATAGCCCCGGGCAGCGATAAAGCGAATCCCTTTGTCGAAATCCTGCGTCTTATGTGGGATGGCCCAAAACCTGTGATCGTGGCAGTCAACGGCCACACCTTTGGTGGCGGTATCGGCCTGGTCGCCGCCGCTGATATTGCCGTGTCTATAGACAGTGCAAAGTTCAGCTTCAGCGAGGTCCGGCTTGGTCTCATCCCGGCGATGATCTCCGTCGTCGTGCTCCCCAAGATAGGCTCCAGCCAGGCCATGCGCCTGTTCCTGACCGGCGAACGCTTCACCGCTGCCGCCGCCCGGGACTACGGACTCCTGCATCGGGTAGTCACCGCGGACACACTGATCGAAGCTGTGCAAGAAGAAGTCGATGCAATCGCTGCCGGAGGTCCACTGGCCATCGCTGAGGCCAAGAAGCTGATCCGCACGGTCACGCACCTGCCGATGGACGAAGCCTTCGCCTACGCCGAAGAAAAGATCAACATGATGTTCCGCTCCGAGGAGGCCGCCGAGGGCATGGCCGCCTTCGTCGGTAAGCGAAAACCGGAATGGTAAACCTTGCCGGATATTAAGCGCTTGAATAGTCTAATTCAGTGGATATCTGTCCAGCACCGGTCCCAAGGCTTGTTTAAGCTCATCAAGATAAGGCTCATAATTCCTCCAATGATCCAGCGCACCACTGTATATAGGTTGTCTAACCTGCTCGGAACTTGCTGTTCGCACCGGGCGCTGGGTCTGATGAAACTGCAAACAATTCTCCTCGAAAGGCAGCCCACAATGGTCAAGCATGCGCCGTATCTGTGTCTCGGTATCAGCCACCACCTCTTCATATTGCACCAATAAAACCTTGCCCGGCAGGACCCGATCCCAGTGGTCCATCACGTCAACATAGTCGCGATAATAACGACCAATATTGGAGAGGCCATAGGTAAAGCGTTGGCCACTGGCGAAGAGTTGCGTGAAGCCACTAAAACAGGTCGCCATGGGATGACGGCGCGCATCGATAATCCTGGCATTGGGAAGTATCAGGTGGATTAAGCCGACATGCAGAAAGTTATTGGGCATTTTATCGATAAAAAATGGCGCCGCCCCTCTCTGAATACGTGTTCGATCTATATACTCTTGCCCCAAATCATTGAGCTGACTGGCGCTTAAATCCGTTAACAGCTCCGGATAGCGTGAAATATCGGTTTTTTTCTTTTTACCCCCCAGACGCCGGACGATAGAAATTATTTCGATTAACTCCTTGGTACCATCCACCTGGGAATGACTTGCCAGTATTTGTTCTAGCAAGGTCGAACCCGAGCGCGGCAAACCGACAATAAATATCGGATCGGGCGCCTGACACCCTTGCCCCTCTACGGCCGATAATAATTCACTAGTACACACCTCCTTGATGCGCCGGGCAGTACTCTCGGTATCATCGGCATCATATCCTTCCAGCTTTTCCTTGATGTTATTGCCGAGCAGATAGTAATGGAACGACTCAGTATACTGCTTGCGATCTTCCAGCGCCTTACCCAGGGCAAAGCAGAGATGAAAATAATCTTCCCGGGCACAGTCACTCTTGTCGATTTCCGCACGCATTGCCTCAAGATCGGTATCTTTAAATCGAAAGGTTTTTAGATTGGCCAGACTCCACCAGGCGTCACCAAAGCTCGGTTTGAGATCGATTGTCTGCCGGTATGCTGCGATGGCCTGCTGCTGTTGGCCGACGGTTTTTAGAGAATGAGCATAACTCAAGGTAATTTTCGCTCGCGGGGGATAATGGGATAGCAGATATTCATAACAGGATAATGCCCGTTCAAAATCTCCCATCTTGACAAAAATCGAGGCCCGCGATACTAACAAGGTGAATTTCTTCTGCGGTTCAACTTTCAACATATAATCCACTTGTGCCAGGGCCTGCTCAAGTTTCTCCCTTTTGCTCAGCACATTAACGTAATTTAGTCGCGCCATATGGAAATCCGGCGCCAATTCCAGACAACGCTCCAGTAAATTTTCTGCGTCGTCTAAAATACCGAGCTTGATAGCTATGTCTGCCAGTAAGTCTATCGCAGTGACATTTGTCGGGTTATCGTAGAGAAATTGCCGGCAAAGTTGCTCCGCCTGCCCAATCTTGCCTTCCTTAAACAGATTAACTGCGCGGATCAAGTCTGGTTCCGCAGATGAGGTCAACATATATTGGTTCATCGCTTCGGAGGCGGATTCCTCGTCCTCATCGTCAAGGAATAGCTCCGCCATCAATTTCCAACTGGCCGGTAACTTCGGCTCAATGGCCACTGCACTCTGCAACGCCTCTATAGCCGGTAAAATCTGCCCGGTCTCGGCATAGGTGAATCCCAGTTCCTGCTGTGCCAGGGCAAAATCCGGGGCGCGCTTTATTAATGCTTGCAAACGTTTTAGCGCCTGCACATTGTCACCCTGGTCTCGAATAGCAACAGCCACCACTAACAGGCTGTTAATTTCATCCGGATAGTGCCGCAGTATCTGTTCTGCCTGCTCCCTGGCTAATTGGGATTGGCCCTTACTAAGTAATACCATGGCATGTTTGACCGCCGTTTTAAGATCACCAGTATTTACTTTTGGCTCTGCACTCATTTTTTTGGAATATTTACATTTACAGGTTGGGGTAATCATCACATGGCAGGATATGCAACGGCAAACAAATTTTTCGCTCAGCGATTAATCGGGGAGCGCCGTTCCTGTATATCCATACAAACGCTAAGTACTGATAATCCATGGACATCGCCGGTTTTTGCTCCTGCAAAACCGGCATACAGTACTTCCATGTACATAGCCGCTCTCGCGCATCCTGCGCCCGCGGCATACGACCGCCATGGAAGGCGGAAGTGTCGAAAATGAAGGAACAATTTTCGACCAGTCCATCCATGGACATCGCCGCTCTCGCGCATCCTGCGCCCGCGGCATACAGTCCATCCATGGACATAAAAAGGGGGTGACAACAGTCACCCCCTGGATTTATGGAAACCCGGTAATTTAAAATCGCATCCAGTACTTCGCTCCAAAGCTACGCGGACGATTGGTGATAGTCGATGCTTCGTACGGCCTCGGCTGGATGTATAATTCAGCAACTTCGTCAGTGAGGTTATTGATAAACACATCCACGCCCCAGTCTCCTTGATCTATTCCAGCCCTAAAGTTTAGGTTATGATAACTGCCCTGCTTCTGTCTCTCATTCCAAAAAGAGAGGTCTGTCGGATTACCCACTACTATTTCATTGAACATGCTGCCCGTATATTGGGCGGTTAATTGCGTATAGGCATTATAATTCGCCATGTTAAACTCATAGCGGGTCGACACATTACCCTTAAACTTCGGTATATTCGGCAACGCCGTTCCG
>JADFPU010000248.1 GCA_022562175.1 Pseudomonadota bacterium | reverse complement strand
AATAGAAAGCCACTTGCGGAAAAGCTGGTTTTGGCCGGATTTTCCCATAATATTCGTTAAATAGCGGTGCTATTCGCCTCAATTATGAAAAAATCTGACTCAAAACAGCTTTCTCCCGCTATGGCTTCTATTCCCGGACAGACTCCTGGTGTATTTTAAAAGGGTGAGTATGCTCGGTTTATTCGGCGAAAGTGGCGGAATTGGCAGACGCGCTGGCTTTAGGTGCCAGTGGGGTAACCCGTGAGAGTTCGAGTCTCTCCTTTCGCACCAGAATTGTTAACTAATTGATTAAACTTTAAAATTAAGGGAAGTCTATGCAAATATCAGTACAATCATCCGGCGCTCTTGAAAGGGACATGCGGGTGGAGATCCCAGAGGAGAAGATCACAACACAGGTACAGAAACGTCTGAAATCTCTGGTCAAGACCACTCGACTGCAGGGATTCAGGCCAGGTAAAGTGCCTCTCAAGCTAATACAGCAGCGTTTTGGTTCACAGGTACGGCAGGAAGTTGTGGGTGAGCTGGTTCAATCGAGCTTTTATGATGCGATTGTGCAGGAAAAACTGCGACCGGCTGGCAGTCCTCATATCGATCAACTGGATTCAGAGCAGGGGCAGGGGATTGTCTATACCGCTAAATTTGAAGTGATGCCTGAATTTGAGCTCGGCAAGATTGAGGAATTGAAAGTCGAAAAGCCTGTTTGTGAAATAACGGAAAATGATATCGATAAAATGATAGAGGTGCTGCGCAAACAACGACAGGAATTGAACGACGTAGATCGTCAGGCCATAATGGATGATGTTGTCGATATTGATTTTAAAGGCACTATTGATGGGGAGCCTTTTGAAGGCAGTGAGGCAAACCATTTCAAGGCAGTACTGGGGCAAAAGCAGCTTATCGATGGGTTCGAGGATGGTTTGATAGGTAAAAAAGCCGGTGATGAAGTGAGCTTGAAACTGGTCTTCCCGGAGGATTACCAGGTTAAAGAGCTGGCGGGCAAAGCTGTTGAATTCCAGATTAAGATAAATAGTGTTCAGGAGCCGGTATTAGCTGAACTCAATGACAGCTTTTTTGTGAATTTTGGTGTCAAGGAAGGGGGGCTGGCGGCATTCAGGAAAGAAATCCTGTCACATATGCAGCGCGAGTCTGATATGAAGAACAGAAACAAGTTTAAGGACTCAGTGATGGCTGCCTTGCATGAAGCCAACAGCGTAGATTTACCCAAGACTCTGGTTGATAAGGCGATACAAGACCTGCAGAAGCAATTCGATGACACTGTCAAGTCACAGGGGCTTGATGTTGATGCAGAGACCATCACTAAACAGGGGCCTTTGTTTGAAGAACAGGGCAGGAAACGGGTCGCCTTGCAGCTTATTTTGGCTGAATTGATCCGAAAACATGCATTGAAAGCTGATCCGGCAAAAGTGCGGGCCATGATAGAAAAAAATGCCGCCAGTTATGAAGATCCTTCGGCCATCATCAATTGGTATTATAATGATAAAAAGAACCTGGCTGAGATTGAGTCTCTGACGCTGGAAGATGAGGTAATCGACTTGATTGCTGAGCGTGCAAGGTTAACGGAAATGAAACTGACGTTTGACGAGTGTATGAATAAAGGGCAGACTGAAACTGACTAAAGAAATGGAAACTGACTAAAGAAATGATTAATTTTGTCCGATATCTAAAACAAGATGAAAAAACAGGAGATTAGTGCATTGAACCTGGTGCCGATGGTAGTTGAACAGACTTCCCGTGGCGAGCGTTCGTACGATATTTATTCCCGGTTACTGAAAGAACGGGTCGTGTTTCTGGTGGGTGCTATCGAAGACGAAGTTGCCAACCTCATTATTGCGCAATTGCTTTATCTGGAGTCAGAAAACCCGGATAAGGATATTCATCTATATATCAATTCACCCGGCGGCCCGGTCTCTGCCGGCCTGGCGATCTATGACACCATGCAATTTATTAAACCGGATGTCAGTACCATGTGTGTCGGGCAGGCTGCCAGCATGGGCGCCCTGTTGCTTGCTGGCGGCGCCACAGGCAAACGCTACTGTTTGCCACATTCACGGGTGATGATTCATCAGCCACTCGGTGGCTTTCAGGGACAGGCATCGGATATTGATATTCACGCACGTGAAATTCTCAGTACACGAGATAGACTTAACAAGATCCTGGCAAAACATACCGGACAATCGCTGGAAAAGATCCAGCAAGATACTGAAAGAGATCACTTTTTAGGCTCAGAAGAGGCTCAGGCATACGGGTTGATTGACGAAGTACTCAGGGACCGTCAAGCAATGTCCATCGCAAAACTGGAGGATGAGGCTAAACCCACCAGGCTTGACGAGAAGACTCTTTAAAGATCTTTTACAGATTGGAGTGTGTAATGGGTGACGATAAATCAGGCAAAAACGGAGACAGTGATAAGCTTCTGTATTGCTCATTTTGCGGCAAGAGTCAGCACGAAGTTCGTAAACTGATTGCAGGGCCTTCGGTATTTGTATGTGATGAGTGCGTTGAACTCTGTAATGATATTATCCGCGAGGAAATACAGGATAAATCTGTTGCCGGCGATAGTAATAGACTACCGACGCCACACGAGATAAAGGCAATTCTCGATGATTATGTTATTGGCCAGGATACGGCGAAGAAGATTTTATCCGTTGCCGTCTATAATCACTACAAAAGGCTGGAGACAGGCATCAAAAAGTCTGATGTGGAACTGACCAAAAGCAATGTATTACTCATTGGTCCGACCGGCTGTGGCAAGACATTACTGGCTGAAACACTTGCAAGGTTGCTAAACGTCCCGTTTACTATTGCCGATGCAACAACCTTGACAGAGGCGGGTTATGTTGGAGAGGATGTAGAAAATATCATCCAGAAGTTACTGCAGAAATGTGATTATGATGTAGATAAGGCCCAGACGGGTATCGTTTATATCGACGAAATCGATAAAATTTCACGCAAGTCAGATAACCCTTCAATAACCCGCGATGTGTCCGGCGAAGGGGTGCAACAGGCCCTGTTAAAACTTATCGAAGGAACGGTTGCATCCGTACCACCGCAAGGGGGACGCAAACATCCTCAGCAGGAATTCCTGCAGGTCAATACCGCAAATATCCTGTTTGTCTGCGGTGGGGCATTTTCCGGACTGGATAAGATCATCCGTGAACGCTCCGAGAAAGGTGGTATAGGCTTCTCTGCGCAAGTCAATAGCAAGGATGACAAGAAGAGCGTGAGCGAACTGCTACGTACCGTAGAACCGGAAGATCTGATTAAATACGGGCTCATTCCGGAATTCGTTGGCAGGCTTCCTGTGGTGGCAACCCTGGATGAACTCGATGAAGACCAGTTGGTAAAGATCCTGCTGGAACCGAAAAATGCCATTACCAAGCAGTATTCACGACTATTTGAGATGGAAGGCTGTGAAATAGAGTTCCGT
>JADFPU010000058.1 GCA_022562175.1 Pseudomonadota bacterium | reverse complement strand
ACGGCTGAATTCAAACGAGATGCAGTCAATTTAGTGACAACTCAGGGCTATAGTTATGCTGAGGCGGGACGCAGCTTAGGGCTCAATGCCAATATGCTGTCGCGTTGGCAACGCGAACAAGAAGCACAGGGGGAGCATGCCTATCCGGGCAATGGCCGGTTAACCCCGGCGCAGCAGCGTATTCATGCGTGGTAAGAAGATGACGTGCAGGATGCACAAATGTCGCGGGCGCAGGAAGCGCAAGAGCGACTAATCGTCGTCTTCAAATGGAGCGTGATATTTTAAAAAAAGCCACGGCCTTCTTTGCCAAGCAAAGCTTCCGCTGGAAAATATGTTCCATACATTTTCAACCACTTATGTCCATATAAGTGTCCATGCTCACGCCCCTTACCTTGTATGTCGGCAGTCTTCCTGATTAGCTATCAGAGAAGACGGGCAGCGTGGAGAAACTGTCTCTTACCTGAGGTCGACGAACCTGTGACGTAGATCAGCCTCCACGTTGCCACGCCACCCGCCTAAAAGATTGTATGGTATCGGAGCCGCCTGTAAAGGTGAGGCTGCATAGACAAGGTGAATGTATAGGGTGGCTGTCTCGTTTCAAACCGTTAACGAGAGGAGTTCACTGATGCAATTCATTGGCTGTGATGTTTCAAAAACCACTCTGGACCTGGCTTGGTACAACGTTCAACGAGGATGCTGGGGCACTGCACTTAAAGTGCACAACAACCGGGCCGGATGGCAGGACTTGATGAAGTGGGCTAAACATCACTGCCAGGTCGAGCAATCTGAAATATGTGTGGTGATGGAAGCCACTGGAGTCTACCATCTGCCCACTGCTGACCATCTCAGCAGGGTGGGGTTCAAAGTGGTGGTCTGTAATCCCGGTCGGTCAGCGGACTATGCACGCAGCCAGAACCAGTTGAACAAGAACGACTCGCTGGACGCACGCTCACTGCAACGTTATGGATCCAGACTGGAAAAGATCCATTGGTTCCAGCCGTACACTCCTGAAATCAGTCAGTTAAAGTCGCTTCTGTCGTTACTGGACCAGTTGGACAAGGATGTGCTGCGGTGGCAGAACCGCTTGGAAAAGATCACTTTCCAGTATCCGGGCTCGTCGGCCAGTGGTGGCGTTAAGCGTCAACTGAGGGATCTGTGCACAGAACAGGATCGGACGCAGCAGGCCATTGATGAGTTGATCCAGGGTCATGAAGAACTGCGGCGTAATCAGCAGCTGATGTGTACGATCAAAGGCGTGGGCTCCAAGACCAGTCAGTACTTGCTGCCACTGCTTCATGGCGGGCGCTTTGAGTCCGCCCGGCAACTGGCAGCCTTCCTCGGCCTGACACCCTGCCACAAGTCTTCCGGGACGTCCTTGAGATCGCCTGGTCAACTATCCGGCCGGGGCGATGCCAATCTGAGGGCCAAACTGTATATGCCAGCTTTAAGTGCCGCCCACAAGAACCCCGAGTTAAAAGTCTTTTATGAAACCTTACTGGCTCGGGGAAAGACACCCAAACAGGCCATAACTGCCGTTATGAGAAAGCTCGTTCACCTGTGTTATGGCGTGGTCAAGAACCAAACACCCTATATTGAAAACTATGCCTCTTTATCCTGAGCGGTGAACATGGTATCTACGTCCTGTAGGTAACTTGTTCCAGACGTTTTCAACCACTTACGTCCTGTATGTGTTCCTGCGTCGCTCTCGGTCTCCGCTCCCGGCTCGACTCTCGGTTGCTGCTCCCGGCGCAACTCTACCTACCCCATCCTTGGGGTCGTACCGATTACTTCCCTGTAATCGTACCTTCTGCACACCCCGCAAGGGTACCGAGGTCCATGCAGTCGTGGATTCCCGCTAAGCTTGTGCCCAGCTTGACTGGGTAAGCATGCGGAAATGACGGGGTTGTATTTATCCATTATCAAGATGGCTGCTGTAATTCTACCCACAGATTCTGCGAAAGACCCATAAAAATTAAAGTTCGAGACTTGGATCTTGTGATACTACGCCCTGTAGCCATTCTGCAAATATATTGATTTTGTCTGAGTTACGACGATCATTACGCATCATCACATACCAACTGTCACGGGCCTTTATTACTTTATCAAATGGAGTGACAAGCCAGCCGGATGATAATTCCCGTGCTCCAAACGGTGTTCGTGTCATTGCAACTCCGATACTATCCAGAGCTGCTTCTATAGCTAGTGCATAGGTATCGAAAATCAAATCCTTTTGCAATGCAATCTGTGGAATTCCAACTTCATTAAGCCAAAGTGTCCAATCATTTGGCCATGTATCTACGCGGAGTATCGTATGCTGTGTGAGATCATCATATTTTTCCAGTGGCGGATCATCTTGCAGCAGTTTCGGGCTGTATACAGGAAAAATATTTGAAGTAAATAACTGTTGGTAATAAATATCCGGATCAAAATCCTCTATACAATTTACAGTACCAATTGCAACATCGACGACCTCACGATTTAAATCCACATCCCATGTTGCCATATTAAGTCGTACACGTAATTTTGGATGTTGTTTTTGAAACTCGGGGAGGCGGGATGACAGCCAGCTAATTGCAAATGTGGTATATACCTGAACTGTTAATTCACTACTCGTTGCAGTTGATACCAATTGCTCTGTGCCATCAGCTATACGGTCAAATGCAGTTTGCAAGATTGGCAAATAATAGCTACCAGCTTGTGTGAGTTCTACTGCCCTGGCACGACGGTGAAATAGTTCAACTTCAAGGTAATCCTCAAGCAACTTAATTTGATGGCTTATTGCAGAATGAGTCACACACAGCTCATCTGCTGCCTTGCGGAAATTTCCATGACGTGCTGCTGCTTCAAAAGCACGTAACGAATTCAAAGGTGGCAAACGACGCGCCATTCTATATTTCGGTCATTATCATGAAAGGTTAAAGCCTTGGCAATTAAAAATAACTTAATGTAAATTAACACAAAATACAGGTAGTCAACAGATATATTTGACATATTACATTCATTCCGCAAGCGCTGTAATAGAACTCATCTTGTGAGCATTACTTGCAACGACGTTAGAAATAATCTTGAAATATTGACCCTTTTATAAGCTAGTATCCGGTAATGTTTACTATTCAGCTTCGGTTAAAAATTTGCTTAAAATCCAGCGGGTCTGTTGCACAATTCCAAAACCCAAAATAAGTAATTCAACCTATATAATGAGGAAGAATCATGAGCACAAATGACATTATTCCCAGAATCGGGTTCCAATCCCGGATTCGCCGATCGCCTTACTTTAATGCAACACGCCGCTATGGATGTAAGGTTTACAGCACCTACAACCATATGTATTTACCCATGTCTTATGACGATCCTGTTAATGAATACTGGAAGCTCCTCAACGACGTAACCCTCTGGGATGTGGGCGTGGAGCGTATCGTCGAGATCACCGGGCCGGACGCTTTTGCATTTACGAACCTGCTTACCCCCCGTGACCTGACTAAATGCGCTGTCGGACAGTGCAAATATGTAGTCATCACGGCTGCGGACGGCGGAATAATAAACGATCCGGTTTTGTCACGCCTGGGCGAGAATCACTTCTGGCTGGCCCTGGCCGACAGCGATGTGCTCTTGTGGGCCAAGGGGCTGGCGGTATATGCGGGAATGGACGTGCAGATCCAGGAGCCGGATGTCTCGCCTGTGCAAGTACAGGGGGCAAAGTCAAAACAAGTGATGCAGGCCCTGTTTGGCGATAAGGTGCTTGAACTTGCCTATTATGACTGTATGGAGACCGATCTGAATGGTATGCCTGTTGTTATCGCCCGTACCGGCTGGACGGCGGAAGTTGGATTCGAGATCTACCTGCGTGATGGTAAACGTGGTGAAGAATTGTGGCAAACGGTGATGGAAGCCGGTAAACCTTATAATATTTCTCCTATCGGTCCATGTCAGATAAGACGCATGGAAGCCGGAATTCTCAATTACGGCGTTGACATGACTCTGGCGGATAACCCGTACGAGGTTGGATTAGACTGGCTGATAGATCTTGATCAGGATGCCGATTTTATTGGTAAGGAGGCGCTCAAGAAAATCAAGCAACAGGGGATCAAACGCAAGTTAGTCGGGGTGGAAATCAGCGGCGATCCACTACCGGCTCCCAATGAGCAGCCGTACTGGTCAGTCAGTTATAATGGGACAGTTGTTGGGAAACTGAGATCATTTACCTACTCACCGCGTTTGGAGAAGACTATCGGTTATGCGATGGTGCCCATCGAGCATGCTGAATTGGGTTCTGAATTGACGGTGGAAACTGTGATCAGTGAAGCCAAGATGATGGTAGTCGAAAAGCCCTTCCTTGATCCGAGCAAGGACATTCCCAAGTCGTGATGGGCTATCGTCACATTAAACCTGGAACAGCGCGTAGACGCCTGCAAGGATGTAGCCGGTAGAGCAACGCAGGGACGACTGCATGGAGGCAGGAGGTAGTGAATGTCGGGACGAATATATGGATATATTCGGGAGAAAATGTCTGGAACAAATTTTCCAACACATTCTCGAGCAGTTGCCGGGTAGGTCTGTTTGTCCACCAATAGGCCATAATTTCACTCAGAACCGCAGACAACCCGTAGTCAAAGTAAAAGTGGGGTTTGATTATGCCAAATAGTTATGATGCAATCATAATCGGGGCCGGACATAATGGTCTGGTCTGTGGTACCTATCTTGCCAAGGCGGGACTTAAGATACTGGTGCTTGAACGCCGGCACATTATCGGTGGCGCTGCCGTAACAGAAGAATTTTCACCAGGGTTTCGCGCCTCGATCTTCTCCTACGTGATGAGCCTGCTACATCCGAAGGTTATTCGGGATCTGGAACTGATGAAATTCGGTATTAAAATTTTACCGGCCAACGACGTGTTTTGTACCATAGGTGCTGATGATTACATTATCTTTAGTGATGACATCAAGAAGACTCAGGAACAATTCTCACGTTTTTCGAAGAAGGACGGTGCAATTTATCCCGAGTTCGACGCCTACATTAATGAAACGGCGAATATCGTTCGCCGTATATTATTAGAAACTCCCATTGACCCAACCGGGCACGACTATCGGACTCTCAAGGCTAATTTAAAGTTTCTGTGGCGCTATCGAAAGATAGGAAAAAACTTCTATCGTTTAGTCGACCTGATGACCATGAGTGCCGACGAATACCTTTCCCGCTGGTTTGAATCCAGTATTAACAAAGCAGTGCTTGCCTACTATTGCTCTATCGGCACCTTCGCAAGCCCGAAAACCCCCGGTTCGGCATACGTGATCATGCATCACATTATGGGCGAACACGAAGGTGCGGGTGGCTGGGGGTTTATCGAAGGTGGCATGGGAAAAATAAGTGATGCCATAGCGGAATCCGGCCGGCGCTTCGGACTAGAAATTAAGACCAATGCAGAGGTTAAGGAGGTCGCAGTACAAAATGGCCGGGTTACCGGTCTGGTGACGGCCGAAGGAGAACAATTTTCAGCCAAAACTATTATCTCCAATGCCAGTTGTAAGGTACTGTTCCAGGATCTGGTCGGCGCTGAACATCTGCCCGCTGAGTTTATCTCGGAAATCGAATCATTCAGGACCTTCTCTACGGCATTTAAACTTAATATTGCCGCACATGAACCACCAATACCCGCTGCTTATGACAAGCATAAATGTGGCATTGAGCTACCTAATTATATGCATATCGGACCGGACATAGAGTATCTCGAACAGGCCTATGAAGATGCCAGGAATGGCTGGTATTCAAGCAAACCCTTTATAACGATGGTTGTGCCGACATCAGTCGATAAAACACTGGCGCCACCTGGTAAAACAGTGATTAATGTTTTTGGTGGGCATGCACCGTACGAACTTAAAAACGCAAGTTGGGACGATGAACGGGAAAATTTTATCAAAACGGTATTGTCAACCATTGATGAGGTCATGCCTAAATTTAGTGATCAGATCATCGACATGCAAGTACTGTTGCCTGCTGATATAGAAAGGATTATTAACTCGCCGCATGGCCATATCTTTCACGGCGAACTTGCGTTGGATCAGTTGTTCTTTCAGAGGCCGGCGTCGAAATACTCAGATTACCGCTCCCCCATTACTGGTCTGTATCAATGTGGTGCATCCACTCATCCGGGTGGCGGTGTATCAGGGATACCCGGCCATAATGCAGCACGAGAAATCTTAAAGGACTGGAAACGAATGTAGAATATTGCTTTCTTGATGTTGTATCCGATGACTGATAATTCAAGAATAGAATTATTTTGTGAAAATCTGGTGCTCATCCCTCATCACAACGGGTTACTTGGCTATATTGGTTTCTTCTTTATTCCAATCACACTGCCGAGGTTTTCCGGCCTGGGTAGTGATTTCTGTTCAGTTCTGATTTGCTCAAGCTTGTTCAGAATAATATCCGGCATGATACAGACCCTGCGCGCGTTCATATCCATGTACAAGCTCAGAAGTTCGTTGGTCGCAACGAGATAACCCTGGTCGGCGTGATACATACAATGATAGTAATGAATTCGTTTTTCATCGAAATCGATCAATTGTGTGGTCACCTGGACACGATCACCTTGCTTTACTTCCTGGACATAATTTACGTGAATCTCTGCTGAGAAGGTTGAAACATTGTTTGCTGTTCTGAACTCTTCCGTCATGCCGATTAAATCGAGAAACTCGTCTGTAGCATGGTCGAAAATCAGCACGTAGTAGGCCAGGTTCATGTGCCCGTTATAGTCAATCCAATCCGACTGAATGACTTCGGTATGCAATACCAGTGGGATGTCCTTGTTCATGGAGTCAGCCTGGTGACAATAAGATGAATAGGAATGATAGCCTATTCCTTATCCATTGGGGACGAAACGCCGAGATGGCTGATACAATTACCCGAAAGGTGGAGGATACAGAAAATCCCAGCAAGCCGGTAAAGGTTTTGTTTTTTATCACTTCATCTGATGATGCATGGATAATTCAACTTCTGTGACTTCTCACGGAGTGCGGATCTCCATAATTTGCTTATACAGTTCTTTGTCTCTCATACCCTGTACGTTAAACTACCCACTCGATCAGGGGAAGAGCCATTTTTATTACGCTTAACCAATAACATTTGCGATAATTTTGTACCACGGTCTGGTTCCGACCAGGGACAGACTTCAATACAAATAGCGCAACCATACGTAGCAGTAAAATAAGGCACACACTTATCAAAATCCACATACCATCGGTATTCGCCTCGTACCCATTGTTTTTTATCGGTGATGGCATTGGGAGGGCAATCCATAGTGCAACGCCTGCACCCTATACATAAATCATCTACCCCAATATCAATAGGTTTATCGAGCGCAAGAGGAATATTGGTCGCGACGGTAGACAGCCTGACATTCGATCCGTATTCCTTGCATATTATCGAGCCGTGTTTGCCTAACTGGCCCAGACCGGCACGGATAGCCAACGGGATCTGTAATATATCGGTGCTACGCGGATCACCATAAGCATAAGCAGGCCAACCTATGCTGCGTATGTATTCCGCCAGTTCAATCGCGACGCCCCCCACTTCTCCATAACAACGTTGAACTTCCTGCCCGGCACGGGCATGAGGGACATGCAGCATTTCCTCGCGCCGCATTGGCACCCCGATACAGATGGCATAGCGGTAATTCAGTTCGACATCATCATAAAGATCCTCTGGCATGATCTCGGTAATGCCCACAATGCCGGTGCCAAATTCCTTCGCCTTTTCTTTTAACTGCTGTGCCATTTCATTCGGGGCATTGACTTCAACTCGCTGTCTTGCAACCGGTCCGGTTGAACGCCTCATATTCCATCGGTATTTAAGCGCCTCCCATAATAGCTCCCAGGGATTATTCATGATAAAAAAGGCGTTCATCCCCGCCCAGGGAAAATCCGTACGCCACAAGGCATGGAAGACACGCTTAGGACGATTTTTTTCTTTTATGCCGAGACCATTAATTTGATTACCAGAAATCGGTGGCGTTCTATAGGTAGGCAGGTTCTCCGTCGAAGGTGTGTCGTGCAGTTTCATCGATTCAGCCCTGGTGGTGCAAATCGGTCCACATAAAATGGCTCGTTTGACGCCCTACATCGTTGAAACTCAGTCCGTACCTTTCGGCTTTTCACCCACATAACAAAAGTCATGAAGAGAAAATGCAAAAGACGAACATCACGTTTTAATCTCTGGATAAAACTTGCATCCTCAAGGTAAAACTGCTCAGCAAAGGTTTTTGGTTTATCGCTCATATCTTGATCTTCCCCGTTTTCACGGACACTTGGTTAAACTAAAACAGACTGCTGTTCAAATACCATGGGAACTTGGTAATTGATAGCAGAATGTTTCCTCTGTCGAAAGCACCTCCAGAAAATCCTCGCGGTAGTTGTCGATCACTTCGGTATAGCTGGGTCTGGCCTTCAGACGTGCGTAATAGGCCGCAAGGTTGGGCCGGTCCTGCCACATCCCGTGAAACTGCAAAAGTTCCAGCCGCGTGAGATAAGAGGTATAGGCCACATCGGCGAGCGAATAGGTTTCTCCGGCAAGCCAGGGGCTGTGCGAAAGGATGGATTCGAAATCTTCAAGAAGATCATCCATCTGGAGCAGCGCTGTTGTATATGTTTCGGATTCCATCGCGTGTAAAACGACATCAAGCACCCAGGTCTGACTGTTGGCATTCATCGTTTTCTGCACCGCCAATTCCAGCAGTTCGGGCGTGTCTCCCCCGAATAATTCTATGGGCTGGTGGCGATAGGAGGCCGCGTAGCTGATAACAGTAATCAAGTGATGAATACACCTGAAGAGCCGTTATCCAACCTTTGCAGCAGTCGCCGCATCTTTGTCCGATCCACCGGCGCCTCAGGTCTCAGCGGTGGGGAGGGATAGGCGTCTTCGAGGTATTCAAGGATGATGTTGGATTCAATGATGGGTTGCCCGTTATCGATCAGTGTCGGCACAATCGCCTTTGGGTTCAGTTCCAGATAGTCTGAATCGAATTGGTCGCCCGCGTTCAAATCCAACAGGTGACCCTACCATGTCAACTTCTTTTCCACTAAGGCGATCCGCACTTTAACGGCGCAAATGGACATATGGTTGTGATAGAGCTTAATCACGTACAGGAACCAAATACTTACACACGTCTCATATCGGCGCGATTAACCGAATCATTTACTACAATAAGTTCTGGTGATTTAATGCCATATATTGCAAATGCACCGACAATTAACATAATCGCAATGATAAGAAAGTTGGTCGCCGTTGACCATCCCAAGCCGATCAAAATTCCACCTAAATAAGGACCAATAATTCCACCGATGCGGCCAAGTCCAATTGCCCATCCCACGCCCGTCGTGCGAATTTCTGTCGGATAAATCCTGGCGGCCACTGCATACAAGCCAATAAAACCGCCTTCTACAAAAAATCCGATTACAAAGCTCAGTATCAACAATAAACCTACAATTATAGGCGAGAATCCGAATGCAATCATCGCGATTGCACCGCAAAGGAGGAACCAAAAGATTAGGGAACGCAAGCCTTTCTTGTCTGACATATAACCTAAGACTAAAACACCAAAAAGGGCTCCCAGGTTAATTGCGATACCGGCATTGATGCCCGTTTCTAAAGACAAACCGGCATCAACAATAATTTTCGGTATCCAGCTAATCAAGAAATAAATTGCTAGGAATGTTACAAAGAATGATAACCATAGTCTTATGGTTTCGTTACGCCGATCCACCGTCAACAACGTTCTTACACTTGGTCGTACTAGCTTGGAACCGTCAACGGTAGGCATTTCTGATAGTTCAGATCGCTGCAACTTAATCAATATGCGATTAATTTTTTGTAGCGCGCCGCGCGGTTGTCGTTCAATCAGGAAATGTAATGATTCAGGTAAAAATAGTAGGACCACCGGTATCATCACACACGATAATAATCCACCGGCATAAAAAACGGAGCGCCAACCAAATTCAGGAATAAGCCAAGAAGCAATGATGCCAACTAGAATCGCACCTATTGGGTAGCCTATAGCAAAAAAACATATAGCAACATTCCGGTGACGTAGCGGAAAGTATTCGGCAACGAGTGATGTCAGGCTTACTAATATGCTACCGATACCCAACCCTGTAAATATCCGAGCGGTAACCAGTTGCCATATGGAATCCACGAGACCGGTTATTGCCATGGCGATACTGATCACAATCAGGGAGGTAAGAATCATGACACGCCGGCCAACCATGTCCGCAAACGGCCCGATGAACATGGCACCCAAGGTGATGCCGACTACACCGGCGCTGAAAACGATCCCCAGCATACTGGCCCCAATACCCCATTCCTCCGAGATGGAAGGCGCCGTGAAGGAGATCGCAAGCACATCGAAACCGTCCAGCATGGTGAGGGTAAAACACACGGCGACGACTTTGATTTGCAACCACGTAACTGGCCCGTAATCGATAATTTTTTTAACATCCATAATGAGCTATGTAACCTTGTTTAATTAATCATTAATTTGTGTTGGTAATTTTCCCAATATCTGTTCCTTCATACTCGAACAAGCCGCAGTGCTTAACGTTCGTTTCCATTAAATTTTGGAACACAGATCAGGATCGAGTTATGTTGTGCAAATCTCATGGTTCTCGCATAAATTTTCCGTGCTTTTTGTAGTAGTCGTCGTATTCTTTGTGGTGTTTGATCATATCGGATAGTCCGATAAAGAAGTCCCAAAGTGCTAATAAACCGCCAGTCCACATGGTTCTTACGGCAATCCAAATACCACGATTGTCCATGAGATCTTCCATGCTTACATGCTCGACAGTATGAATGTGCTCACGTTGAGATAAGGCCTCTCTCAACCGTTCCACGTGTCCCCAGTCACAGCGGTAATGTACAATACCATCTGGATTGATGACGTAGACGACATTCGGCATGGATCCATAAGCTCGATGCATTTGCCCATCAAGTGTATCAATTAATATCTTGCGATCTTCACCATATCTCTTCGGCAGTATTTTCGCTGCTTTTAGTTTATCTTCGAAACTGTGGTGTTGTGGTAAACGCTCACCGGGGTGTGCTTCGCGTACGTAGATCAGCAGGAATTCCACATCGGAAAATTCACTTCTCAGTTCCTTATTTCGATCGATATTCTTCGAATACGCCGTGCAGGTCGCAGTTCCGGTTTCCAATACGACCCATTTCCCTCTAAAATCCGAAAGCTTGTATTCGTTACCATCGAAGTCAGTCAGTGTAAAATCAACAGCCGGTTCACCAGCGGCCGGGCCGGGAAACACCTCTAAATCGTAGTGTTTTATATTAAAGCGCGGATAAAGATAGGATGATTCTTGGTTCGCTATCTCGTTATCTTTATCGCCAATTTTGGATAGAAATGCCATCTGCGGTTACCTCCTTACTATATAAACCGGGAATCTTATTTTTCGTCGCTTCAATTTCCGCCTCTCGCGCAGCCCGGAAATGCATCAGTTTGAGAGTCACCGTGCATCTCCTGCCGGACATTGTCACCGTCTACCGATAGAACTTTCACGCACGTTCCCTGCATTATAGATGCCGGGTATGTTAGTCGAAGCAGGCGCAAGGCAGAATCTGGTAGATGGGTGGCCACGGCTAACCTAATTGCGTATATCCTCTTCGTGGCTTCCGGTTTGAGAACTGGAAGCCACGAAGTATGAAGACTCGACAGGCTATAACTGTATGTCTATCTTCCTTCCTGTATCGTAACTAAAACCTTACTTCGACTGTCACTCCCCACGTACGAGGAGGCAAGAAGGTTTGCATAATTACCCGACCTAAACCAGAGGGCGTTATCTGGCCTCGGATAGTTTTATCGGTCAGGTTCTTGCCCCATAATTCCGCTGTCCAGCGCTCATCTGGTGATGTGTACCGTAGACGCGTGTCTATCAAGACGTATTGAGCTTGCGGCAGCAAATCATTATTAAATTCGGTGAAGTATTGTTTACTCTTGTAGGCCATATCCGCAGACACTGTTAGCATGCCACCATTGGCAATGGGAAAGTCGTATATCCCATGTACGCTGGCGCTCCATTTCGGTGATTGTCGGGGACTATTCCCATCTAGCGATTGCAGCGCTGCGGCTGGGTCCGTAAATTGTCTCGGATCAACCGGGTCCACCGACGCGAAGTTTTGGAATTCGGCCTCTAACCAGGCAACTGCGCTACTAATCTCTAATCGGTTGGTAACAGACCATGACGTCTCTACCTCTATTCCATGTCCTATTTGCCCCGTCGCATTTTCGAATAACGTCGTAAACCCTACTGTACCGGAGGGTAAAGTGCGTTGGAACTGGATATCTTCTGCGTCATAGAAAAAGCCCGCTATATTGACGATTAAGCGACGATCAAACCACTGACTCTTGAAACCGAATTCGTTGTTGTCAATTCTCTCAGGGTCAGTGAGGGTAGTCGTCGGTGAACCCAGTTGGCCGCTCCCAGCTTTAAAGCCTTCCGAATACGTGTAATAGAGCATGATATTATCGGCCGGTCGCCATTCCAGTCCGATCGTGGGATCAAAGGGGTTCCAGGAACCCGCAACCGTGCCTCCAGGGGTTACTTCCCTACCTGGGGGAGGGCCAACGATAAACTTGTTTACATTTACGATATTGCGCTCATCATGCGTAAAACGACCTCCTACCTTTAGAGTAATCTTAGGCAAAATATCGATTGTTCCATGAAAAAATACAGACCAAGAATCAGCCTCGCCGAAACCGTCTTGCAATATCCACTTGTCCATGGATGGCGGCGCATTTATCGGATCACGAAAAAGTCCCTCGACCGGAGTATTCCCAACATCGCTTTTATTGAAGTTCTCCTCAGTAAAATAATAGAAGCCGAGTATTGCTTGTAAGGACTTGCCGAAAGCAGTACCGTCGTAATGCAATTGCAACTCCTCACTAAATGAGTCGCGATTGATAATAAACAAGTGGTTTCGCTGACTGTTTACCGAAGAGGTATCGAGATCCTGAACCAGCTTCACGTCTACTTCTCTATAGTTAATGATGTTCGTAATCGAAAATTGATCATTGATGCGCCAATTCAATGTTCCGGTGATGGCCCATGTTTCTCGTTCATTTTGGGGATCAAATTCTTGGGATATGTTTCGCACGTCGCCGGTTGGAAACCCACCAGCACCGGGGGGCGGTGATAGTGTTGGAAACGTCACCTGCTTGAAGTGGAGAGGTAAGGATTCATCATTTTCGCTTGCATAGTCTCCAGTGAGTAGAAGATCGATATCTTCATTAAAATTAAATTGCAAATGCCCGCGCAGTAGTTTCCTGTTCGCATTGTCAATATCGTTACCGGTAAACTCGTTGATACCGAAACCGTCTCGGTTAATAGTCTGCCAGGCGACGCGGCCCAAGATCTTGTCGGTCAGCGGTCCGCTAACAGCACCTTCTGTGTCTATGGCCGAAAATCTACCCGCGGTGGCGCGTACGTAGGCTTCAAATTCTTCTGTGGGCTTGGCTGTA
>JADFPU010000057.1 GCA_022562175.1 Pseudomonadota bacterium | reverse complement strand
CTTATTGCAACTTAATCTATTTGAAAAACGAGATCTGTTTGCTTTGTTACGAGGCGACCCACTTCACGATAAACTGCACTCAACTCATCAGTTGGTGTTGGTGTAAAAGTTAACGGGACAGCAGTGAGTTAATATCTTTACTCAACTTAATGCGGTGTCAGGTCTCCATTTGCACATCAGCCTGTCTCACCATTCGGCTAAACATCGTATGACTAATACCAAAGGGTTATGGGACGCTGACAACTGAACAACTTAGTTGGAACTGAGACGCGCTTTCTCAAAACTATGTGAAGGGGACAAGTATCATATTGGAAGGGTATGATGATATTGTTTAGGGAGGACGCTTTGAACTTTTTTGTAATTAATAAAGTATCTTGCAAATTTATGGCTATAACCTCGCAAGATTTATATAACTATACCAAATGTAAGCACAGGGTTTATCTGGATACTAATGGTGATCCGGCAAAACGCGATGAGGTCAGTTCATTTATGAAATTACTCTGGGAAATGGGCCTGCAAACCGAGGCCGAATACATTGGATCCCTGGGCGATATGGAATACGAAAATCTTGAAACCTATTCACTTGAGGAAGCCTGAGAATGTACTCGTGAACTCATGGAGAAGGGTGAACTGATAGGATGGTGGAGTCAGTTAATGATCTAATGAAATTAACTTGCCAAAGCAATTAGAAATTCCGATTAACTACAATATATCAATACCCCCTTTATCTTGAGTTGGTGATTTTACTATTACCCAATAAAAACAATAGCTTAAGAAGATAATTTGCCCCTGAACTGTGAAGAATTCTATAAGTGCAGGTTATCCATGTTTGCATCTGTTTGATATCATAATCGTAATTTGACATCATTTTAGTTGATGTCTATACTTTATATGTCATGGAAAGAAAATCTCTTACATTAAGATTAAATCAAGAAATATATCGTGCTTTGTCGTCTTTGAGCAAAGTTGCGCATAAAAGTATGAATCAGATGGTAACTGATGCGATATCAAGATTTATCATAGAGGAGAGTAGGCAAGTTGAAAATGATTTGGAAAAACAATTAGCACAGATTCGGGAATATATACGAAAAGACCCCGATTTTAACAAGGCCATTAATGCCTTTGCCGATGCCGAGTTGCAGTGCGATGATCCTGCAGAGGGGAAAGTAATAAAAACTAGTAACGAAAATCAATCAGCCATCAGGGAAATATTGAGTGGCGCCTGATTGGGGTGCTGATAGTTCCACACTTCACGAAAATTTAGTACAAGCACTTTGTCTCGCACGGGACCAGGCGAGAACCAGAAAAACTCCTGAATTAGAAAATGCTAAGCAATGGCATCGCCACATCATGGAGAATCTAGCAGTTCCGGATAAAAACTATATTGGGAGATTCAGAGGAGAAGAGGGGCTTGAGAACTACGAAGTGCAAATCGGCCAACACCCGGGTGTTTCTGTAATCGAGATAGTTGATGAGCTTACTCAGTTCGAAGGGAGATTGAAAAATGCAATCGATATACTTGATGAATTAATACCAGTCAATGAAATTCCAGATGCCAATACCTTCAATGCAGTAATTGATGTCTGTGCCTGGGTGCACTCTGAATGGGTACGAATTCATCCATTTGCCAATGGTAACGGGAGGACGGCGAGAATATGGGCCAACTATGTTGCCATGCGTTTTGGTTTGCCACCGTTTATTAGACTGCGTCCTCGTCCGGAAGGAGAACAGTATGAACGTGTATCGTATCTGGCCATGACAGGAGAATGGAAACCTACAATCGTTTTATTCAGAAATATGTTCGAACGATTTGTTAATGAAGAAACATAAGCATGGTAAATGTAATAAATATGTACGCGGGGTCACCCATTAGAAAGATCCTGTCAAACAGGCAAAGCAAATCCTCTTGGTTTTTTTTAGCCAATATAGTTGACCCAATGGGCCGGTTCCATTTGTTAATTGTTATGCGCCTAAAAATCTCATAGTGTGGTGTCAACTCATATGCACCAGTCACCCATCTGAATGAGGACATTTGCTGGTAGCGACATGTCGATACCAGCAGCCCTTGGCTACGGCCTCAGAAATTATTTAGTGCCGTGCTTAAGTCCAAGTCCTTGGAGCAGTATGATTACCTGTTCACGATGACAGAGCAATGGTTTATGCTGTTAACATAACCAGACCTCAGTGGCTCAAAGCACGGGCATATCAGTGTTTAACAAACAGCTAACATGAAGGTTAAGCGAGAGGTTTAATCAGTCCTAATGGTTTTACCAACCCCGCAAACGAACTCACTCACTTAACCAAAACTTTAATATACTGCCATCATTTTGAGTAACCGAATGCTTTGTTAACATCAAATTCAACCTGGTCGCGCAGCACATAAAAACAAGCCCTGGCCAACTTATGCGCCACCGTTTTCTTGGCGATGACGGCCTTGGTTTTTGCCAGCTTGCGTTGATAGTATCGCTTCACCGTATCGTTATAACGAATGGCGAAATTGGCGGCTTCAATAAACGCCCAAGCCAAATATTTATTACCGTTTTTTGTGTTAGTCTTACTTTTCTTTTTGCCGTTACTGTACCGGGCACCATTTACACAACGGCAGTAAGAGGCATACTGTCCGACTTTTTTAAAGCGGGAGATATCCCCTGTTTCCAGCATAATGGTCAGCGCCAGGATTAACCCAATACCATCGATACTGGTTAATTTAACGAACGCCGCTTTTAACTTTAGTTGCTGTTTTAAAGACGTTTCGATGAGCTTTATTTGCTGCGTTAAACACTGCATGACAACGAGATTACCACTGACAGCCATGCAGACATTGCTATCAGTAAAATCCACTGCAAGCTGCTCCGGAGTTAATTGTTTGAGCTTATTACTGCTTAATCTATTATTCAAATGTCGAACGTACAGCCCTTGTATCGACAGCAGATTGAGTGTGTTTTGCTGGACTAGCTGAAGCCGCTTTCGCAACAAATCACGTTGCATCCGTTCTTCTTTTGGATAGATATATCCTTCAGGCAGAATCGCTAAGCGCAACATATTGGCTAACCAGTTTGCGTCACTATCGTCATCGCCATGCTTTAGTCCTGAGTATTGTTGAATGGCCGCTGTATTGGCCAGATGCACCTTAAACCCAGCCTCCATCAGCCCGTCAACCAGCCAGTACCAGTTGTAGGTTGATTCAACCACTATGCCATCCAGGATATCAATAAATGGTTTCAGAAGAATAAGAATAGCCGTAAGGTCATTGGTGATACGTTTCTTCAGCACGGCATCACCTTGTTCATCAATTAAATGGATAACGCTATTGTTTGAATGTAAATCAATTCCGCCATATAGTTTCATCTCTTGCTCCTCCGCTCTGCGGTTTAGTTTGGGTTGTGTGAACCTCTTACTTTACCGTTAGCTCGGAGGAGCTTTCTATATGATTATCAGTTCTGTACTTTATAAAAATGTATGAATCACTTAAAAGTTTTCTATGCATTCCCTGATTCAATCTCATTTTGTAAGAATCAATTATTTTATTGTTTTTTTCCGTAATGGGATGTGAAGATAGGCTCAGCATGAAAGTTAAAGGATTAAAGAGCTGATCTGTTAATATGATACTTGAGCCCATTACTATTTCTTTGCGGAAACCACCTGGATGAAATTGACCACTTTTCTGGTTGTTATAATTTTGTCGCTTTTGTTCAGCACGGCGCATGCAGACGAAGGACTCCTGCAAGCGGATCTGGGTGACTGCCGGCTCGAGAACGGTCAAGACATCAAGAATTGCGTAGTGGCGTATCGGGTTTTGGGGGAACTGAAACCCGACCGATCTAACATCATCGTCTTTTCGACCTGGTATGGTGGTTCGACCAGCGACCTGGTCAAGTATGGCTATATCGGGCCGGGTAAGATGGCCGATACCGACGAATACTATGTCATCGCCATTGACGCCTTCGGCAATGGTATTTCTTCCTCGCCCTCCAACAGCAGCAGTCAACCAGGCAAGGATTTCCCACAATACAATGTTCGCGACATGGTGCATGCCCAATACCGCTTGCTCACGGAAAAACTGGGTATTGACCACGTTTTCGCCGTGATGGGAGTCTCCATGGGTGGGATCCAGACCTTTGAATGGATGACGACTTATCCCGGATTTATGGACTACGCAGTACCCGTTGAAGGCACGCCCTGGCCGACAGCCTATGATTTAATGCTTTGGACGGCCTGGCTGGATGCGGTTGATACCGATGCGGGTGACGCGGAATCAAAGCGCAGGGCTGCGATGCTGCTAGCGGCGCTGGACGGACTCACGTTATGGACGCCCCGATACTTTAACGCTATGGTCGAAGCGCAAGGCTTCGAGGAGTATATGGAAGGGTTTTCAGCCAGCTTGCGTGGCCGATACCTGCTCAATCGGAGATCGCAGACCGTGGCCATACTGAACCATGATATCTCCCGGCCTTTCGAGGATTTCGAGTCGCGGGCTGGGCACATCATCAAGGCTAAAACCCTGGTGGTTGTATTTAAAAGCGACCACATGGTCAACCCTGGCCCCTCGCAGGAGCTGGCGAAGTGGATCGGCGCTGAAACCCTCGTGCTTGAGTCCGACTGCGGACACATGAGCCCCAACCAGGAGTGTGTACAAGCAGAGGTCAGCGCTGCGATTCACACATTTCTCATGGGTGGCGAGAAGCCCTGACCGATGCGGCAAAACTTATCGCTATGGGATGTACCTCTGTTGTCAATGTTATGAAGATTGAAATGGCAATCGAAAGTCTGGTAATAAATTTCAGTTAATGCCTTTCTAAACCGGTTTTTCAGCCAGTTTGGTTTTATACTTGATCTCGCCGCTGCTTGTATGCGGTGTTCGTTGCACGGAATCAGAATACTTTTCAATTTCACGGGCTTCATCGGCGAGTTGTGCGGCCGCACGCATTAGTTCATGTCCGGCAGCAACAAGAGGGATATACACTTGCGGATCCTTTTCCTTAAAACAGGCCCTTGTCGTCATCTTTGCAACACTTTCCGACATCAACAGGGCAGCTATTGCCTTTGCAGCGGCATAGGGATTACTAAAGCCGGCACTCTCGACAACCTGTTCGGCTTCGGCCACAAGTTTTGGCATCTCAGGTGTGTTACCAGCTTTCAGATCGGTAATGACACGATCCAGTTCCATTTGTAAACACCGGATCACCCCGGTTATAGACAGGACCTTTATCACATCGGCATTGAACAGCGTCATTTCTGTCGGATCCAGAAATTCAAGGCGGGCGCCGATCATGGCATCGGCGGGTAGAATGATAAAACCCTGTCCCGTAGCGACTGTCGTTATCTTTTTCCCCGCAGCATCCTTGCCGATAAAGGCCTTTTTTGAGGCCCCATCGCAAATGCTAATGGTTGGTATGTTCGCTTCGGATAAGGATTCTCGCGCAGCAGTGGGACCAGGCAAGGCTGCATTTGGGCTGACAATCAAGATCAGCTCCGGAGAGTAATTTATAACCTGCTGAACAATCGTAGTACAGGAATCCAAATCAAGTTTGGCGCCACTGCTAAAAGCACGTACTTCTAAATCCTTTCTACTGGCCCTTTCATCCAGGATGATATCCAGTAACGGTGCAGCACCTATGCAACCAAATTTTGCTACAGCCAGTTTTAAAACACGATCTGACATTTAATTTCTCCCGTATGCAAGGTACTTATCTGTCTAAAAGGAAATACCCCGCGAAACTCCAGGGTATGAATCTATGCTATGAAAATTATATCAATACTCCGAACCGTTAACACAGCGTATTTCGTAGCGAAGTTCCAGCTTTATCGGTTTCAGCCTATGTTAATTTGCCAATGGGATTTGCTGCTCGAGGGCATTATTTTCCAATGCCCGCCACAGCCGTTCAGGGGTCATGGGTAACTGCAGTAAGCGCACTCCGACCGCATCATAGATTGCATTGGCGACACAAGCGGCCACCGGGATTATTGGCGGTTCGGCGATCGTCTTGGCGCCGTCGGGCCCCGATTTTTCGAATGTGGACGTGAACAGGACTTCAATTGGCACTGCATCGGGGAACAGCGCCACCCGATCATCGAGGTAACCCGGATTGAGCGATTGACCATTGTCACCCACCAACGAGGTCTCGGTTAATGCAAAGCCAAGACCTTGTATTACACCACCGATAACCTGTCCCCTGGCACCGGTGTTGTGAATAATCTTACCGGCATCATGGGCGGCCCAATACTGTTTCACCGTGGTTTTTCCGGTATAAGTATCTACGCGCACACAACAGCCATGGACGCCAAAGGTGTATGCTGGAGAAATATTGCCGAAGCCGGTCTGATCAGGTACTGCAACCCCGGACGGCTCAAAAATACCGGTTACTTCAAGCTCCACCGTGCGCTGATGTTGCCGGGCATGTTCAATAACCTCGTTGACTGCGTTCGGGTCTGCCAGCTTGAATTCCTCGGCCATGCGTTGACACACTTGTTTGAATTGCCGACAGGCATCGATTGCCGCCGCCGCCATAAAATACGTGGTACGACTGGCAAAACTGCCCAAACCGTGCGGCCCCAAAGCGGTATCCCCAAGCAAGACAGTGAGTTGACCCGGGTCTATCGCCAATTCTCGGGCAACCGTTTTAAGCAATACTTCCACCGTCCCACAACCGAGCTCAACTTCACCGGAACTGATACGTATCTCGTCCGGGGTAACGGTGAGTTTAACGAACGCCTTGTCGTAGCGCGGATTGTAGCCACGGTTACTGATAGAGTGCATAGATGCGGCCAAACCATAGCCGTCGCGATAACGCTCGCTGATCGGCGAAGGTTTGCTACGGCGGTGCTGATCGATACGATCCGAGATTAAGTCGAGACATTCATTGAAACCACAGCTACCAATCTTCCAACCGTGTATCGTGGTGTCACCTTCGGTGATGGCATTGTCACGCCTTAGTTGTACCGGATCGAGATTCAGGCGACGGCCTATTTCATCGATCAATGTTTCCTGTGCAAAATACGCCTGTGGTGAACCGAATCCCCGAAAACATTCCGAGGGCATGTTATTGGTATACACCAGTTGTGCACGTGTCTTGATTGCCAAAAATCGGTAGAGATTGTCTGCGCGAACAGCGGCCGCCTTGTGTACCGCCGGTCCATGATGCGAGTAAGCGCCATTGTCGGTCAAAAGGGTGAGTTCCTTGGCAATCAATTTGCCGTCGGTCGTGGCGCCAATGCGCATCTTAATCCTCATCGCCGCCCGCGTACGGCCGGAAATCATATCATCCCGACGGGAAAGTACCATGGCTACGTCGCGTTGCAAGCGGTGGGCAAAGGCAAGACACATCAGATGGGTAGGATGTTCCCATTTGGCGCCAAACGAGCCACCCATGGCGGGTGTGACAACATCCAACTCCGCCCCCCAGGCGCTGACGATAGGCCGATAAGAATCCGCCATCATGGACGGAGCATGGGAGCCACAAACCAGCTGCAGATGGTCTCCTTTGACACGAACCAGGGTGGCTCGTGGTTCCAGATAGGCGTGTGGAACTGCGGCTGTTTCAAAGGTGTTTTCTACCCATAGCGCTACTTTGGAAATCGTTTCCTGCCAATCGCCCCGATCGGCGCGGAATGTATCGGCAATATTATCGGCACAGGCTGCGTGAATCGGCGTCTGCAATGCCAATCCTTGATCAATTGAGATTGCGTGAGGAAGCACCTCATAATCAATTTCCAGAGCCTCAATGCCACGCATCAGTGATTGTCGATCCGTTGCGGCGACTGCCGCGACACCGTCACCCACATAGCGGGCCACGGTGGTCAGTACCGGTTCATCGGCGCGCAAATGTCCGAGTGCGATGCCATCAAAATCCTCTGGCGTCAGTACCGCCAGCACACCGGGAATATTGAGTGTGGCGCGGCTATCGATTCGAGTCACTCGGGCATGGCTTATCCTGTATTTGTTTGGATTGTTGGGCCCGTTGCTGTGCCTCGATGAGTACGTCGTCTACCAGCACTTTTACCAAATGTCGCCGGTAGTCGGCACTGGCGCGAAAATCCGTGATAGGTGCACTAGTTTCTGCCGCCATTGTGGCACAGGTTAATCGTTTTACTTCAGTTAGTGGATGACCTACCAATGTCTTTGCTGCCTCGGCAGCGATGAGTGCCGTTGGGCCCACTGCGCCAAGGGCCAGGCGGGCACTGGCGATGGTATGGCCATCGGCTTCAAACCCAAGTAGAACCGCGGCACTGGCAAAAGCCAAATCAAGTGCCTCACGCTCGGTATGCCGTCGGTAAGCACTTGCTTCGTTCGGCTGCAGTCGGTCCAAGTAAACAGCCAATACCAATTCACCGTGGCATATCGCTGTCTGACCCGGAGCTACCAGGAAGTCGTCCAGAGCCAGCTTTCGCTGCTGACCCGTTGCAGTTGAAATCTCGACCTGCGCATCGTGCACTAGCAAACCAGGTAAAGTATCCCCCGCCGGCGAAGCGGTGCAGACATTGCCGATCAATGTTGCCTGATTGCGCAACTGTAATGATCCAACCAACTGTGCACCATCGGTCACCGCCTGAGCGGCATTACGAAAAGTAACGGATCGAATGAGTTCACCCATAGTAACATTGGCACCGACTTGCAGTTGCTCGCCATCAACTTCAAAAGCGCGTAGCGCATCAATGTTGCCAATCGAGGCCAGTTTCCGTGGCTGGCCACACTGACTGGCCCACAGTAACACGTCTGTACCACCGGCCAGCACATGCACATCTTGTTCAAGCAGTTTGAAAATATCCTCAATACTCGAAGGTCGAAACAATTCAAGTTCAGGTAAAAAACAGGGGCGAATTTTCGAAGGTGACGCTGGCATGGTTCAGAAAGATGGACCTCTTAATTTTGGATAGGGTGTTGAGCACAATCGACTGCCGATATTCACCGCTTTATACTATGTCTGCGGCCAGTGTACAAGTATCGATGGTGGTTATGCTATGTGATCACCAGGGCAAGATCACACTTTTAGTTAGTGCCTGAACGAAAATAAATAAGCGTTTGAAATCACAAATAAAATAACTCGAATTGGCCAACGAAGTTTCAGTCACAGCGGTTAATAAATGAGATAATAAGGCCATAAACGGTTCCGGAACGTGTCAACCTCATATGGACAGTCATCTAAAAGATAACATCTATTTGTCGTCTCCAGGCTACCCACCGCTCTGCTCTGCGCTATAGCGGGCACAGCAGAGCCGTGGATAACCTTATTACTTTGCATAACCCGCGGCCGATAAGGTCGGGAAGTTAACACAGTCATTCTTTGCTACTTCACTGTCTGTTTCGGTAATGGGATTTATCGCCACATTTTTCGCTGGCATCTTGACTGTTGGTCTGCCCATCACAAAACGTTCTGGATTGAGCGCATACCGTTCATCAAGCACCCGTTGCTTTAGTTCTGCGATCTGAAGATATCGTCCAGTAAACACTTGCTCAGGGGTAAATCCCGCCAACCCGCTATGATGATGTTCGAAGTTATACCAGTCAAAATATTCTTCACACCAGCGTCGACCATGACCCGCATCGTTAAAGCGACCGGGGTAATCAGGCTGATACTTTTGTGTCTTGAACTGACTCTCACTGAATGGATTATCATTACTGACCCGTGGGCGACTATGACTACAGGTCACGTCCAGCTCTCGCATCTGATCCAAGTAGCCATGGGCTATCATCGGCGAGCCACGATCTTGATGAAGAGTAAGCTGGTTAGGCTTAATACCATAACGGGCAATGGCTTCTTCCATCAGCTGTTTTGATAACGCACTGTTCTCCTTCAGTGATA
This sequence comes from Pseudomonadota bacterium, assembly GCA_022562175.1. GTDB lineage: Bacteria > Pseudomonadota > Gammaproteobacteria > Eutrophobiales > Eutrophobiaceae > B75T3L11. The sequence continues at coordinate 3,755 of JADFPU010000057.1, read as the reverse complement.
CCATCCAGGCAACCACAAAGCGGCTGAAGAGATCGAGGACAACATAGAGTGACAGATAAACACCGCGACGGACCAGCGGTAATTTGGAAATGTCCCATGTCCAGACCTCGTTCGGCGCCTGTGCCAATAGCCTGGGGATCGCATGGTGCTGGGCTGGACGCTGATCCCTCCTGTCACCGCTCTCACTCAGTCCGCGCAGAATACGATGCATCGTACTAACCGAACACAGGTATTGAGCTTGCTCAAGCAGTCGTTGATAAACTTCAGCCGGTGGCTGGTCCGCATAGGGTTTGCTGTGCAGTACTTCTATGACTTTAGTGCGCTCTTGCGTACTCAAGGCCCGTGGCTGTAGAGAATGTTTGCGTGCAAGCCTTGGCGGTTCATCATTGGCCGATCGTCTCCGGTTAGCATAGACGGTGCTGCGGTTGAGACCCAGAGCAAAGCAGGCTCGCGCTAGAGGCAACCGCGGTGGCCGTTGTTCGAGGACAACTTTCATGCTTCTTTCCCATTGTTCAAATGATCGAGCATTAACCATACTTTTTTTTGAAGATCCAGGCAATCATTGGCAACTTCAAGTTTGCGGTTCAACCGCGCATTTTCCTTTTCCAATTGTTCAATACGCCGCTGCGCTGGGGTCTTTGATGCCAGTGGGCCTGGCGCACTCTTGCTGAGGGCCGCAACGCCATTTTTCGCAAACTCTCGTCGCCAATCAGAGAGCTGATTGCTGTATAGCTTTTCCTTCCGAAGCAAGGCACCGAGTTCGCCATGTTTACAGGCATTGGCCTCTGCAATAATTCTAAGCTTGTACTCCAGGGTAAACTTACGGCGGGTCCGTTTTTCCAGTACGGGTTCAGGTGTAACCTGTGTGTTGTGATGGTTTGATGCTGATTTTGGCATATCTCCAATCTCTATGTGTCACCCTGAAATCTATGTTATCCCAAACAGAGAGTGTATGGGATCAGGTTGACACACAGGGGATGCTCTTGTAGACCCTTTCCAGCAGCCCCGTACCCATTTCACGATGAATCTGAACAGCAACATCAACAATCCACCTGCCAATCTAGTTTCCGTCATCAACCTGCCTTTCCCTTTGCGTGCTTTGCGTCTTTGCGAGAATACGAGCCTTCAAGCATAAAGGAACTCAAAACTTCTCAACCCAGGGCCGCAAATCCAGCTCCTGTGTCCAGGCACTACGCTGTTGCAAATGCAACTGTAGATAGTTGTCGGCAATAGCCTCCGGCGCCAGCAAACCATCCTCCGCTCTTTGCCCGGCAAGCTCCGCATATTTCTCCGACAGGATCTGGCCATCGATAATCACGTGACCAATATGGATGCCCCTGGGCCCAAGTTCACGCGCCATACTCTGTGCCAGGGCACGTAAGCCGAATTTTCCTACCGCCAGATTGGCAAACCCCGCACCACCGCGTAATGACGCTGTCGCGCCGGTAAATAAGATAGTGCCGCGGCCACGCCCAAGCATCAACCTGGCAACTGCCCTGCCCACCAGAAAACCACCCAGGCAACCGACTCGCCAACATCGCTCAAACTCCTCCGTGCTGATATCAACCACCTCTGATTGCACGAACGCACCGGCGTTGTAGACAACCAAATCAGGAATGCCGAAATCCTGCTGGAGGCTATCCAGTGTATTGTTCACATCATGCTCTGCTGTGGCATCACAGGAATAAGCCTTTACCTCGGCCCCTGCCTGGGACAGTTTCTCCACCCAGGGCGCCAGGTGTTCACTATCACGTGCGGCCATGCCGACCTTCATGCCCTGCTGAGCAAAGCATTCAGCCAGGGCCAAGCCAAGTCCTGGCCCGACACCAACCACCAGCGCCACCTGATCCTTTAACGTATTTGTTGCCATAAATAAAATCGCACTCCTACTCTATGAACAACTTGGCCGCGTGCGACCGAGTACAGTGGTAATGTATATTCATATTCATGATCGCTATCCAGCTCGGGGGCAAGCCCCCGAGATTTTCGCTATACGGTTAAAAAATGAAATAAACACCCTCGTGTAGCAAGCTGCGGGGAATTAAACCCCTAAGCCATAACCATAGACACGTAACAGCAACCTCGGTTTACCTCCCCCTCAGATTCCTGCAGATAGTTTAACGTGATGTACGTCACAGAAAACACTATATATCTGCAGAAATCTCTATATATTCATTGCAGCGACTGCCATTTGATGGATAAAGGGTCTAAAATTATAAGATAAGCATAGGGAAAGTGTCGTAAAATTGAGACAGTTATCGATTTGCCAAACACTCGCTGCTAAGCAACTTTAAAGGGTGAAACAAAATGAAACACATCCATTACCTGTTCCCACTGACCCTGCTGATTTACTGCCTGGGCATGGGCAATGCAAATGCCATCAGGGTGTTCAAATGTGCCAACTCAGATGGTGAAATTTCGTTTAGTAATCGGCCCTGTGCAACGGATTCTACTTTACTCAAGGAAATCGATATCCGTGATAATGTCAACGTCGTAGGATCTGAAGCTGGCGAAACGACAGTACCTGAATCACCACAGAGCGGTAACCAACCTGGTCCTGCGACAGCAGGAACAACTAGTAGTGGTGGTGGTAGTGCCGACGTCAGTGGAGGTGCCGGCGGTAGTGCCGGAGGTGGTGGTGGTAGTGCCGGCGGTGGTGGCGATGGTGGTAAAGCTGACGGCAGCGATGCAACGGCAGAATCAGGTGAAGGTGATGCGACTGCAGCCACTGGCGATGACAGTGGCGTTCCATCTGTTGTTGATGACAGTGGAGTCCCATCTGTTGTTGATGACAGTGGAGTCCCATCTGTTGTTGATGACAGTAGAATACTATCTGTTTTTGATGACAGTGGAACCGCAGCAACTGGTAATGGTGGGACCAGTACCTCAACAACTGGAACAAACGTGACTGGCGGCACCACGATCACTCGAACGGGGACAACTAGTAGTACAACAACAGGCACCTCAATAACCAGTCCAGGAACGCTACCAATTACATCCACTACGCAAGCTCAGACCCAACCTGGAACAACTACGTCAACCGATACAACAACTACAACAGCCGATACAACAACTACAACAACCGATACAACAACTACGACAACCGATCCAACAACTACAACAACCGATACAACAACTACAACAACCGATCCAACAACTACAACAACCGATCCAACAACTACAACAACCGATACAACAACTAACCCGCCGCCACCTGGAGTAGTCACCCTTACAAATTTAAATCAACCACCAAACACAGCCTATATAATTGATGAAATACAAATCGATGAAGCTTTGGCTGAAATAACCATTAATGGAAATTTGTTTGGTTCTGGACCAAATATAGTTGTTTACGATACTTTTGAAAATGGTGTGACAGGAGGGGATATCCCGCTTACTAATCCCAAAAACCCGGGATGCGATATACCTAAAGATTTGAAAGATCTAACTGGAGCACCTGGCCCGATAGTTGGTTGTTGGGACGCCTATGCATATATAACAGCTCCAAGATACTATGATATTGCACGTTCCGGCAACCATAGTATGTTAATTTTTGATGATGATACAAATGATTTTCTTCAACTCAATAAAGTAAATATGAATGATTTCACTGAGTTTTTCATTTCTTTATGGGCCAGAGTCCCAGATGGTACTTTTTTCCCAGGCAGGCAGGTAGGATTAGAGCTAAAACAATTCCCTACTGATTCTTCATGGAAATTTGCTTGGGTAATAGATGGTAATAATGCAACTAAAGG
>JADFPU010000247.1 GCA_022562175.1 Pseudomonadota bacterium | reverse complement strand
TTACGGTATCAAGTAACTGTATAGCCTTTGTGTTATCACCGAGGATCATGTCAGGGGAAACCGTATAGGCGCCGATCTCGGAAAAGAGTGCTGGATTGGTGACTTCCTGCCAGATATTCATCAATTGCTTACGCCACTCATCCCTTTTGGGATGACCGGGCACGCGCCAAACGATCGCCGTGTGCATGGTTAATGCAACCCGTGCCTCTATCTCCACCCAGGGAAACTCGGGATATTCCTCTATAAGTTTATCCAGAAGATTGATCCAGTCATCCAAATATTTTACTTCAGCCTTGATGCCAGTACGGCTGGTTTCAGTCGCTGCTGCCCAGGACATATAAACACCTATTGGGTTCTTATCATCCCTGAAAAGATCAAAGGCCTTTAGCAAGTAAGGCAGACTATTGTCGGGATTGTAGTGATAGATCGCTGAACCATGCCAGTAAAATAACCAAGGGGTCCTTGTCCAGTGTCCCGGTTGGAATGCTATTAATCCAATCTGTTAATGTCTGATGCCGGCCCTGTTTTAATAAATCTTCCGCTACACCTTTTGATCAGCTTTGCCAGTTTCTCCCAATCCTCGACCTCCATCAGCAGTTGAACTGCCGCATCGTGCTGATTATCGAATTCCAGTAATTCTGCAGCAGTCCACCTGGTAACGGTTAACTCAACATGACTAAACAATTCCTCTGCCTTTGCCAATAGAAAATCTCGAAACAAGGGATGATATTGATAAACGGAATTACGGCCAGCATGTTTGTAGATAAAATAATTTTTAATCAGCAGTTCATTCAGTATCGGTAATAGCTCCTTAATACCGGTAAGTTGAGATGCCATGCTTGCAGTAAATTTCGGTAATAATGCAGTCTTGATAAGAAACTTCCTGGTTGCCTCGTCCGCATTGTCCAACACCTCACCGGCAAAATAATCAAATAAAAGCTTTGGATTAAATTGTGCTGTTTCTTCAGTTATCTGATCGCCGATGTCTCTTTGTTCAAGCAGTAATGTAAGTCCTGCCACCCAACCCTGGGTCCTGGCGTATAGGAATTCGATAGCAAGTTCGGTTCGGTACAACTGATAATAAATACCCGGCCGTATTCGGGGAGTTGTTCCAGTCCTGTCACAACCTCCGTATGTAATTCGGAGTCATCAGCCACTTGCTGGTAATTATCAAACACGAGCACGAAATCCCGGCTAAAACGATCAAACAGATTTCAGTAAAGTATGTTATTTCATTACACTATCTACTGTTTTGATTTGGAAATTTAATCCTCTGAAATTACCTGTTTCTTATTTACTGAACGTTTAGGAGAAGAGGTCTTTTTAGACTTCCTTTGCCGACGTTTCGTGATTGACAAGATTTTCCAGAGTTGTTGCATTGTGCCGAAGGCATCCGTTCCCGCACAGTAAGTCACGAGTACTACAACGAGGCTAGATTAATACATGGGAGGTTACAGATTGGAAGGTTTATTTTTTGATGTAAATTGACCGAAATTCAACATGATGGTCGGCATGATTAGCAGATTTAAGATGGTAGAAGAGGCCAGACCACCGATAATGATCGCTGCCATTGGTCCCATGATTTCGCGACCGGGGTTATCACTGTCAAAGGCTATCGGCAACATGGCAAGGGCCGTGACCAGTGCCGTCATTAAAATAGAGGGTAATCGTTCTTGCGCACCCTGGATGGCGGTCGTTAGATTCCAGTCTTTACCATCCACTTCCACCAGATATTTATAATGCGATACCAGCATTATCGAGTTTCGTACGGTAATACCAAATAATGTCACGAAACCTACCATGGAACCTACAGAGATCAATCCACCGGTCAGCATAACAGCCAAGACCCCACCAACTAATGAGAAAGGTATATTGACCAACATCAGTAGCACATTTCTGATGTTGCCAACGGCAATATAGATCAGCATCAACACCCCTATCCCTGCCAGGGTGGAATAAAGAATCAATTCTTCTTTGGCCTTTGCCCGTTCAATCAAGGCCCCGGTAAATTCCGGATAGGTGCCGGCAGGAAACTGCACCTCATCCAGAACCCTTTTCCGCAACACTGACATAAAGCCCTGAAGATCATGATCTTCGACATGTGCGGTAATAGTCTGTACCCGTTGTGCTCCCCGATGCAAGATATTGTAGCGTCCACCGGTCTGCCGGATGTCAGCAACTTGATCCAGCATAACAAGTTGACCATCCAGGTTGCGGATCGGCAGTTTGTGAACATTATGCGGTTGCTGACGGTGTTTTTTATCCAGTATAACGGCTACATCATAAATACGATTACCCTTATTGATTCTACTGACAGTTGCTCCGCTAAAGGCAACCTGAATGGCGTCCATGACTTGCCCCGGTCGCAATCCAAAACTGGACAATTGATCCATTCTTAATCTTATTTGCAATAGGGGTGTGCCGGGTGGTGAGCGCAACTGAATATCAGTTGCGCCCTCTACCGAACGCATAACATTCGCCACGGATTGTACCAGACGATCCAGTTGATCGAGATCATCACCATATACATTAACAACGATAGGTGACTGGTAGCCAGAAATAGTTTCATCTATACGTTCAGACAGGAAATTATAGGCCTCAAACAAAATCCCCGGGGTCTCTCGCATAACAGCACGTAATTCATCCAGTACCCTCTGTTGTTCTTTGCCAGACAATGGTTCCAGATCCACTTCAAATTCACTGTAATGACTACCAAAGGTATCAGCACCGCGCTCTGCCCTGCCGGCCCATTGCGACACTGAACGCACACCGGAGATATTCAGAAATCTTTGCGTCAGACCATTACCCATCCGGATAGATTCCTGCAGGGAAGTGCCCGGCAAACTGGATGTATGCGCTATATAATGTCCCTCTCTTAACTCCGGTAAAAACTGACCGCCCAGAGAAGGAACGATTGAAAGCCCCATCAAACAGAACAACAAACTAACGAATATTGTCAGCATGGGAAAACGGCCGATCACTCTTAGACATCTTTCATAATAAGGCTGGAGCAATCGGATTAATGGCGGGTCTTCATCTGATAATTTCGCACGTTGCAGTAACAGGCAACATAAAGCAGGTGTAACGGTCAGCGCAACGACTAGTGACATCAGGATCGCAAGGATGTAAGAAAAGCCCAATGGCGAAAATAACCGACCTGCCAAGCCACTGAGTGTCAGTAACGGGATAAAAACCAGCATCACAATAAAGGTGGCATAGACGACTGAACCGCGTACTTCCATTGACGCATTAAAAACAACTGCAGGCGTCGATAGCGGTTGTGCGAGTGCACGGTTCTGCCTGAGACGTCTGAATATATTTTCAGTATCAATAATAGCATCATCCACTACTTCCCCTAATGCTATGGCAAGCCCGCCCAGCACCATAACATTCAGATTGACACCCATTTGTAACAATACAAGCGCAGAGCTTAATAATGATATGGGAATGGCTAATACCGATATAAAAGCTGCTCTAAAATTAAATAAAAACAGGCACACAA
>JADFPU010000246.1 GCA_022562175.1 Pseudomonadota bacterium | reverse complement strand
TTCTGATTCAAATGCGAAAACACGTTACCTGATTGACGACTTGAAAAGTCACAGTGCTTTCGAAATTCTTTGGCTACCACCTTCTTCCCCGTATTACGCATTATCTGGTGCTTATGCCTTAGCAGCAGCATCAGGAATAACCAAACGCTTAATTTTTTCGGCCTGGCATCTGGTCCCTAGATCTATTGCTACATTGCTCAGCTACGAATCGGAAAGGATCGTTTTTCATCGTGATGAAGAAAATCCGAAAAACACACCAGAGGAAAGAAAAACCCGCAGGGGTTTATTGCAGTTTTCGGTATCGGATGGCAGATTAACCGGTTTACCTTTATTTACATTGCTGTATCCCAGTAGAGTACTGGCGGAATTGTGTGATCCACGTATTTTTGCCCGAGAGGCTGGAACAAATAAAAAGAAATCAGCGGAATTACTTACATGGGCGGAGGCTCGTATCCGGCAGAAGCTAGCTCCCTTGATTACTTACGCAGAGGAGGATAGAGCCGCGGATAGATCCTGGTACTGGGCTGCACCATTTCTCCTGGAACGACAGGACTTTGCTTATGCTGTTGATGCCTGGTGGTCAATGTCGAATGTGGCTGATATCTGGTCGGGTGAAGTGTTACAAGAAGAAGAGAAAGATGCCGATTCTGGTTGGCGTGCCCATGTGGAGCATGCCAGAGAATTTGCTTTAGGCAAATCCAAACCTGAAGGACCCGCTCCAAGGGATTTGCCGATGGTGTTGGCATTAATGGCGCTGGCGGGTCCCGGCACGTGCGCGCTACGTGGTTTGCTGTCTTTATTTCCTGCTGAAGCAAACAAAGGCATTGAACAACGTAAGGCAGCCTCGCGTATCGCCTGGGGATTTCGATCATTATTTAATCGTCCGGAATCCATGGCGTTAGTCCGCTCGGGGAAAAGAGAAACACCCTATTGGAGAATGTGTCTACAACACGGTGTATTAGGTTGCTTGTCAGCAGTAATTGATGAATATATGCATGTGTTACGTGATTCTTGTGGTCTGACAACAGATGGACCCGAAAAAGCATGTCCGGAGATTGCTGTGTCTGCTTTATCTGCTCTGAATATTCGAACGGCATCATTATCAGTGGATGACATATATCGTGATCTTCAAACTCAAAAAACTGCAATTCGAAAACACCCTATGCGGGCCTTATTTGCGATGCGGTTTGGTTCCGATAAAGCGGAAGACCAGGAACAGGTGCAGCGTGATGTTGCGGTACGCACTGCGTTTAATTCGCCATTTTGGCCATTTGTTTTGGCATCAACATCTATCGGACAAGAAGGACTCGATTTTCATTGGTATTGTCATGCGATTGTGCACTGGAACCTGCCATCCAATCCGGTGGAGTTAGAGCAACGAGAGGGGCGTGTACATCGATTTAAAGGACACGCAATCCGAAAAAATATTGCAATGCTGCATTTGATGCAGGCATTAGAAAGTGGAGATCCTGACCTTTGGAAAGCAATGTTTAGTGTTGCAAATGAACATATTTCGGATAATGGCCGAGGATTAATTCCATATTGGTTATATCAAGTGGAAAATGGAGCCTGGATTGAACGTCATGTACCAATGTATCCGTTGTCTAAGGACATAGTGAGATATGCAGACTTGCTCCGCTCACTCGGGGCATATCGGATGGTATTTGGGCAACCTAGACAGGATGAGTTATTGGAGTATTTACTCGATAAATTAGATCCTGAGAAGCTGGAAGAATGCATTGAAAATGCTCGAATAGATTTGTCTCCCCCTAAGATTAATTTATGACATATGATGAAATCAAACAGCTCTGCTAAACCGTATCTCTCGAAGTCCAGATTGATTTCGGCATGGCAGTGTCCAAAGAAACTGCATTTGGAAATTCATAAGCCTGATCTGGCCAAGATATCATCAGCAACGGAGACGCTATTTGCAACCGGCAATCAGGTGGGAAAAATCGCACAAGACATCTATGGTTCAGAGGACGCTGTAGAAATACCTTACAGCGAAAATTTAGAGGATGCTATTCGCGCAACAACGGAATTAATCGAAAGTGGTGTCAAAATTCCTATATTCGAAGCTACATTTCAGTACGACGGTATACTTGTCCGTATTGATGTATTGGTACCTGATGGTGAAGGTTGGCGAGCGATAGAAGTAAAAGCCAGCACAAGTGTTAAAGAGTATCATCAACTAGATTGTGCCATTCAGCTTTGGGTGATGAGGAATGTGGGTTTAAATGTTAAATCCATATCGCTTGCGCATATCGACAATCAATTTGTGTATCAAGGTGATGACGATTATACGGAGCTACTAATTGAGCAGGATCTTTCTGAGGGAGTGATGGCGCTTGAAGATCAGGTAATTGCTTTGATAACTGACGCACGTGCAGCCGCTGTTGGTGATATACCTCAAGTATCAGTGGGTGTTCACTGTGGCAAGCCATATGAATGTCAATTTCAAGCATATTGTTGGCCGACAGACGCAGAGTATCCCGTAATGGGACTGGGTGGCGGTAAAGCAAAACTTGCTAAGTGGGTAAAGGCTGGCTGTCGGGATATCAGGGATGTTGTCGGGGAAAGTATTACCGGCGCGACCCAGAAGCGAATTCATCGTGTTACCAGCTCAAACACGCCAGAGGTATTAGAAGGCGCCAGATCAGTTATCGATGCACTGGCATACCCGCGTTATTACCTGGACTTTGAGACGATTGCACCCGCGGTGCCATTCTGGAAAGGTACGCGTCCGTATAAAGCTGTCCCGATTCAATGGTCATGTCATATTGATGATGGGCCAACTGATGATTCAGTTGAGAATTTGCGACACGAAGAATTTCTGGACTTATCCGGTGATCCACCAATGCGGTCGCTGTCGGAACACATGATTGAATGTTTGGGTGAGTCCGGACCAATCCTGATGTATACGACGTTTGAGAAAACCGTCATTACAGGACTCATATCATTATTTCCAGATTTAGCCAATCCGCTGGAGCAAATCATCAATCGTCTCGTTGATTTACATCCGATAGTAAAAGAGCATTACTATCATCCCCAAATGCTGGGATCATGGTCGATCAAAGCGGTGTTGCCGGCAATCGCACCACATATGGACTACGCAAACCTGGAGGGGATAAAAGAAGGCATGGCAGCCTCAGATGGGTATCTGGAGGCTATTGACCCGAAGACATCTGCGGCTCGTAAAGTGGAGCTCGAAGAGCAGTTGCTGCGATACTGTAAATTCGATACTGAAGCGATGGTTGAGATTGTGAGGTTTTTTACAGTAGAGTAACTTTCCCGTTAATGAATAAGACTTTTGAAGTGGTACCCGAAAACTGGACAGGTTGTTAAGCTCTGATATGGATAATAAAGCGAGTAATAATCATGAGCCAGAAACGTAAACAGTATTCCAGTGATTTCAAAGCAAAAGTGGCCTTAGCGGCAATTCGGGGCGATGAAACCGTCCCACAACTAGCCGCCCGGCATGGACTACACCCGCTCCAGCTCAATACCTG
>JADFPU010000056.1 GCA_022562175.1 Pseudomonadota bacterium | reverse complement strand
CGACACGCCCGGCTCCGAGGGCATCCCGACCGCCGGCTCCTTCGATGGCAGCCATACCTACGCCGACAACGGCATCTACACCGTGACGGTCACCGTCGCGGACGACGATGGCGGAGTGCGACGTCACCGACCGCCTGGACGAGCTGACCACGCCGACGCTGATCTCGGTCATAAACAACAAACCGACAATGCCGGGGTTTAGATGTGATGGACTAAATACAGATGCCGCGGCGGCAGGTATTATCAGAATCAATGTCAGCGGAATAAGCCAGTGGATGACCGAAAAAATGGCTGTCCAGTCCACCGCAGCCAGATGGTTCTGCCCGGTAGCAATCAAGGCCATCAACCCCGCGATTACCGTCCCCCAAAAAAAGACTAAAACGCAGTAGTTTATTGTATCGTTATTTTTGTCGGTAAATAGCATCAGTGACGTCACCGCCCACACAAACCCCGAACTCAGTGCCATCCAGTCGCCCAGGTTGCGCGGCAGTGGAATGCCGGTATCGATTCCGAATATGACCAGCATACCGCCAAGACCAAACGCCATCGACAGCCAGCGCACCGGTGTGATGATTTCACCCGCGACAACGCGTGCAAGCAGAAACCCCCATATTGGCATCAGGTAAAATAATAGCATCGCGCGGATCACTTCCGTGTACAAAAATGCACTGGCGTACAGCGCCATTGCCAGCCCCATAAGCATCCCGCATAGATGAAAGCGCAGGCTGCCCCGTGCAAACGCTTTCCAGCGAAACAAAATAATCGGCGCAATCAATAATAATGGTGTAGCGCTTATAACAAACGTCGCCCACAATCCAGCAAAACCGGCGTCTTCGAGAGCTCGCAACGGAATCCAGAAAATTCCGAATGCCAGCCCGGAATAAACTCCGGCATATTTAGCGAGTGTTTGCGTGGGTAAAATGAGAGTGCAATTAAAACGTTATGCGCTATTGACTATCTGCTTCAGATAACATTTCTTCACGTGTACTCCTGATCAGATAAGCGATTGTTAATTTATGGTCTATATCTTGTGTAAAACATATGATGTTTGCTTGGCAATCCAAGGCACCGGGTCCAAACTCAGTGTGCGTATCTTACTCAATCAATAAGACAGTAGCAATAAAACGAAACTTAACAATAAATTGAGATAAAAAACGATGACAATGAAAATGCCTGCCTGCAAGGTAGCAACCCACTAAATAATTTGAATACGAACCTCTACGCAAACCCAGTATTTATCAACATACCCATCGCGCTATTTAATACTCCACCAAGAGCATCTCAGTCAGTTGTTGCTCTTCGAAACGTAATCCGGGGAGTGCATGGGTTTTGCATTGGATTTTCGTTCTGCTAAACTACATATCAAAGCCGTCTGCTTGTTGTTGGTTGAGTCTTTGTTTACAGCAGCAGGTTTTAACGAGCAGAAATACACTTATAAATTCCATTCCTCTGCCCGAATAATGGGATCCACTTCCATGCGATTAGTCATTTTTACAAATAAAGCTGTCAACCTTTTTAGAGAAGCAATTGTGATAATATCATGAGTAAGTCGAATATGATTTTCACAGAGTTGAATCGCATACAGTGCAAGGCCTATTTAATTGGATGCTTGCAGAATAAAACGGCGATTATTATTGACCCTATCAAAGAAAAGGTTGATCGATATCTGGCAATACTTACCAATCATGATCTAACACTTGAATATGTAGCAGATACCCATACTCATGCCGATCACCGATCTGCATGTTCAATGATGAAATCCCTGACAGGTTGCAAGATTATTCGCCATCGACTGTCTCCTCAGCCAAATGTTGATGTACACGTTGATGAAGGCGATACAATTGGCATAGGTGAACTTGAGATCAAGGTCCTGCATACCCCTGGACATACACCGGACAGTGTTAGTTTTTATGTTAACAATCTATTGTTAACTGGTGATGTACTTCTGATCGGCGGTACAGGCAGGATCGATTTCACAGGCGGCGATGCAGGCATGCAATTTGATAGCATCACAGGGAAACTTTTTACCTTGCCGGATGAGACCCTTGTTTACCCCGGGCATGATTACCGCGGTAATACAGAGTCAAGCATTGGCAATGAAAAGCACAACAATCCACGTATCAGCAATCGAACACGGGAAGAATATATCGACATTATGACCAATCTTGATCTGGCGCTTCCCGACAAGATACAAGAGGTCCTGCTGACCAATATCACGGAGCAAGAGGACAATGAATTTACCCTGCCATCAATGACCGCATTACATCAGGTTCGTCGTATTAGTGCGAAATCGCTTATGAATCTGATCGAAAATCATTCACCACCACCGATTGTGGATGTCAGGAATCGAGATGAATATAACGGTGAACTTGGTCATATTTCCGGAAGTGTTCATATTCCATTGCATCAACTTGCTGAAAGAAGTAATGAACTTGACGACTATCGGTTACAACAGATGATTCTTGTGTGCCGGGCCGGCGTCAGAAGTACAACGGCAGCTGCGATCCTTACCGGGATTGGATTTCCCCAGGCATGCGACCTGGAAGGGGGAATGGTTGAGTGGAATAAAAACAATTATCCTGTAGAAAGAATAATAAAGTGAGACTAGTACTCCGTCTAGGTTGTATTGATGGGTTCAGCATCAATACAACCTAGACGGAGTACTAGCTGCACTTATGGATAGAGAAAGGTAACCGCCGTTATGGCTGTTACGATGAATAAAATTGTCATCATACTGCCCGCCCGCATGAAATCGACGACTCTGTATCCGCCAGGCCCCATAATCAGGGCATTGACCTGATGTGTTGGTATGAGGAACGTATTGGAAACACCTACGGCGACAAGCAATGCCGCGAGCCTGGGGTCAGCGCCGACATTGAGCGCCATTTGTATTATTAATGGCACCAGTATTACTGTCGCACCAATATTGGACATGATAAGAGAGAATACGGTTGCCAGGCATAATGCCGCAAAATATAACATCAACGGAACTACCGCATCACCCATTAAAGATAATGTCCGTTCTGCGGCCCATGCAGCAGCCCCGGTCGATTCAGAGACAACACCCAAAGGAATGAGGCCTGCCAAAAGAAAAACAGTCTTCCAACTGACAGCTTTGTAGGCTTCGTCCATACTTAAAACACCCGCAATCACCATTATGATGGCGCCAGTCATCAACGCAAGTGATAGCCGTATGTCGGTTAACAAAACCAGCGAAAATGTAACAGCGAATATCACCAATGCCACAGGTAATTTATTTAAATTGTGTTCATATTTCGGATATTCCGATGTCAATATCGCAAAGCATGGATTCCTCTCCAATGTCATCAGGTCTTCCCAGCTAATGTAACATAACAGAGTGTCACCAACCTGAAGCTCAACCTCCCGTAGTCTGTCTCGGAGGATCCCTTGAGAACGAATGATCGCCAAAGGCGTTATGCCAAAAGTCTTACGGATCCGGATTTCCCGGATGGTTTTTCCGACCAGCTCGGAGTTTGGTTTTATAATAACCTCCGCGATCCCCGAATTGTCCGCGGATAATGCTTCCGCGAGCTTAAAATCTTCGTTTCCCTGTCGAATTACAGAAGCGCCTTCGACGAAATCAGTAAGCTTTTCTTGCGAAGCCATGAGTGCCAAATTCATATCGCAACCAACCAGGAGAGCACGATGTGGTGACATGACTATCTCCGTACCATGCATCGCAATAATAGTTATCGAATAGGTATTTTCAACTTTTCCAATCGACCATCCCTCTATGTTTGCTTGCTTGCCTATATGGACAATGGTTATTCCGCTATCAACACCATATATATCCCTGAAATAATTTTTAGCATCCTTTCGAGTTTGGTCAATGGGTTCCCTCGGTAAAATTCGATGACCAAACACAAGAAAATATAAAATCCCCATGGTCAGCAGAGACAAGCCGAGCGGCGTGACATCGAGCAGTCCGAATTTCTCCATTTCACCGGGAAGCAGATCATTAAGCAGGATTAATGGACCTGAGCCTATCATGGTTACAGTGCCCCCCAGAATCGCACAAAATCCCATCGGCATTAGCAGGCGAGACATGTTGATGCCTGTACGTATTGAAATACGGCTGGTAACCGGCAGAAATAAGGCGGCGGCGCCGACATTCTGCATGAAGCTGGAGATTATCCCGACTGTTCCGGTAATCATCAGCATAATATGTGCTTGTTTGTTGGTACTCAGTCGCAAGATTGCTCCTGCAATCTGGCTCATTAACCCAGCGCGATCAAGACCGGCGCCGATGATCATAATGGCAATGATAGACATGACGGCATTGCTCGAGAATCCGGAAAAAAGTTGTGTCGATGATATTAGCGTTTCCAGTCCGGGCGCCTGAGTGAGAAGACCCAGGGTCACCAACACCAATATGGCAATAACATCGACGCGAAGCCATTCGGTAATAAAAAGAATAATCGTTACTAACGTAACAGCAAGGACAATTCCAATTTCGAGTGTGAGCGGAGTCATCGCGGAATGAGTATGCGCTTAGCTGGATGAATGTACATCGTTAATAGTATGAGAAACATAAAACCATAATGCGAATCATTTTTTGGGTCAAATATTGCAAACCAGAGGGAGAAAATTACTCATGCTCAAGTCAGGGCCTGCTGCAGCGGAGTTTGTTGTCGTCTATACTTCAGCGAATGTTATCCTTAAATCTCTTTGGGTTCATTCCCCGCGGCTTGCCGCGCTGATGTCATTCCTGCACCCCTCCGGGCATAAACTCCAGCAGGAATGACCGCCATGGACCTCGGTACCCCCTTGTGGGGTGTGCAGGACGACTCCATGGAAGGAGGAGGTAGAGAACGTCTGGAACACGTTCTCGAGATAGAACGAATCAGGACGAATATAGGACATATTCGGGTGAAAACGTCTGGAACTAGTTTTCCAGACAGAGTCGAGAACAACTCTACAAGCTGTCCAACTGCGGATTCTAGGATTATCGATATACCGCGTTGTTTTTGAGCGGATGACAGGTTTGATCATCTGCCATCAATTTGCCCGATGGAGAATTTTATTCACATTGTCTTTCAGCACAAATATATGTTAGCGCCGGGCTTGTATTATTGATTGTTATGACGGGATAAAAAAACCTATCTTTTTGTTTATAAAAGAAAATATTTTTATTTTAAGCACTGCATAAGTGTTTCCCTGGTATTGCCACATAGATGATGGCAGTTTATTGACAGAAATTTATCCACAGAGTTATCCACAATTTCCTAAGCTATTGATTATTAAGTTTGTAGAGGTAATTGGCCATCGCTGCAAAATCCCGAATTGTCAGGTTTTCTGCGCGGGATGTTGACACAATACCAAGCTCGCCAAAAATGCTTTCATCGACGAGGCCCCTCAGAGCATTACGTAAAGTCTTTCGACGGTAGTTGAATGCCAGCTTGACTATCTGGCTGAACAGATCGTTATCCATGATCTGAAATTGTTCGGAGGCTAATGGGCGCAGCCTGATGAGACTGGATTCAACTTTAGGGGGTGGCGTAAAAGCGCCTGCGCCAATAGTTAATAATTTCTCAACATGACATTGAGATTGGATCATGACTGTCAGTCTGCCGTAATGTTTTGAATCTTTTTCAGCACAAATACGTTCGACTACCTCTTTCTGCATCATAAATAGCATGCTGTTTATGCAGTCGATCTGTTTGAGCAGGTGGAATAGCAGCGGTGTCGAGATGTTATAGGGCAGGTTTCCAATGATTTTGATTTTTTCATTGTGCAGTGTGCAAAATTCAAATTTCAGGGCATCGCCCTGATGTATTCGCAACTCGCCAATGTTGTGGCATTTATCCGCCAATGCCTGAACCAGATCACGATCTATCTCGACCACATCCAATGCAGCCACTCGTTGTAACAATGGTAGTGTCAATGCGCCCAAGCCAGGTCCGATCTCAACGATGGGCACTTGCTCGTCAGGGTTTACTGCATCGACAATATGCTGGATAACTGATCTATCGTGGAGAAAATGCTGGCCAAAACGTTTGCGTGGTTGATGGGACATTTTTAATAACTGATTTTAGGGCCTTGAGAGTTGAATCGTGTTGAGGAGTTTAGCTGACAGTGTGAAATAAAACCACGCAGGGCACAAAGAACACGGAGTACTACAATTGGTTAAACCATTTTACAAAATATGCGTGGACTTCCGGGAGATTGATACCAGATCGATAGCACATTCTATTGCCGCTTGCAGGCTGCCAGCGCTGGCTTTGCCTGTCCCCGCTAACATCAGAGCTGTGCCATGATCAACAGAGGTACGAATGATTGGCAGACCCAGTGTGATATTCACAGTTTCGCCAAAGCCGTGTGATTTTAATACCGGTAGTCCCTGGTCGTGATACATGGCTATCACTGCATCGATTCCTTGCAAAGCGTCCCGGGTAAAGGCGGTATCCGCCGGCACAGGGCCGGACACAGCGAGGCCGGCAGCGTGTAGTTTTGCCAGGACCGGAATGATAATGTCGCGCTCTTCATTACCCAGATGTCCGTTTTCACCTGCATGGGGATTTAAGCCACAGACCAATATGCTGGGTTTATCAATGCCCATACGTGAATGCAGATCCTTATTAACTATTGTTATCACCTGTTCAAGACGATCTGCTGTGATGGCATCGCTGACTTTTGATAACGGCAAGTGAGTGGTTACCAACGCGACGCGCAGATACTGATTCATCAACATCATAACCGGCACCGCATGATCGCAGAGTTCCGCAATGAATTCAGTATGGCCACTAAAAGGGTAACCGCCATCATTAATCACAGCTTTATTAACAGGTGCGGTCACCATGGCATCAAAGTCCTTGCGTAAACAGGCTTCGGTGGCAACCGTAATCGTGTCCAGCACATAGGCTGCGTTCGCTGTATTCGGCGTGCCTGGCTTTACCCGGCATTTCGTTGTAGCAGACAGGATGTTGATGCGTTTTGGCTGGTGCCTTTGTGCTTGTGTCGCGGGATTGAAAACATCAAGTTGCAAGGTCAGGCCTAGTAAGCCGGCTCTCTCCATGAGCAGATCCGGATCGGCAATCACGCTAAGTTCGGCATTGAAACTGCGTTGCGCCACCTTAACAATAATATCAGGCCCTATACCGGAGGGTTCCCCGGCAGTCAGGATAATGCGTGGTATTTTCGTTTTAAGGCCTTTCCAGTCGGTATTCGACATAGGCTTCGTCGCGCATCTCCCGCAGCCAGTTCTCCCGTGCTTCCTCCATCTTTCGCTGCCGGATCGCATTGCGGGCTTTTGCGCGTTTAACATCTTCCGTGCTGTCGTGCTCCCGTCGTTCAAGTACTTGAACAATATGGAAACCAAACTGGGTTTTGAATGGATTACTTATTTCGCCCGGGGCAAGTGTATCCATTATTTGTTCGAACTGAGGAACCAGATCGCCGGGGCCTACCCAGCCAAGGTTGCCTCCGTCGGCAGCACTAACGGTGTCGATGGAATTTCCCTTTGCCAGTTCGGCGAAGTCATCGCCGCCTTCAATCCGTTGTTTCAACTGCTGCAGACGTGCTTTTGCGCCATCTTCTGTAATAAGCTCATTCGGTCGTATCAGGATATGGCGGGCGTTAGTCTGTGTGACTACAATTTGCTCACTGGCGCGGACATCGGTCAGCTTGATAATGTGATAGCCGCTGGGACTGGTGATCAGTTCACTGACATCGCCTTTTTGCATGTCAGCGACGAAGTCTGCAAACAAGGTGGGCACCTGGCCGGCCTTGCGCCAACCCAGATCGCCGCCATCCAGGGCCTGTTGTCCGTCTGAATGGGTCGCCGCCATTTGTGCAAAATCCTGGCCGGCGCTTAATTCCTTGAGTACTTTCTGTGCAGTCTGTTTGGCTGTTGCCTTTTTTTCGATTGAAATGCCTTCCGGGGTCGCTATCAGAATATGCGCCAGCCGGAATTCTTTATCGAATTCATCTTGCAACGCCTGGCTAGACAGAAAATTTTCTATCTCACGCTCTGAGACCACCACTCTGTTATCGACCTGGCGCTGGCGCAAGCGGGAGATGAGTATTTCGTTTCTAATGTCCTCTCGAAATTTTTCATAACTGTAATTATCACTCTCAAGGATTTCCCGAAACTGCGCCAGTGTTAGCTGGTTCTCTGCGGCGATGTTGCTGATAGTCCGATTGAGAGTCTCGTCATCAACCCGTATACCGGTATTGGCTGCCATTTGGGTCTGTAATTTTGTCAGGATCAGCCTGTCGAGTACCTGTTTTTCCAGAATTGAAGAGGGCGGTAGTGATGTACCCTGTTCGCGCAGCTGATTTTTGATGGTAAGTACTTTTTCTTCAAGTTCACTCAGCATCACAATGTCATCATTGACGATTGCGACGATGCGATCGAGTTCGACCCCAGCCTGGGCGTATATTGCGGCGCAGCAACCGAATATCAGCCCGGTCAGGAGCCGCGCTGTCCGGGTTATTAAAAATTTAGAAATCACTCTTATATCCTGGAATGCTCTGAGTGAGGAAGTCTACCGTTTTTCGGCCAATTCCCGCCAGTCCTTTTAACTCAATTTGCAGGAAAATACCGGTTTGGAAGACACCATCGAGGTTTGACAGGAATCGGCGTGCTACTGCACTGAAGCCCCAACAGCAGCTGTTGTATTCGATGCCGCCGAACATATCAATAGATCGCCGTTCCGGAAGGGCGTAGTTCCAGCGTCCAATCAGATTCCAGCCTTTAGACAGTGGCCAGCTGAATGAAATGTCTGTCTGCTCGATATCGACGACGTTCCGGCGGATAACGCCGGAGGGCGCACGTCTTACCCGGTATGCCAGATTCAATAACTTGTTGTTTGCCGGACGGTAGGTCGCCTGTAATACAAGTTTTTGCGTGACATTCTCGTTCGGATCCCATTGCCAGTCACCTCGCAGCGACAGATGATCGAATAACGTGACCGAGAATTCAGCCACGAGCGGAGCCAGGGTGTTGCGCTGGCTGGCCTGGCCAGGCAAGCCCACTTGCCGATCCTCCAGAAAAAACAACTGTCCGACACTGATGTGGGCCAGTTCAGCGCCACTCGACTGATTAATAAATCGGGATGTTACGGCAACGGTCAGCTGATTTGCATCGGCTATGCGATCGCGGTTGTTGAAACGATTTTCCCGAAACAATGAAGCAAAGGAAAAATCAAAGATACCGGTGTCGAATACAGGCAGATCGGACTGGTTATTTTCAGGTATGTACAGATAGTAAAGCCGTGGCTCCAGCGTCTGCATAAAGCCATTTCCAAACAGGCTGATATCACGCTCCAGCACGACACGACCATCCAGGCTCAAAAAAGGCAATAAACGATTCGGCGCTTTATCATCAAAGCTATTGTTCTCATTGAGGCTATATTGTGTAAAACGCAGGCCGACTTTTGGCTGGAAATATGTTGCAGTGGTTTGCATCAGGTAGTTTATTGAGGGAAAGATATCAAACCTCAAACCATTTACATTATTGAGCAACGGGTCATCACCCCTGTCGAAATAGACCAGCTCGCTGTTCAGATTATAGTTAAATTGGTTGTTATTTTTTGGCGAGAAGGCGTTGAAGGTGATTTGTGGTAGACGTTTATAGGGTCTGGAGGTGACCGCGAGATTGCTGTTGACGATCTGGAAGTCTTGTGCCCGGGCAAATATATTCCAATCCTTACCGCGATAGGATAAATCTGCACGGCGTTGCAGGATCTGTTTGCTGGTGGTCGTCAGACCTGCACCAAAATCCTCAAAATAGTTGCTATCCGAGACGCTGTTATATAGCAGGTAGGTGTTAGAACGACTGGATAGTTTCTGGGTATGTTCGAAGTTAATGAAATGCCTGTCCCGATCCATGA
The DNA here is from genome assembly GCA_022562175.1 of Pseudomonadota bacterium. Classification (GTDB taxonomy): domain Bacteria; phylum Pseudomonadota; class Gammaproteobacteria; order Eutrophobiales; family Eutrophobiaceae; genus B75T3L11. The sequence continues at coordinate 3,853 of JADFPU010000056.1, read as the reverse complement.
ACAGGGTATCGCTCGGCAGGTATTCTGCGTTCAGGTGACCGTGTCCACCCTTAAACAGATAACGAAACTCTCCCATTAACATCAGGCCACTGTCGGTGAGTAGCCTTGGGGTTATCGTAGCATCCATATCAGGTTTAATATTCCAGTAATAAGGGGTACGAAATTCGAAGCCGTTTCTGTTCGATGAGCCGTAAGTCGGAACCAGAAAACCGCTTTTGCGTGTATCGCTTAATGGAAACGTTATATAGGGTGTATAGAAGACCGGTATATCTTTTATCCGGAACACCACATGCTTGGCACTGCCCCGGTCTTTTTCGTGATCCAGGGTCAATTCTTTTGCAGACAGTTTCCAGATGTTTGTGCTCAGATCCCAGTTACTGCCATTCGGTTCACAAGTCGAGTAATCAATGTTTTTGCCTCTCGTTATGTTGCCCGGATCCAGAAACAGTTCCGTAGCAAAGCCTCTGCCCAGCGTATCAAGTATGCGGTAGTCGGCATTTTGAAAAGTCCCGGTACCTTCTTCAAAATCCAGATAGCCCTGATCACTATGCATATAAACGCTGTCGTCCCAGAAGTTGACATTACCCTTGAAATCAGCGGTATCGTGCGCCTGATCGTAATCAGCGCTATCCGCACGGATCTGTTGGTTATCGCGTGTGATCTCGACATTGCCTTCTAGGTGTGAGATGCCGCCCTCGATCAGGTCGGCCGTATCGGCAGTAATGTATGAATCACCAGGTTGCAGTTTTTCATCAACCTCCGGTCGTGGTGGTATATCCAGCCCGCTTGGGCACAGTGAATGGTCAACCTCGATCCCCATGAAGTCGGTTGTCTCCTGCGCCGAAATAATCTGGCTGGCCGTCAGGCACGTTAATAAACAGACAACTTGATAGCGGGCTGCCCGGACAGAGCGATGCTGCGGTAATTTTTTCAACATTAATTTGATTAAAGTCACATTGGCCGCCAGTCGTTTTAAATTATTAATTCAGGCAGTTGTCTAACAATTTCGGTACACTTCAGCATGTTACATCCTATCAGATGATGAATGTTAACTTAAATTTTATGAGAATTTCAGGCATTTTGGCCGTTGCCGCCGTGCTCGTCGTGTTGCTCGTACTAACACGACCCGAAACCCGGGCTGAACTTCAACCGTTGCCACCGTCCCGCGTGCTCCTTGACACAGTGAGGCTGATGGATATTCAACCTGTTACGGTGATAACAGGCAGGTTGCAACCCGTGCGCAAGGCACATTTACGCTTTGAGGTCTCAGCTCAGCTGATAGAACGGCTGGTTGAGCCGGGACAAATTGTCTTCGCAGGCGAGTTGCTGTTGAAGATAGAGGATGGTGATTTTCTGGACAGTGTCGATGAAGCGCGTGCGATTTTGCTACTGGAAGAGGAAGCCATCGACAGAGATCGCCGTTTACTTGAGTTGAGCATCAAGCAGCGGGCATTAGTGGAACGTGAGTTGCAGCGTTTGCGACAATTGGGTAAGGAGTCGCTGGCGTCAAGATCCAACTATGATGAAGTGGAGCAGAGGCTGCTACGGCAACAGGCGGATGAGGCCAGCTTGCGGCACAGTGTCGGCACCTCGGTTTCCCGTTTACAGACACGCCGTGCGGCCTTGAATCGGGCACAACGCAATCTGCGCAGGACACGCCTGGTAGCCCCGTTTGCTGCCACTGTCAATGCGGTGAATGTGGGAGTCGGCGATTATGTCTCATCCGGACAGCCGGCTATCGATCTGGTGCAACTGGATGAGCTGGATCTGTCACTGGAAGTAACAGGCACGGTTGTCTCATCGCTTTCTCTTGGTCGTGTCATTAATGTAACGATCGGGGAACACAGCAGAACAGGTAAAATTGTTGCAATGGCGGCGGATCCTGATGCCAATACGAATACTTATGCCATGCGCATCAGGTTATCCGGCAGCGGTTTATTTGCAGGGCAACTCGCTCGTGCAGAATTACCGGGTGAGTTTATGTCACAGGTTCCGGTGGTGCCGTTGACGGCAGTTTTGCGCGAAGAAGGTAACAATTATGTGTTTCGGTTGAGTAACGGCCATGTCGTGAAAACCCCGATCAGATTGATAAAACGCCACCAGGATCTACAGGTAATAGATGGGCTGCCAGTCAATACGCGTATCGTTGCGAATGATGTGGCGGCGCTTGCAGATCAACAAGCGGTGTCAGTGGAATGAGTACCGGTTCTGGCTCTCGTGACTCGGATCTTAATTAGTATACTGTAGTTCACGGGCCACAATAATAATGCCTGGCATTCGCTTTTCCATTAATAATCCACTGCTGGTTAACCTCAGTCTGATCATCGTGATAGTGATAGGGGTGATCGCCTGGTATTCATTACCACAGGAGATATTCCCGACCATAGAGCTTGATATGATCAGTATCAATACCACCTATGAAGGGGCCTCTCCGGCAGAAGTAGAGCAGCAGGTAAGCTTGCCGATAGAAGAGAAGTTCGAAGACAGTCAGGATATTGATTACATCTCTTCGACCAGCAGTGAGGGTAATTCATCGGTCTATATTAAGTTGAAACCGGGCTCCGATGTGGATGATTTTATGGCGTATGCGCGGACCTTGCTCGACAGTGTCGGTGATCTACCGGAACTGGCGGATAAGCCTGAACTACTGCGTCTTCGCACGCGTTTCCCGGTCATTACCCTTACCTTGTACGGCGGTATCTCTCATGCCGAAATGTACAGACTGGCAGAGGACGTGCGCTATCAAATGCAACAGATCCCCGGGGTGGCCAATGTCAGCATGGCCGGCGATCGGCAGTGGGAGTTGTGGGTGGTGGTAGACCCGCACGAGTTGGCGGCCCTAAATATATCACTGGACAGGATCATGCTTTCCTTGCGCAATAACCTGCGCGACCAACCGGGTGGTTCCATCAAATCATCTGAAGGTGATATTCGCTTGCGCGGCAAAGGTGTTACGCCGGAGCCGGCATTCATTGAAGACATTGTGCTGTTGACTAATGCAAATGGCGGACAATTAAAGTTGAGAGATATTGCTAAAGTCAGCAGGCGCTTTGAAGAAGCGCAGACCTATGCCCGTTTTAATGGCAAACCGTCAGTTAATCTGATCGTCACCAAAACCAGCGAGGCCTCAACCATAGAAGTGTCCAGGCATGTTCATGAACTTAGGGAAGAATTAAAACGAAGTTTGCCAGAAAGCGTCATGATAGGCCTGCATACCGATATGTCTGCCTATGTCAAAACACGCCTGAATGTCGTTAAATCATCTGGCCTGATCGGACTGGTGCTGGTGTTATTATCACTTTATCTGTTATTGAATTTCAGAATTGCATTGATTACTGCGTTCGGTATTCCGGTATCTTTTCTGTTCGCCGTTATCCTGTTGTACTATTTTGATTACTCTATCAATATGGTGTCGCTGTTTGCCTTTCTGATCGTGTTAGGCATGATCGTCGATGATGCGATCATCGTGACTGAAAATATCTACCGGCATATAGAAATGGGGAAGGACAATATTCAGGCTGCGATCACAGGTTCAAATGAGGTTTTCTGGCCGGTAGTGGTCTCGACATTGACGACGATTGCGGCCTTTCTGCCGATGTTTTCCATCGGCAGTACCCTGGGTGAATTTATCAAGGTGATCCCGGTAGTCGTCTGTTGTGCGCTACTGGGCTCTTTACTGGAAGCCTTTATTGTCTTGCCATCGCATGCGGCACACTTTCTAAAGCGACAGAAACGCCGCAGTTGGATAAACTGGAAGCTATTACTTGACCGATATGGCGAAATACTCAGGTGGTCGGTCACGAATCGCTATACGGTATCAACGTTGAGTGTCGCAATACTGATTGTTGCACTG
>JADFPU010000055.1:2639-13730 GCA_022562175.1 Pseudomonadota bacterium | reverse complement strand
AGCCGTATCAAGTACCGCATATCCCTCTCGGGAACCCAGCCAGGCGAGACGGGCGATCTTGGCCTTATTAAATTCTTCGCTAGTGTCTCGGGAGCCCAACCCGCTTCAGCGGGAGTTCTCACTCTCACAAAGTATCTGATCGATCTGGCGGGTTCTCAGCCTGCCTCGACCGCAAGGTAAACTTTTGGCAGAATTAGGGATATCTCAGAAAGCTATTGGTAATCTATATTCTGTGAATCAAGGTCAGGTTTCTGTAATTGTAAATCGTAAGCAGTGGGCACATGTATAGGAGATAGGCTGTGGCGCCGTTATTGGTGGACCAAAGGTTTAACATTCCCGTATTGGAATTCATTATCCAGATATTTTGCGGGCTTATTACCCTGTCTGCAATACGGGGGGGTGGCTCAAGTTCAGTGGCTTCATCAGGATTATTGTTTGCTTGCTGCATGGTCAGATTATCCGTAACCGGTAAATCAGCTTGTGTGTGATCAACAGTGACGGGTAGCTCGCAGTCATTGCACACAGTCAGGGGGTTGGCCGCATAGATAATCTCGCCTTTATATGTCTCAATGCGTTCTATGAAATAGGGTTCGACACGGTAACCACCATTTGCAAATACGCAGTAAGCTGCAGCAAGCTGCCAGGGTGTAATGGCGCCACTGCCGAGAGCAAGCGAAAGGCTTTGTGGCAGCTGATCAGTATCAAAGCCAAATTTGGCGATATGTTCAATTACCCGGGGAATGCCGACTTCGTGCAATAATCTGATGGAGACAAGATTGCGTGAGTGCGTCAGTGCCTCGCGCAAACGCGTGGGGCCGTAGTATTTGCCACTATAATTTTCTGGTCGCCATCTATCTTCAATGCTAGGGTCATCGAACACCACAGGGGCATCATTAATCAGGCTGGCTGCGGTGTAACCGGTTTCGAGCGCTGCTGAATAGATAAAGGGTTTGAAACTTGAGCCGGGTTGCCGCAAGGCCTGGGTTATACGATTAAACTTGCTACGATAAAAGTCAAATCCACCAACCAGCGCGAGTGTAGCGCCATCGATTGGGCGCATTGATACGAGGCCACCTTCGACATCCGGTATCTGGGTAAGTTGCCACTGGCCTGCATCATCATTGAATATTCTGACGATGTCTCCGGCCTGAAAAACATCCGCTGCCGTTTCAGGCGCAGCTCCACGACGGTTTGCATCGATATATTTTCGGGCCCAGTTAAATCCCTCCCAGTCAATCTCAATCTGGCCAAATCTGGGCAGGTGTGCGATGACTGACGTTTCGTTTGTCCGGGTAATCAGGGCCGGGTAGATGTTTCCTATAATAGGAAATGTCGACAGTAATTGTTGCCAGGTTTGCTCATCGGAGTTATCAGGTAGATCAAAGTGGTGTTCCGGCCCCCGATAACCATGTCGTCGATCATATTCCAGTAGTGCTTTTCGCAGAGCATGAGTGGCTGCGATCTGGTTTTTATCAAGTATTGTGGTAAAAACTTTATAACCATCGCTGTAAGCATTTTCACCATACTTTGCCAACATATGCTTGCGAACCATCTCCGCGACATAAGGCGCTTCAACGTCAATTTTGGGGCCGTGCAGGCTGGCAGTAACAGCTGTCTGTATCGCACTGTCATGCTCTGTCTGGCTGATATAGCCATTCTCCAGCATACGGCCAAGCACATAATTACGGCGCTTGCTGGCACGCTGGGGGTTGCTGACAGGGTTAGTAGTAGAGGGCGCCTTTGGCAGGCCGGCTATCATTGCAAGTTGCGGCAGATCCAGTTGATCGAGGTCATTTCCATAATAGACCTTGGATGCAGCGCCGACGCCATACGCTCGTTGACCGAGGTATATTTTATTTAGATAAAGTTCCAGTATTTCCTTTTTGGAAAGTTCACGCTCAATCTTCAAGGCCAGAAATATTTCGTTCAGCTTGCGCACATAAGATTTTTCACGGCTCAGAAAGAAATTACGTGCTACCTGCATCGTAATGGTGCTGCCACCCTGGGTCTTTTTGCCGGTCTTGACCAAGTTAACCACTGCCCTGAGTATTCCCTGCCAGTCTACGCCGGGGTGTTGGTAGAAGCGATTATCTTCAGCTGCCAGGAATGCATGGATCAGTTGTGGGGGAACATTATCTATCGTAACAGGTGTGCGCCGCTTTTCGCCGTACTCTGAAATCAGGCTATGGTCGTGACTGTAGACTCGTAACGGGATCTGCATTTTCACATCCTTCAAAGTCTCGATATCCGGTAGCCCGGGCACTATATAACCGATTACCGCAGCAATACTGATGACTCCGAGGAGTCCCAAAGATAAGCAAACATTAAAGGCAAACCGCAACATGTTGTGTAGTTTAAACGAAAATTATCCCACATATGCTGCTTTTATCAGATAATTGTAAAAACAGGCCAGTTATAAGCAAAAACAGCATAAAAGCGTTAATCTTCAATTTTTTGTTGACTATAGTTGTGAAACAAAGTTAATGTTGTATTATATGAAAGAGATATAACTGGCCATGCTCAAAGGAAAAAATAGTGTTTCCATTTAAGAAAAAGTCAGTCCCTGTTGTTGGAATTGACATCAGCGCCACTGCAATTAAGTTGCTCGAGCTTAGTCGCAGTGGCGGTAGATATCGTGTTGAAAGCTACGCTGTTGAGCCATTGCCACCAGATTCTGTGGTTGATAAAAATATAACCGATATTGATGCTGTCGGCGAGGCCATTGGGAGAGCAGTAAAGAAGTCTGGTACCAAGACTAAACATGCTGCAGCTGCTGTTGCCGGTTCCGCTGTGATCACCAAGCTCATCGAAATGCCAGCTAATTTGTCTGACAGCGATATGGAGAGTCAGCTGCAGGTCGAAGCCGATCAATATATACCGTTTCCTCTTGACGAAGTAGCGCTGGATTTTGAGGTGCTGGGTATCTCAGCGGATAACCCTGACAGGGTAGAAGTTCTGCTTGCTGCTTCCAGAAGTGATAATGTGGATGTACGGGTTGGCGCGCTTGAAATCGGCGGGCTTACTGCCAAGGTTATTGATGTAGAAGCATTTGCATTGGAAAACACTGTTTCCATGTTGGCGGCGAATCTGTTTGACAGTGGAGAAGACAAGATCATTGCTATTGCTGATGTCGGTTCTTCTGTCACGACCTTCAGTGTGCTGGAAAATCTTAAAATCATTTATTCAAGAGAGCAGCAGTTTGGTGGCGCACAGCTCACAGAGGATATCCAGCGACGTTATGGATTGTCCTATGAAGAGGCCGGTCTCGCAAAGAGGCAGGGTGGTCTGCCGGAAAATTATGTGCCGGAGGTGCTGGAGCCGTTCAAGGAGTCCATGAGTCAGCAGATAAGTCGCGCCCAACAATTTTTTTTCTCATCCAGCCAGATTGCTAATATTGATCATCTTATTCTTGCGGGTGGCTGTTCCTCGGTCGAAGGTGTGGCAGAGTTGATTGAGTCAAAGCTAGGCGTGCCAACCACCGTCGCGAACCCGTTTGCTGATATGTCCGTATCCTCACGTATCCCGACACAATCATTGAGTAATGATGCGCCGGCGTTGATGGTCTCCTGTGGACTGGCACTGAGGAGTTTTGACTGATGGCTAAGATTAATTTACTGCCCTGGCGTGAAGCCCTGCGTAAGGAAAAGCAGCAGGATTTTTTTACCATGCTGGGTTTTTTTGCACTGATTGCTGTTGGTATCTGGGGTGGCATTCATTTTTATCATGTGCAGCTTATTGAGCATCAACAGTTGCGGAATCAATATATTGTAGATCAAACTGCAAAGCTTGATGAAAAGATTAAGGAGATACAGGAGCTTGAAAAGGAGAAGCAGCGGCTTCTGGATCGTATGCGTGCAATTGAACAGTTACAGGGGAACAGGCCATTAATCGTCCGTTTCTTTGATGAGTTGATCACGAGTTTGCCTGAAGGTGTTAGTGTGAAGAAGATCACACAGAGAGGGCAGGATGTGACGATTAATGGCGAAGCGCAATCCAATGCAAGAGTCTCTTCATTTATGCGCAACCTGGAAACCTCTGACTGGTTGGAGAAACCGCAGCTGGATATTATTCAGGCAACATCTGCCAAGGGTTTGCGCATCAGCAGTTTTACCTTGCGTTTTAAGCAGGTCATTCCCAAGTTATCTGGAGAGGAAGAAGACACGTGAGCTTAATAGACGACATCAAAAATCTGGATCCAGAGAAACCGGGAGTCTGGCCACTTCCGGTCCAGTTAATAGCGATAGCGGTTGCATGTGCTGTGATTCTCTATGCGGGCTGGCATTTTGATGTCAGCAAGCAGCAACAATTACTCACTAAGGAAACAAATAGTGAGGTGGACCATCGTCAGACATTTGAGAGAAAACAAAAAAAGGCAGTAAACCTTAAGGCATTAAAAGAACAGATGAAGGAAATGGAGCAGTCATTCGGGGACATGATCAGACAGTTGCCAAACAAAACAGAAGTGGCCGGCTTGATTGTTGATATCTCCCAGACAGGATTGGCCGCAGGCCTTGAATTCAATCTTTTTCAGCCTCAGGGTGAAAAGCTGACCGAATTTTATTATGAACTTCCCATCAACATTAACGTAAAAGGTAATTATCACCAGTTGGGTGAGTTTGTCAGTGGTATTGCCACCTTGCCGCGTATTGTGACGACGCATGATATTACTATTACCAGGAGTGGTGCTGATTCCGATCAATTATCTATGTCTGCCGTTGCAAAGACATACCGTGCCCTTGAAGAGGAAGAGGGGTGATTATGCGGATGAAGAATCTTAAGCGTATGGCTGCCAGCTGCCAGCTTTTGCCTGTCCTGTTATTGCTCGGTGGTTGTGTGGCATCTGATATCAGTGATCTGTACCAATGGACTGATGAGGTGCTGGCACGTCCAGGCGGGCGCATAAAGCCATTACCTGAAATCAGGCCTTATGAAGCATATACATATAAATCATCTGCTGAAGATATGCGCGATCCATTCCAGTCGTTTTACCAACAACGGCGTGATGATGTTGCTGAAGTAGATCAAGATTTCGGTCTCACCAAGGACATGGAGAGAGAAATTAAAAATCGTAACCGTGAAGAACTTGAACAATTTGAGCTCGATAGTTTGAGGATGGTTGGAATTATGGAGAATGATGAGAATCACTGGGGGATCATAAATGATCCGGATGGGATGGTTCACCGGGTAAAGGTTGGAAATTATATGGGCAGGAATATTGGCAAGATTGTCAATATTTTTGAAGACAGGATTGAGTTACGTGAAATCGTGAAAAACAGTCAGGGGCGATGGGAGGAACGTAAAGCCGCTCTTGCACTGATTGAAGACGGTTAATCTATGGGGTGTAAACGATGATCTTTATAACAGCGAACATGCTTATTAAGAATACTATGACATTAACCAAACAATTAAGCAGGATCTGCTCGTTATTTCTTGTTTGTGCTGCTGTTAGCTATCAGGCACAAGCGGCAGTGACTCTGGATGACGTGAGTTTTTCTTCGTTGCCTGGAGACAGGGTGCAGGTGAGAATGAAATTTTCCGAGCCACTACAGGACGAGCCAGTTAATTTCTCGATAGACAACCCCGCCAGAATTGCGATTGATTTGCCAGGCGTTTCATTGAACCTGGATGATAAGAGCCAGACCATCGGTCTTGGTATGGCGCATAGCATGGTCGCCGTAGAAGCCTCGGGCCGGACACGGGTTGTGGTGAATCTGGTGCATCCGGTTTCCTATGATATCAGTCTGCAGGGCAATTTAGTGATATTGACCCTGGCGTCAGGTGTTGCATCGGTAATGCAAGCTGACGCAAGGAGCGCTGCGACTGGTTTTGAAGCCGCGGATAAATCAGTGGCGCAAATAGATAAAATTGATTTTCGCCGGGGTGAATCAGGTGAAGGGAGGATCATTATCACGCTCTCAGATCCCTCTATTGGTATCAGTCTGAGTCAGGAATCCGGACAGATAATTGTGGATTTTATTTCGACCAGTTTACCTGCAGAGCTTGATCGCAGGCTTGATGTGATTGATTTCGCAACACCGGTTAAGGAGATTGATACATCCGCCCGTGGTAGTGGTGTTCGTATGTTGATTTCCACCGTGACGGATCAATATGACCATCTGGCCTATCAGTCTGGTAATGTCTTTACAGTCGAAGTAAGACCGCTATCCAAGGAAGAGAAGGAGGCGCTGGAGAAGACGAAATTCGGTTTTACAGGCGAACGTCTGTCACTGAATTTCCAGAATATAGAAGTGCGTGCAGTGTTGCAGCTCATTGCAGATTTTACCGGTTTAAACCTGGTCGCAACTGATACAGTGACGGGCAGTGTTACCTTGCGGCTTAAGAATGTACCCTGGGATCAGGCATTGGATATCATTCTGAGGTCGAGGGGGCTTGGTATGCGCAAGACCGGCAATGTAATGTTGGTTGCACCGCAGGCGGAAATTGCAGCCAGGGAAAAACTCGAGCTGGAATCTATGCGGCAGGTTGAGGAACTTGCACCGCTACACACGGAATTTATGCAGATAAATTATGCAAAGGCAAGCGATCTTGCCAGTCTGGTTCAATCAGAAGCAAATAGTCTGCTGTCTGAACGAGGCAATATATCGATTGATGAGCGTACTAATACGCTGATCATTCAGGATGTGGCAACCAGTCTGGAAGCGATCCGTGTGTTGATTGTAAAGCTGGATATACCCATCCGTCAGGTCATGATTGAATCACGCATCGTAAATGCGGATGAAAGTTTTACCAGGGATCTCGGTATTCGTTTTGGTTACAGTAAAAGGACCCGAGACACTATTGCACCTCCCACTGTAAATGAATCATCAGTTGTATTTGGAAGTAGATCCGATCTATTTCTTGAGCCAACTGATGATAATTTTCTGATTAATCTTCCGGTGGCCGGTGCCACTACCAACCTCGGCCTTGCAATAGGCAAGATCGGATCATATCTGTTGCAACTGGAGCTATCTGCGTTGCTTGCTGAAGGTCGTGGTGAAGATATTGCGAACCCGAAGATCATAACGGTCAACCAGAAAGAAGCCTTGATCGAGGCTGGTATCGAGATTCCTTACCAGGAAGCTTCATCAAGTGGTGCTACCACAGTTTCGTTTAAGAAAGCGGTGTTGTCGTTAAGAGTAACGCCGCAGATCACCCCGGATGACAAGATTTTACTGGATTTACATGTTACCCAGAATACCCGAGGATCTCCCGATGTGCTCGGTATTCCACCCATTAATACCCGAGTGGTTTCCACACAGGTCATGGTAGATGATGGTGAAACGGTTGTGCTCGGCGGGGTTTATAATCAGGAAGACAGGACCTCGTTGGATCGTGTGCCATTTTTTGGAGACTTGCCCTATATCGGTTTTCTATTCAAGAAAAACAGGGTGGAGAGGAAACGAACCGAACTGTTGATATTTGTAACGCCAAAAATTCTCAAAGAAGAGTTAAAAATCTAGCATTTCCATATCTTTTGGAAAAAGATGTGGTCAATTGAAAGGCTACATCTTTTTTTTATTTATATCTTTATACTTACTCTGCCAGTATGCTAAATAGCGGTCTTGGCAAAGTTATGTAATATTATCGTGTCCGGTTCTGATAACATATTTTTAATAGGTCCCATGGGGGTTGGAAAGTCTACCATCGGTATGCGCCTTGCTGCACTCACGGATAAAAAATTTATAGATTCTGATAGTGAGATTATTAACAGTACCGGTGTTAGTATTGATCTGATTTTTGAAATCGAAGGCGAAGAAGGTTTCCGGAAACGTGAGAACAGTATAATTGCAGAACTCACCGCCCTTGAAAATATTGTTCTTGCCACCGGTGGTGGCGTGGTTCTCAGTGCTGACAACAGGGCATGTCTCAAGCGTAGTGGGACAGTGATTTATCTGAAAGCGTCACCTGAGCATCTGTTGGAAAGAACAGTAAAGGATCGGAAGAGACCCTTGTTGCAGACGGATGATCGGTTGGGAAAGATTAAGGAACTGTTGAAAACAAGGGGTGCCTTGTATGAGGAGCTTGCAGATATAATCATCATTACTGATGATCGTGATGTAAAAGATATAGTCAATAAAATTTACCAAAAGTTATAAATTCAATGCAGCAAATTACCGTTGATTTGGGTAGCAGGAGCTATCCGATTTTTATCGGCGAGGGATTGTTGTCTTGTCGTGATTTATGGCGTGAATTGATTGGAACTTCGCAGGCCATGATCGTAACCAATACAACAATAGAACCACTGTATCTTGCAAGATTGATGCAGGCCATGCCGCAAGGCAATGTAAAGTCCTTCGTTATTCCTGACGGCGAGTCATATAAGACGCTGGCCGTTATGCATGACATTATCACGCAATTACTAAAGCAAAAGTTCAGTCGTGATTGCTGTTTGATCGCATTGGGTGGTGGTGTTGTAGGAGATATCACAGGATTTGCTGCGGCCTGTTACCAGAGAGGCGTCAGGATTGTTCAGGTGCCCACCACGCTGTTGTCACAGGTCGATTCATCCGTCGGAGGCAAAACGGCAGTAAATCATGAACTGGGTAAGAATATGATCGGCGCCTTTCATCAACCTGTTGCCGTGATGGCAGATATTGAGGTATTGGCTTCGTTACCGGATCGTGAATTAAGGGCCGGGCTTGCAGAAGTGATTAAATATGGGATTATCCGTGACAGTAATTTTTTTGCATGGCTGGAATCAAACATAGCAAAACTACTCTCTCGTGACAGTAGCTGCCTCGCCTATGCGATTGAGCGTTCATGTATTAATAAGGCTGAGGTCGTCGCTGAAGATGAACTGGAGGACGGTGTTCGGGCTATCCTTAATCTGGGGCATACATTTGGTCATGCAATTGAGACCGGGCTCAATTATAAAGTGTGGTTACATGGCGAGGCAGTTTCTATGGGTATGCTGATGGCTGCGGATCTATCAAACAGGCTGGGCATGTTGGGAAAGGAAAATGTGCACAGGATCAGGTCCTTGTTAGAGCATGCCGGCTTACCTGTTGTGTTGCCTGATTCTCTGGACGTTGAAAGGCTCAGGGAATTGATGTCTGTCGACAAGAAGGTCAGAAATGGCAAGTTGTTTTTAGTGCTTTTAAAGGGGGTTGGGCATGCTGTCGTGACCGATGAGGCCCCGGAAGACGCTCTTAAAGAAACGTTAAAAAGTTTTCTGTCAACTAGTGCAAATTCATAGGTAGGATCTTAAGCAACTTCAGGTATTGAGTTATCATTATTGATGGGTAAGTGTAACGGTGAATAATCCATACGATAATAGTAAATATTATCTCAGCCATGGTTTCGACAGGGATCCTTTCCCCATTAATGCCGCAGATGATATTTACTTTGCCTCACCGGAACTCAGCCATCGTCTGGAATTGATAAGACACCTATTGGAGTTCAGCCAGCAATTAATTCTGGTAACAGCAGATCCCGGTTCAGGCAAGACTGCCTTGTATCATCATATTGCCTCAACTCCTGATCAACACTGGTCAGTCAGCAAGTTGATAGCCGATGAAAAAATGGATCTGAATATTCTTACACTGGAGATCTTGCGCGATACTATTCTTGATAGTCCGGACATCTCTGAACAGCCCATCAATGGTCTGAACAAGTATCTCGAATATTGTAATCGAAAACAGATACTGCCCATTTTATTGCTTGATGATGCGCATAAGCTACCCATAGAGACACTGGAATTTATTATGCAGCTTTCCCAGCTGAAGTTTAACGAAACACGATTGCGTATTATTCTGTTCGGAGATGAACCAATAATAAGGAAGCTGGAAGACCCCAGGATCAAGGTCTTAATCTCAGCTGTTCTGCACACCATTAATATTCCATTATTTACCCTGGACAGAACATCATCATATATCAAACATCGTATTGACTTGAGTGGCAGTGGTGTTGACTATCCATTCTCGGAACAAGATGTTAAACACATATTTAAAGTTTCAGGGGGATTACCAGGCAACATAAATTTATTGGCAAGGCAGGCATTACAGGATCCGGCCACACTCAGGGGTGTACATAAAAGAATATTCTCCGGTCTGTCAATCAAACTACCTCCTTACATTAGCAATCCTGTCGCAATTGGGGTTATTCTGACATTTGCACTCGCAGCATATTTGCTCTTGATTGATAAACAAGCACCAGCGGACAAGCAGGAGGTTGCGCTGGTTTTACCGCCTGAGAAACCAAGATCTGCACAGGCAAAGATTCAGCCTGTGACAAGCAACACTGAAGATGAAGCGCATAGCAACGCAATAGAAGAGCCAGTTGTAGAGATGCTGCTTGAGACGGCGCCAGTAATAGAGCATGAAGCAAAGATTGAGTTGGATAAGGAGCTGGCACCTCTAAAACCAGCAATAGAGCAGGTAGATGCCCCGGTGACCGTTGAAAATATACAAACCTCAGCATCAGTAGTCGCCGACGAGCCGCCAGAGGAAAGTCAGCCATCTGATAGTAAGACAGAAAAGATCGCCGAATCAACATCAACGCCAATCATAGCTGGGACAAAGGGTGTCGGCTGGCTCTTGCAACAACCGCCTGACAGATATGTGCTGCAATTAATCGGGGCTCACGAGCAAAATACTTTGATGCAGTTTCTGCAAGAACAGTCAACCAATAAAATGGCAGCATTTTCGACTTACAATGCTGGCAAGCCCTGGTATGTGCTGGTCTATGGGGATTATCCGGACAGGGCAGCTGCAGCCGCCGATATTTCAAAATTATCTGCCGATATCAAGTCGCAAAGGCCATGGCCGCGTTCAATAGCGAGTATACACAAAGACATAAAAAAACAGCGCTAGGAGTCTGTCCAAGAATAGAAAGCCTACTGCGGGAAAGCTGATTTTTGCTGATTTACTGAAAATGATGTCATGTTGTCCGCATTGCCCCAGTGTTATTGATGTGCATCAAATGAGCCAATATTCATATTAAAATCCACTAAAATATACCAAGATCGTCCATTTGTGTCGATTTTCAATAATTTTGGCCGGCCGTGGCATGTCGTGACATCTTAGCCCTGCTTTATTATAATCCCGCTCCCTTTACATAATTATAACGAGACGTGGTTTACGTCACAGAGGA
>JADFPU010000055.1:0-2629 GCA_022562175.1 Pseudomonadota bacterium | reverse complement strand
CAGCCTGTCTCGGGTAGTTCAAAGATATCTAGGTACAGTGAGGTCTGCAGGCTGCTCAACCTAGTCAACAACGGTAGATTCTGTATGAAAAAATTTGTTGGTCATCAAGCCGAAGGCCTCTACGACCCTACTCAGGAGCATGATGCTTGTGGTGTTGGATTCGTAGTGAATATTAAGGGAAATAAATCCCATAAAATCGTCACAAATGCTTTAACCATTCTTAAAAACCTTTTACATCGTGGAGCCTGTGGTTGTGAAGAAAATACCGGGGATGGTGTTGGTATTACCATTCAGAAGCCGGACAAGTTTTTTCAACGTGAATGCGCCAAGCTAGGCATCGAACTTCCGGAATCAGAACACTATGGCGCCGGGCTGGTTTTTCTCCCCAGAGATCCCGAGCAAGTTAATCAATGCCAGGAAATTTTCAATCGAATTGTAGAGGAAGAGGGCCAGACAGTATTAGGTTGGCGTGATGTACCAACGGATGATTCCTTGCTTGGCCCGACTGCCCTGCAAGGCGAACCTGTTTTTAAGCAGATTTTTATTGGTCGACACAAGAACATCACCGAGCCGCTTGCCTTTGAGCGCAAGTTATATGTTATACGTAAACGCGTAGAATGGGAGATTGGGACTTCAGAGATGTCTGAACAGGAATTGTTTTATATTCCGTCGCTGTCTTATCGTATATGTGTTTATAAGGGCATGTTAACAGGGACGCAGATCGAGCCCATGTTTCCTGATATCACTGATCCTGATGTTGAAACCGCCATGGCTCTGGTGCATCAACGTTTTTCGACGAATACTTTTCCTTCCTGGCGATTGTCTCATCCGTTTAGATACATTTCACACAATGGCGAAATCAATACCGTACGTGGAAACAGTAATTGGATGCACGCACGTGAATCATTATGTGAATCCGAATTATTTGGTAATGATCTGAAAAAACTATTCCCGATTATTATTGAAGGCAATAGTGACTCAGCAACCTTTGATAATGTCATGGAGTTCTTACACATGTCGGGTCGTTCATTACCCCATGCCGTATTAATGATGATCCCCGAAGCCTGGTCGGGTCATGAAACCATGGATGAAGAACGTAAGGCTTTTTATGAATACCACGCCTGTTTAATGGAACCCTGGGATGGTCCAGCATCCATTGCGTTTACCGATGGTGAAGTCATCGGTGCAGTACTCGATCGAAATGGATTACGACCATCACGTTATTATGTGACCAAGGATGACATGGTCATCATGGCATCCGAAGTAGGTGTACTGGATATCGCTCCTGAAAACGTAAAGATAAAAGAACGTTTACATCCGGGTCGTATCTTTATGGTCGATACCAGGCAAGGTCGAATTATTGATGACGCAGAATTAAAGAAAGAATTTGCAACCGAACATCCTTATGGCGAGTGGTTAAAACAAAACCTGATATCTGTCGAAAAATTACCGGATCCAAAACAGATACACGGTTCGGATCCTGACACCTTGTTACAACGCCAGCAGGCGTTTGGTTATACCCATGAAGATTTAAGGATCCTGATGGCGCCAATGGCAAGAGATGGCATGGAACCCATCGGTTCGATGGGTACCGATGCAGCCCTGGCAGTGTTATCAGATCGTTCACGTTTGTTATACGACTATTTCAAACAACTGTTCGCGCAAGTCACCAATCCACCACTGGATAGTATTCGAGAAGAGCTGGTGACCCAGGTGGCAACAACGATTGGTCCGGAAGGTAATCTATTAAAGCCCGCACCTGAAAGCTGCCGACGTATCAAGATCAATTCACCCGTCCTGACCAATGAAGAACTGGCCAGGATCCGCGATGTCAACCTGCCGGGCTTTAAAACCAAAACAGTACCAATCTTATATCCAGTTGCCGAAGGCGGTGCAGGCCTGGATAAGGCATTGAAAGAAGTCTGCGCCGAAGTCGATAAGGCAATTGAAGAGGGTTATACCAATGTCATTCTTTCTGATCGCGGTATCGATCAGGAGAAGACGGCTATTCCGGCCTTATTAGCGACCGCTGGTGTGCATCATCATTTAATTCGTAACGGCTGCCGTACCCGTATTGGATTAGTCCTCGAATCAGGCGAACCAAGAGAAGTCCATCACTTTGCGCTACTAATAGGCTACGGTGTAGGC
Source organism: Pseudomonadota bacterium (assembly GCA_022562175.1). GTDB lineage: Bacteria > Pseudomonadota > Gammaproteobacteria > Eutrophobiales > Eutrophobiaceae > B75T3L11. The sequence goes on along the minus strand of JADFPU010000055.1, from coordinate 481 downwards.
GCAGTGAATCCTTACCTCGCTTTTGAATCGCTGGGCGATTTAATTGGAAAAGGACACCTGCCACAGATGGAACACCAGCAAGCCGTGAAGAATTTCATCAAGGCAGCCAACAAAGGTCTAACCAAGATCATGGCAAAGATGGGTATCTCTACCGTACAGTCTTATTGTGGCGCCCAGATATTCGAGGCCATTGGTCTCGATAAAGGCTTCGTTGATAAATACTTTACCTGGACCGCGTCCCGTATCGGCGGTATCGGTCTGGATGTGGTTGCAGAAGAAATGAGCCTGCGCCATCACAATGCCTATCCGGGACGTCCGGGTAAGCAGCCTGATCTGGAATGGGGTGGTGAATACCAATGGCGACGTGATGGTGAATATCATCTGTTTAACCCCGATACCGTTTTCAAACTGCAACATGCCACCCGTTCGGGACAATACAAGATCTTCAAGGAATATACCGCATTGGTGGATGATCAAAATG
>JADFPU010000054.1 GCA_022562175.1 Pseudomonadota bacterium | reverse complement strand
TTTCATCAACTACCAGACGATTATTCATATCCAGTTTTAATTTTCGGAAAACATTAAAGCTTTCGAATAAATTCCCTGACAAATTATTAGTATAGGTGCATGTCACTAATTTCGGACAGGCAGAACCGGTATAATTTGCACTGGCCCAGGCACCGCTTATAAGTTGCAAGGTTAATGTTACTGATACAAGCAACATGATAAGTGGTCCAGGTATGACAGGCCTGGGCCGGATTTGCAGAATCTGTCTCCAGATCAGTCCTGACAGGACAATACCCCCCAATATATTTCCTAAAGTAACGGCAGGTATGCTCCGGGTTGGCGTAGTAACACCTAAAATAGACAGAAATAAAACTACAATAAACATCAACACGGGTAATAAAGGAGATATCTCTTTACGATACCAAATGGCCATTAACATGATGATTACAATGTTGATCCCTAAAATGCTGGCCACGTAGCGATGCATTGTCCGAAATGTCCTGAATTCAGTATCCGGTATTTCGAGCCCTTTGACACCATCGGCTAGTGTCAGTTGTGCATAACATTCCGGCCAGGGATTACAGCCCAAACCAGCTTCACCCAACCTGATATGTGTGCTAAGGAAAACAATCAGTAACGACATGATTAAGGCACTACAGTTGAGTAGAAAAAAACATTTCATTGGGTATTGATTGCTTTTCAGGTTCTGCATGATTGCCTCAGATTGCCTCAAGCGAAATAATAAGACATAGTTATTCTATATGAGTGGTTATTTTTATAAATAAAAATGAGTAAATAATAAATGATGGAAATAATGTTATACACCCTTGCCGGGATTATCCTATATCTTGGTTTCGGACTGGATACTGGTGCAAATTGAAAATGCCGTGGGCCGAAAACTTGATAATCGCACTTGGTTCCTTTGCAGTAATCCGACTATTAACCCTATAATAAATAGGGTGATTATCCTCTCATTCATGAAATTTTCTCAAGCTTTTTTGATCTAAATCAATGACAGTAATGTTGCATACAGATTAGATTCTAGACAGTAAACTTTTAACTTGTAATTCTCCGTGGTCTTGCCATGGGGTAATTCATTGTTTATTTAGGAGGCGTTATGTCTGAAGAAAATGATGTGTCTGGGAAGGAAGAATCACAGTCTGAACGAATACCTGTTATGCAACAGATACTGGATAACCCGTTTCTATTGCTCTTTATCGGCGTCACCGTTCCAACCGTCTTTTATGTTATTTGGGGCGTAATGGAAATCGTCTCAATCCCGATAGCAAAATAATAATTTTAAGGAGATAACAATATGTCGGTTAGCCCTCCACAAAATAAGATCTGGTGGAATGAGCCTGTTCCAACGTCAGAGCTTATATGGGTCATCATCGCATTTGTCTGGGGATTGATCATGTTTTTTATGATGATCTATTGGCATGTATATGGCGAACAAAACCTGTCCAACGAAGCATATCGCATTACGGCTGAAGATTTTTCCGCCAAGACAGAGGCCATGGTAGAAAAATACCAGGTGCGTGAAGAATCGGGATATCCGGTTGTCCGTCCGCCACCGGGTGACGATATCTATCTGATAGCCCGGCTCTGGCAATGGTGGCCGATTCTGGAGCTGGAAAAGGGACAAACTTATCGTCTGCATCTCTCTTCTATGGACTGGCTGCATGGTTTCTCATTGCAACCGGTAAATATTAATCTGCAAATACACCCTGATTACGAAATGGTGGTAACAATCACACCAACAACCAGCGGGGAATTTGGAATTGTCTGTAACGAATATTGTGGTATCGGACATCACACCATGACCGGCAGGATGTATGTAGTCGATAACGAGGGGACATAAGAAATGGCAACAAAAGAACAATACAGAATATGCCAAACGACGGGACTGCGTGTTTATAAATCAGCTGAAAATCTGATTAAGGCCAACGCTGTCGTAGCAATCGTCTTTCTTGCTGTAGGAGGCGTCTTTGGAATAATGGTGGCACTAACTCGTTGGAAGGCCGTCCATTTATTGCCTGCCGATTGGTTTTATATGGCGCTCACAGGACATGGGATAAACCTCCTGATTGTCTGGATTATTTTCTTTGAAATGGCGGTATTGTATTTTGCCTCAGCAGTCATTTTGGGATCACGATTAGCCACACCGAGGTGGGCGTGGGGCGCTTTTGCCTTGATGTTAGCGGGTGCTGTTATCACTAATATAGCGATACTACAGGGTGGTTCAAGTGTGATGTTTACATCCTATGTGCCGTTGAAGGCAGATCCTGCCTTTTATCTGGGGATCATACTCTTTGCGGTCGGAACCTTAATCGCGACCTTTGTCTTCTTTGGCACCCTGGTTATCGCAAAACAGGAAAAGACCTATGAAGGCTCGGTGCCATTAGTCACCTTTGGTGCGACTGTCGCGGCCATTATTGCTGTCTTTACCATTGCAACGGGTGCAATTATTCTGATACCAACTCTGCTTTGGTCTATGGGTTATATCAGTCACATTGATACCTTGATGTACCGAACAGTATGGTGGGCATTTGGGCATGCATCACAACAAATTAATGTGGCCGCACATATTTCAATCTGGTATCTGATAGCGGCCGTGGTAGTGGGTGCGAAACCTATATCCGAAAAGGTCAGTCGAGGTGCTTTCTTTTTGTATGTCGTGTTTCTGCAACTTGCCAGCGTGCACCATTTATTGGTTGACCCAGGTCTCAGTTCTGAATTTAAAATCTTTAATACCAGTTATGCCATGTATCTGGCGGTACTCGGTAGCATGATACACGGCTTGACTGTCCCGGGTTCTATCGAAGCGGCACAGCGGGCGAAAGGCTATACCAACGGTCTCTTCGAATGGTTACGTAAATGCCCATGGGGGAATCCGGCATTCTCCGGAATGTTTATTTCTCTAATCCTGTTCGGTTTTCTGGGTGGTATCTCGGGCGTGGTAATGGGACAAGAGCAGATCAACTTGATCATTCATAACACCATCTATGTTCCCGGTCATTTTCATGCAACCGTTGTAGCGGGGACCACTCTTGCTTTTATGGCGGTGACCTATTTATTAGTTCCGCTCATCTTTCAACGTGAATTGATCTTTCCCGGCTGGGCGAAGGTGCAACCCTATCTGTTTGGTCTGGGTGTTACCGGCATCTCTGTGTTTATGATGGGGGCCGGGACACTGGGTGTGCCACGACGTCATTGGGATATCTCTCAGGCAGATGCCGTGCTTCCCTATGATTTTCCCGGTGCAGCCAATCTCATGATGGGCTTAAATGGAATGAGTGCACTTTTAGCAGGACTCGGAGGTGCTATCTTTATCATCGTGATAGTAGGTTCAATCTTGTTTGGTAAACGTATCGAAAGCAGTAGTGAGGAAGTAAAAGCTGAACCAGCAAAAGTGGTTGGTCAGTATGGTAGCGCTAAGCATCCGGCGGTTCCGGGAACCTTAGTAATGGTCGCGGTATTTTTCACAGTCTTTGTACTTTATTACTATGTGAACTGGAAATACCTCGCTGAAGTTTGGCCAATCCGTTAATTCAGGGGGATGACTGTTATGCCTGGTGTAATTAGTGAGATAGTCTCTGTATGTAAGCTCAGGATCGGTTTTGCAATCATGTTGAGTGGACTTGCGGGTCTTGCTATTACGCCCGGCGCAACACCGGGATTAGGGCAGATAATCTTGTTTTCATTTGTCATTCTACTTTCCTCGGCAAGTGCCGGGGCCTTCAATCAATTCATGGAACGAGATATTGATGCCAAGATGAAACGCACCCGAAATCGGCCCTTTGTAACAGGTCGATTTCAGGCAGATAGATACTGGTTATTCGTTATAGCTCTGATGCTAATCATTTCTGTGTTGACAACATCGCTTGCGATTAATCCGGTTGCAGCACTGTATATATTTCTGGGGGCTTTTACCTATGGTATTGTTTATACCGTCTGGTTGAAACGGCGTACCTGGCTCAATATCGTAATAGGGGGATTATCAGGTAGTTTTGCAGTACTCGGAGGCGCAGCGGTTGTTGATCCTACATTATCTATAACGCCGGTGTTATTGGCGGTTGTTATGTTTCTTTGGACCCCCCCGCATTTCTGGAGTCTGGCATTTGTTTTTGCGGATGATTATAAACAAGCGGGTATACCTATGTTACCTGTCGTTTTTGAAAAAACGGTTGCAGCAAAAATAATATTCGCCCATACATTGGCATTAGTTCTGGTTTCAATACTTCCATTTTTATATGGGCTAGGCTGGATCTATCTTTTCGGCGCACTCACTGGAGGGCTATACTTTCTCAAGACAAGTTTCGATATGGTACGTTCACCGTCTATAGTGAATGCACGAACAAATTTTCGTGCCTCATTAATTCAACTGACTTTATTACTAAGCGCATGTGTTCTGGATGTATTTTTAGCTTAAATCATGTATTGTTTCATCTAATTAAAGCAAACTATCCCAACTATAAAAAAACAATCAATATTTCATTTTTAACAATACTTGGTTATGTTTTTATATCGCTGTTTGCTCTCGAAGTCCTGGCGGCAAATCACGATATCCCTGCATCAGATAAATACGATAAAGATCAAGCATTTGAATTCAGTCAAGCCGCATTAAACCGGACCATAGGCAGTTATCAATTTATAAACCAGAATAAGAAGCCAGTCGATATTACTCAATATCGAGGTAAGCCGTTAGTCATCAGCTTAATCTATACCAGTTGTAATCATATTTGTCCGACATTGACCAATCATCTTGCCGAGGTCGTAGACATTGCCCAGGAGGCATTAGGTGAGGAAAGTTTTTCAGTCATATCAGTAGGATTTGATACTGCCGCAGATAGTCCGGAACGTATGCGCATGTATGCCCGGGAACGCAATATTAATCTATCAAATTGGAATTTCCTGAGTACGGACAAGGACACTATTGAAGCCTTTAGCAATGATGTGGGTTTTATTTTTTTTAAATCAGCCAAAGGATTTGACCATCTGTCACAAATAACCTTGCTTGATGCTGAAGGTAAAGTATACAGACAAATTTATGGGGTAAAATATGACCCACCACGCCTGGTAGAACCATTAAAGGAACTTATATTTGGTAATCATACCGAATCAACTTTGGTGGCGGGTTGGATTAATAACATTCGATTGTTTTGTACGATTTATGACCCTCATAGCGGTCGTTATACGTTTGATTATTCAATATTTATTGGAATAATTATGGGTGTCCTCATTCTTGGTGCGATTGCTGCGTTTATTGTGCGTGAATGGCGTCATAATAATAGAATCAATAGATCAACATAAGGCGTGTCAGCTTTGAAAAAAATCTTGAGAACAGGATTCGAACATGTTGAAGATTGGTTCGATGTCGTTTTTGGCGCTAAATGGAATCCTTTATATCAACTTGGTGCACTTGGCTGGTTCTATTACTGGATTGTCGTCATCAGCGGTATTTATCTGTATATCTTCTTCGACACGGGTGTTACCCAGGCATATAAATCTCTGGAATACCTGACCCATGAACAATGGTATGCAGGGGGTATTATGCGCAGTTTGCATCGTTATGCTTCTGATGCCCTGGTAGTGATGATGATGGTGCATCTGTTGCGTGAATTTGCCATGGACCGATTTCGAAGTGTGCGCTGGTTTGCCTGGGTTACCGGTGTGCCTATGCTCTGGATGGTGTTTGCTGCCGGTATTTCCGGTTACTGGATGGTCTGGGATCAGCTTGCGCAATATATTGCTATTACAACGGCTGAATTATTTGATTCACTTCCATTTTTTGGTGAAGCCATTGCGCGCAATTTTCTGACTGACGCAAAATTGAGTGGTCGATTTTTCACCTTAATGGTCTTTATGCATATCGCTTTACCGCTGTTCCTGTTATTTATCATGTGGATCCATATTCAAAGACATGCATCACCCAAGGTTAACCCGCCAAAGGGACTCGCTGTAGGTACTTTTTGCATGTTATTGATACTCTCTTTTATAAAACCGGCACTGAGCCAGCCACCCGCTGATTTAAGCATTGTTCCCACTACAGTTAATCTGGACTGGTTTTATATGCCACTCTACCCATTACTTGATAATGTCTCAGGGATAACAGTCTGGATCGTTCTTGTTGGAGCAACCGCATTATTGATGATGATGCCATGGATGCCACCCGGTAAACGTGTGCCAGTCGCGGTTGTCAATCTTGATAATTGCAATGGCTGTAGTCGATGTGCTGCAGATTGTCCTTTTGGTGCGATTAGCATGGAACCACGTAGCGATGGCAGTGCATATGAACAAGAAGCCGTTGTTAATACCAGTCATTGTACCAGTTGTGGTATCTGTGTCGCCTCTTGCCCAACAGCAACGCCATTCAGGACTAAAACTGAATTATCACCGGGTATAGAACTGCCAGAAAACAAAATTAAGGAATTGAGAGAGAAAACTATTGCCGCATCAAATAAGCTGATCGGTGGCGACAGGGTCATTGTCTATGGGTGCGATAACAGCCTTAATCCGGCAGAAATGTCTGACACAAAAGTCGGTGTTGTCACAATGCCATGTATTGGTATGCTGCCACCTTCATTTATTGATTTCGTTCTATCAAGAAAACTGGCCGATGGCGTATTCCTGACGGGTTGTCGTGAAGGCGATTGTAGTTTCCGTCTTGGTATCAAATGGACCGATGCGCGTATAGCAGGTGAACGAGAGCCCCACATACGTAAGCGGGTAAACCAGGAACGAATCGGAAAATACTGGGCAGGACTTACCCGGAGCAAGGAATTTTTCAAGGAATTAACGGCATTTCGTATGCGTTTGAATAAGCTGTCACCAATGCAAACTGAAAGCCGGAATGATACAAAAGAGAATAGTGAGAAAGTGGATGCCTAAGCTACGTATCCTGCTTGGACAGATTGTTGCATTTATACTATTTGCACTTTTAATTGGGTATTTCTCGAACTCTCCCAGTTATACCTATCATGATCCGGAAATGGCATTAATCATGGTGAGCTTTAGCCATGCCAGTGAACATAAAGAAAAGTGCCGGCGTTTTACGCAGGAAGAAATTGCAGCCTTGGCGCCAAACATGCGACGAACTATGGATTGTCCAAGGGAGAGAGTGCCGGTTTATGTTGAAATAATGATGGATGGTAATAGCTTATTAAGTAAATCATATAATCCAACAGGCCTGGCTAAAGATGGTTCTACTTCCATTTATGAAAGCATTCCGGTTAAGCCCGGTCAGCACCAGTTAATAGCAAGACTCAGAGATAGTAAGCGGGAAGGGGGTTTTGATTATGAGAGCAGTATATCAATTAGTCTTGAACCAAAAGAACTCTTCATAATAGATTTTCGTAAAGATCTTGATGGTTTTTTATTTTCAGAGAGATGAATACGATGAAATTAATTGAATGGCATGACGAATTCAAAATCGGCATTGAAGAGGTATAGCAGCAGCATCATTGCCGCGAAAACGAATTCCAGCGCTATGATCATGGTTCTACATCCTGCGTGGGCTAATGGTGCCCATAAGCCGCATAAGGTTAGCTCACCACAGTGTTGATGTGCGTTTGCACCAACTTACGGGGTATCGGACGGTAAACGACAGAACCCTTGTGCAGGCACATCAAGGGCACTGTTAAATTTGCTGGATAAATTCTGAAACGCGATCAGCGCGGTTAGTTCGACAATGCCATCTTCATCAAAGAACGCGCTTAATCGATGCATCAATCCATCATTTACCTGTTGATCAGAATAGGTCATCGCCTCAGTATATTCCAGCACAAGCCTCTCTTTCTCGTCGAAAAGCCCGCTTTCCTGCCAGCGCTCCAATGCTGCTACCTTGTCCATGGAGCCTGCTCTCTTTGCCAATACCGCAGAATTAATGTCGACACAAAAACGGCACCAATTTATTTGCGACACCCGTACCGTCACCAGGGAACGTAGTACGGGATCCAATGGGCTGCTTTTCCTGTCCAGCACGCCGTACAGCGTTGCCACGGCCATGAACAGTTTCGGCACCCTGGCCCAAAGCAGTGCGGGCTTGAGGATTTGTCCGTACTTTCTTTGTTGACTCCAAAAGAAGGGGCGGAGGTAGTACGGATATTTCTGTATTGATTTTTCTGAAATTCTCATCACGCTTTTATTTGCCATTCAAACTCCTTCGTCTCCAACAAAGAACCTTTGTATTGGAGGTTGTTCGCCTGTAGGAGGTTCATTAAGTGGTATCTTATGGGATTTCGGGGGTATTGCCCTTAAATAAGCAATGATCGCGTTAATATCAGCATCTGAGAATTTAGCATAAGCCTGCCATGGCATAGCGGTTGCACATAATAGCCTGCCATCTTTGGAAATCCCTGCTCTTATTGCATTGGCAATCTGTTCATCATTCCAATCGCCTAATCCTGTTTCTTTATCCGGAGTAATGTTTTTCGAATAAATGCTGCCACATTTCGGATCGACTATTTTAAAACCACCGGCAAGAGCCAAATGTATGCTTTGCCGCCCCAGCATTCCAACCGGGGTATGGCAAAAAGCGCATGCTGAGATAGTCACCAGATATCTACCCCGTTCAATCTCAGGAGTAATCTTCAGGGGAGCCACAATTAATGCTTGCTCAGATTTAACGGCAAGGTAAAAGTTATTTTCTGTAGCATCAGCGTCATTTGAGAATTTTCCAAAGTCTCCGTAATAGAAATCCTGACTTGGATTATCAACAAAAGGCAGGATCAATTTCAGACCAGCAATAATTTTTGCACCGAGGGACATGGGTTCATTTTCAGGAATTTTATGATAAATGGGTGGAATGCTTTGAAGATAGGCAATGAGTGCATTCAGATCTTCGTTTGTTAAATGATCATAATATTGATAAGGCATCACCCGTAGGCCGTTACCATTTTTGCCAATACCTTGAGTAAAAGCACGCGCTATTTCACCGAAGTTCCAACTGCCAATTGCCGTTTCAACATCCGGGGTGATATTTTTCGCGTAGAATGTTCCATCTGGTGGCGTAACGATTTTTGTCCCTCCTGCAAGCCTCAATGTTGCATGATATCTTTGCGATCCATGTTCCAGACTCATGGGAGAATGACACGTCGTGCACAACATGATGTCCGCAAGATATTCACCGTTTTCGATGTTTTGTTTTGCAAGTTGGTGAAACCTTGAAGAGTTATCGTCGTGAGATTTAGAAACAGGCGTACACGATAAAATTGCCAACATTATTGATGTTAAATAAATCCGTCTTATCATAATGCCTTTAGCGCTTTATTGATTCCATAGAAGTAAGAGGAACAATTTACGGCCTTCTTATAAACTTTCCCACAGTTCATCTATGCGTTTAATGACCTCTTCACTCATGGCGATGGGTTGCCCCCATTGACGCGAGGTTTCTCCCGGCCATTTATTGGTCGCATCGATGCCTATTTTCGATCCGAGCCCGGCTACCGGGCTGGAGAAATCCAGGGAATCGATCGGGGTATTCTCGACAATGATCATATCGCGTGCCGGATCGGTACGAGTCGCCATCGCCCAGATAACATCCGGCCAGTTACGGACATTGATATCATCATCGGTGACGATGACGAATTTTGTATAGGTGAACTGGCGTAGATACGACCAGATCCCGAACATAATGCGCCGGGCATGTCCCGGATATTGTTTTTTGATGCTAATCACTGCCATACGATAGGAACACGCCTCCGGTGGCAGATAAAAATCCACAATCTCCGGGAATTGTTTCTGTAGTATGGGGATGAACATTTCGTTTAGCGCCATCGCCAGAGTTGAAGGTTCATCATAGGGAGAACGGCCACTATAGGTACTATGGTAAATGGGATTATTACGGTGGCTAATACGTTTAATAGTGACTACCGGGAATCGTGCCGGGATATCGTAATAGCCGGTGTGATCGCCAAACGGGCCTTCGAGTGCTTCCTCGCCCGGCTCGATATAGCCTTCAAAGATATATTCCGCCGCGGCGGGCACCTGCAGAGGGATAGTCTGACAATCGGTCACCTCACTGCGTGCACCCCTCAGCAGTCCTGCGAACTGGTATTCGGAAATGGTATCAGGTATGGGTGTCACCGCAGCAAGCAGGGTGGCCGGATCGACGCCGATGGCGACAGCAATAGGGAAACGTTGTCCCGGATTAGCTTCCTGCCACTCCTTATAATCAATTGCGCCACCGCGATGCGCTAACCAGCGCATGATCACTTTGTTTCTCGAGATCACCTGTTGCCGATAGATGCCTATATTTTGTCTCTGTTTGTAAGGCCCCCTGGTGACGACCAGGCCCCAGGTGATGAGTGGTCCGGCATCGCCGGGCCAGCAAGTCTGTATTGGCAGTGTTGCCAGGTCGACATCGCTGCTTTCAATAATATTTTCATGACAGGGAGCAGTGCGTATGAAGCGGGGATTCAAGTGCAGCAGTTTTCGAAAAGACGGTAACTTATCCAGTACCTCACTGATTCCACTCGGCCAATTCGGTTCTTTGAGGGAAGCTAGTATCTGTCCGACTTCCCGGAGATCCTGGATTGATTGCCGGCCTATTCCCGCGGCAATCCGTGGTATTGTGCCGAACAGATTGCAAAGTACGGGTATGTTCGAGTTTTTTGGATTCTCAAACAACAGAGCCGGCCCATCATTACGCAGCATGCGCTGGCAGATCTCGGTCATTTCAAGATTGGTATCCACCGGCTGTCGAATACGCTTGAGTTCACCCTGGTTTTCAAGATCTGTTAAGAAATCCCGGAGGTTTTTGTATGGCGCAGTCATAGGTTAGTTCTTAAGGAAAAAGTGATTTTCGATCTGAAAATAAAGCCACAGAGGTCACAGAGAACACAGACGATAGCATGGACGCTGGAGGTACGATTACATGGAAGTAATCGGTACGACCCCAAGGATGGGGGAGGTAGAGTTGCGTCGGGAGCAGCAACCGAGAGTCGAGTCCGGAACGGAGACCGAGAGCGACGCAGGAACACCTGCATGGACGTAGGTGGCTGAAAACGTCTGGAACAAGTTTTCCAGCCAAAGCCGAGAAATTGCTGTTTTATTAAACTCTGTGGCCTCTGTGGCTGATCAATTACAATGTCTATTACGGTCATATTTGCTTAAGATCCTACCTATGGTGGCACAGTAGTTATCGGGTTGTTTGATCCATATCAACGACTGAAATAATTTTTGTGTATATTGTGATTTCTCTCATGCAGCCATTTCTATTACCGCTATATCAGCTATTGCGTCTGACGCCTGCTGGCGTTAACGCAAGAATATTCGCGCGGGCATTTAATCACCTGCTGCGCGGACAGAACATTGTGTCCCGCTTTAACGAACTCGATGGCAAATACGTTTCTCTCTGCATAAGCGATATCCCCTGTGATTTACATTTCCGGTTCTGCAATGGCCGATTGCAGGCAGCGCGTTCCCGTCAAGGCGGCGTTACCATCAGCGGCAGTCTTAACGGTTTCCTGCAACTCGCCAGCCGCCGGCAGGATCCTGACACGCTGTTTTTTAGACGCGAACTGAATATTGAAGGTGAAACGGAAACGGGTGTGCATATCAAGAATTTACTGGACGCGCTGGAATATGACTGGGATGCGCACTTCGATGCGGTGCTGTTGCCGCCGCTGGCAAGAGGCGCGAAACGGATCTTGCACAAAGTCCGCCGTTATACTCCGGAAAAACTGCGCCGATATTTTACAACACCGAATATTTAACATTATTTTTTCTCCTTGGTTTTGTTTTACTCTGTCCGTTAAATCTGGAATCCAGGTTAAACATCAACCGGGCTCCCGGATTGGGACATACCCGCCTGATCATTCCAGTAGCCATCACAAACGTTGTTGGATTGATATTGTTCGAGTTGTTTTGCTGCCATGTCTTGAGATAAACCTCCATCCAAAGCATGTTTAATAATCGTACTAATTTCTGTCGTGCCTTCAGCTTGAGGGGCAATGCGAATAATATCGATATGCTGTTTTTTCAATTCATCAAGATGAGTGATGAGATTATGGATGGCTGCTGATTGCACCTGTATGCCATTTAGCACCAGAAAGGATGCCTTATCCTGAGTGTACATGGTCAGGCCGTCCGGATAATCCAGGCAGATGAATTCGCAGCTATCCTTGGGCCTGTTATGGGCACGGGCAGTGAAACATCGTGCAGAAAAAGCCAGTGGTAGTCTGCCGTAGGTGAATAACTCGGTCTCCAGTCCCAGCGGCCGGTTATTTTGCAAGCTACTGATGGTTTTGTTACCGAGTTCAACCGGGACAACCCAGCGTGATGCGCCCATTTCATGCAGTAGCGCCAATGTCTTACTGTTATAGGTATTGATGTGTGGACCTATTACGAATTTGCCGCGGCCCGCCAGCAACTGCACGGCCGCCATATCATTTGCTTCAACCGGATAACGATTGTTTTCGACAATTTGTTTGAGACCAGCAAGTTCAGATTCTGCTTCAATCAGGGTAAGCGTGGAGAGGATGACCTCCTTGCCGGCAACGGTGAGCTGTTCTGCGATCGCCAGCCAGTTGGTGAGCCCCAGCTCCCGGCGTTTTGAACATACCGTTTCACCCAGATAGACGATGTCCACCGGTGCATCTTGCAGTTGTTGATAGAAAGCAAGCACTCTGTCTTTTTCCCAGAAATACGGGATCGGGGCGATGCTGATTTTCATTGCCAGGGCCGGTGGTAGGCACCGAGGGTGTGACAACTTCCTTCGGATAACAGCATGAGTTGTGCTATCGAGTCGCTACTCGGCGTAAAATTTTCCGGATCAGCCAAACAGGCATCCAATGCCTCACGCAGGGTACGGGTCACCAGGGAAACATAGGCCTTACTGCGTTGTCGACCTTCGACCTTGATCGCTGTCACACCGGATTTCAAAAGATCGGGCAGGATCTCCAGCAGGTTCAAACTGGTGGGTTCCTCAATGGCATGAAACACCTTATCATTGACCTGAAAACGTCCCTTGCAGAGGGTCGGATAACCGGCCATCTCTTTGTTTTTATAACGGTTTATCAACACACCATTGAGATAGGACTCGCGCCCTGATGGTGTTTCCACCCAGCGCACGGCGTGGGCCGGCGAGCACACACCGGCGCTATTGGGGGAATCTCCTGTAACGAATGAGGATAACGCACACCTCCCTTCCACCATGACACACAGGCTGCCGTAGCCAAACACTTCCACTTCGACGGCTGTTTTTTCGACCAGGTTTTGCACCTGCGCCAGGGACAATACCCGCGGCAGCACCACCCGTTTAATACCGAACCGTTCATGATACAAGGCAATGGCATGGCGATTGGTGGCGGAGGCCTGCACGGACAGATGCAGACGCAAATCGGGATGGCTATGTGAGGCATACTGCATGAGTCCAATATCAGCAAGGATCAAGGCGTCCACACCTATTTCGGCCGCCGTATCTACCGTATCAACCGCCTCCTTCCAACTCTCGGGAGTGGCGTAAGTGTTGACCGCCAGAAAAATCCGCTTGCCGGACTCCTTTGCATAGTGCAGTCCTTCGATGGCTTCTTCCGGGCTGAAATTAAGTCCGGGAAAATTACGTGCATTGGTAGCATTGCGGAAACCGATATAGACTGCATCGGCGCCGTTATCGATAGCAGCGCGCAGGGAGGGGAGGTTGCCTGCAGGGCAGATCAGTTCCATTCTTTAAAAACTAGAAAAGATCCTTCTGCGCGCACTTGATCGGCCTGATTCGGTGGCTAGAATGCCCATTTGTCAGCATAATACTTGTCTCTCATTTCGCCGTTAGACGGTCTGTTAAACCTAGAATCCGCAGTTGGACAGCGTGTAGAGTAGTTCTGATTGCTTGGCTGGCGTAGTGAAAAATTGAGCTAATGGCCGCTCCCTTAGTGAGTTTTTTCACATAGCCAGGCGGGCAAACAGGGCTGCTCGGCAACTGCTCCTGCGTTGCTCTACCACCTACGTCCATGTAGGCGTATAC
>JADFPU010000245.1 GCA_022562175.1 Pseudomonadota bacterium | reverse complement strand
AATAGGGCAATCACTGGTTGCACCCTTGCCAGGGCATTTATCAACCAGCGACTTCAGACTACGTCGCATGCTCTGTAACATCTTTATCTTTTTCTCTATGTCATCCAGCTTGGACTGCGCAGCCTGTTTGATTTCCCTGCTTGTTGTTTTTGGATCGGCACGTAGTGTCATTAAACCCTTGATCTCTTTCAGTGAGAAACCCAGGCCTTTTGCACGCTGGATAAAAATAAGTTTTTTAACATCGACTTCTATATATTGCCGGTAGCCACTTTCCTTTCTGGCAGGTTCCTCAATTAAACCCTCACGTTCATAAAAGCGTATGGTCTCAACACTGACACCTGCCCGCTTTGCGATCTTGCCTATCGATAATAAAGTCATAAGTACGATTCATTGATTGCCTGACTACAAGTGTAGACTCTATAGTATAGTATAGAGTCAAGACTTATTTTTATAACCATCTTTTGCACGTTAATAGACCTGTCAAGGGTATATTGTTTAACCAGTAACTATCTGAACTTATTTATTTTTCCGGGCAGGACGCCTATAATCGCCGCCACAATCGAACGTACCTGTTTAGACTTTGAATATTCGGACAAATAATCAATGACGGACACAATCTTCAGCAAGATAATTAACCGGGAGATCCCTGCGGATATTGTCTATGAAGATGACTTATGTCTGGCGTTCAGGGACGTTAATCCCCAGGCGCCGGTACATATTCTCGTCATCCCTAAAAAGTCGATCCCGAAGCTCATTGATGCCACAGATGACGACCAAGCTCTCATCGGACATCTGATCCTGGTAGCAAGCAGGATTGCCGAACAGCAGGGCATCAGCGATGCCTTCCGTTTGGTGATTAATAATGGTACAGGCTCAGGCCAGACTGTATTTCATCTGCATATACATATCCTCGGTGGCCGGTCGTTTACCTGGCCACCAGGCTAAGCAGCTCTTCTTCTCCTTAACATCCTGGACTTTGTAATGATGCATAAAACCGATGATCTGCGTATCGCCTCGATAAAAGCAGTCACCTCGCCAGCGGAAATCTGTGAAGATATACCCATTTCGGAAAAGGCGGCTACGATTGTCTACGAAACCCGTCAGACCATCCACAATATCCTGATCGGAAAAGATGATCGGCTCATGCTCGTGATCGGACCTTGCTCGATACACGATACCGTTGCAGCAGTGGAATATGCCTCTCGCTTGCAACCACTGATGGAAGAATTAAAGGATGATCTGTTAATCATCATGCGTGTCTATTTCGAGAAACCACGTACCACAGTCGGCTGGAAAGGTTTGATCAATGACCCTGATCTGGATGGCAGTTTCCACATCAACAAAGGTCTGCGCCTTGCAAGGCAATTGTTATTAGACATCAACGAAATGGCTATCCCGGCCGGCACGGAATTTCTGGATATCATTACACCACAATACCTCACCGACATGGTCAGTTGGGGTGCTATCGGCGCCCGTACCACAGAAAGCCAGGTACATCGTGAAGTCGTCTCCGGCATGTCCTGTCCGATAGGTTTCAAGAATGGCACAGATGGTACGACGCAAATCGCTGTAGATGCCATACGCTCCGCGTCACAGCCACATAATTTTCTGTCACTCAGAAAAGAAGGCACCTCCGCCATCTTCAAAACCAAAGGCAATGAAGACTGTCATATCATCTTACGTGGTGGCAAGCAGCCCAATTATAATGCAGACAGCATTA
This sequence comes from Pseudomonadota bacterium, assembly GCA_022562175.1. GTDB lineage: Bacteria > Pseudomonadota > Gammaproteobacteria > Eutrophobiales > Eutrophobiaceae > B75T3L11. The sequence continues at coordinate 1,873 of JADFPU010000245.1, read as the reverse complement.
ATGCAGCAGCCAGTCAGCTGCAATCAGCAAAACTGCCGGCCCGGATCATGGTTGACTTCAGTCATGCCAACAGCCGTAAGCAATATCAGCTGCAATTACAGGTAGGCCATGATGTCGCCAAGCAGGTTGCAGCAGGGGATGGCCGTATCTTCGGCGCCATGATCGAAAGCCACCTTATCGCAGGCCGACAGGATATCGTTGCTGACAAGGAATTAGTATATGGACAGAGTATCACCGATGCCTGCCTCGGATGGGAAGAGACAGAACCCCTTATTCGTGAACTGGCCCAGGCAGCCAACAAACGCCGCTCAGGTAATAAATAATAAACCACAGATATTGTACAGGGATGTATCGTATATGAAGTTATGGTCCAGTGTACGGAGGAAATAACATCTATTCGTGCAATTTTTATTATCTCCGTGCTTTATTATCTCCGTGCTTGGATATGATTAACTTCCATCATTTATCAAGGCACGTTTCCTTCTCCGGTCTATAAAACCACGTAACAAAATCGAAACCAGGTAAACAAACCCAGCCAATACAATAATCGTTGATCCGGATGGCAGATCGGGTTGATATGAAATTATCAAACCCGAAATGGTAATAAATATACTCAACAAGACAGCTATGACCATCATCCGGGATACCGAACTGGAAAACTGTGCCGCACTCGCGGCAGGCAGGATCAACAACGCGATGATCAGGATCAAGCCAACGATCTGGATTAATAACACTACGGTTAATGCTATCATGCAGAGCATGAAGATATAAAAAAATTTGACATTGACGCCGCACAGGCTGGCGTATTCTTCATCAAACACGGTAGCGAGGAACTGTTTATAGAAAATCAAAACCGTTGCGATAATCGCGCAATCAAGGAGCAACATTAACCTGAGGTCACTTTCTGATACCAGTAGAATATTGCCAAACAGATAACTCATCAGATCGATGTTGTAGCCGGGTGTCTGCGAGATAAACAATATCCCTATCGCCATGCCCACTGACCAGAAAGCAGCAATCAGAATATCTTCATCCTGCCGCCATTGCAGCTTAATCCAGCCAATTAAAACCGCTGACAACAATGCGGCTATGATTGCCCCCAGCACCGGTGAAACACCATAAAAGAAAGCAATACCCATTCCTGCCAGAACCGTGTGCGCGATGCCGCCCGCAAGAAAACCGATACGTTTGACCACAACCAGAGTGCCGATCACACCACAACCAATGCTCGCCAGCAAACATGCAAGCAATGCATATTGCATGAAGCGATAGCTAAATAATGTAATGATGAAGTCAATCATTGATTCGTGGTTCGAGACTCGCTGCCAGGGGTTTGCAGCCTGTTTCCTGTTTAATGTGTATGTGCATGATCAATCATTTTCATCGGTGCGCCATAGAGTTCGTCTATGATCTTACCGCTTATATCCTCAGTATTGTGACAGACCAGGGTACGGTTTAAACAACCAACACGATCAACATATCCCGAGATGAAACCAATGTCATGCGACACCATAATGATCGTCATGTGTTCATTGTATTGTTTGAGCAAGGCAAAGATATCTTCCTCGGCACGGATATCAATATTGGCCGTCGGCTCATCCAGCACCAGGATTTCGGGTTCACTGACAAGCGCCCGGGCAATTAACATGCGTTGGGCCTGTCCACCAGACAATGTATCTATTTGCCGCTTTGCTATGCCATCAATCTCCACAGCCTTCAGCACCTTGTGGGTGAACGCCTTATCGACCTTATTAAATCCTATAATGGAAGACGTCACAGCCAGCCTGCCAAGTGTCACAACATCTTCAACAGTGATAGGAAAATTGCGTTCATAGGATGGATATTGCGGCACATAACCTATGCGTGAACGCCT
>JADFPU010000244.1 GCA_022562175.1 Pseudomonadota bacterium | reverse complement strand
CTTGATTATTCCAGGGTGCAAAAAATACAATGGAATATCGAAGCTGCCATCCGATATACGTATTGCATCAATGGTATGAAATCACAGACAACATACCCCAATGAATCTGAGTTACAAGAAGCAAAGAGCAAATGATTTCACTAAATGAAAATAAAGTGTTATAACAAATCACTCCAACGTGACACGCTACCGCACGCAGTTGAGTTAAACAATTATGAATTTATAGCTATTTTCTCAATCCAGTGCCCACTTTCATCCCTCTTGGCGCACCATTTTAAAGGCTTTCAGAAAGTCTCTTTTTTTAATTTACACCATTATTCCATCGATCTTGTCAAATATATAGAATTGAGCAGATAATTATTTATGGTGAGTCGTCAAAAGAATGGGCGCAGAATAGGCGTAATATTCTATGACAAAAATCGAGACAAAACAGACTTTAGATATGAAGGATACCAGGATAATAGCGAAGTGGAGTAGAATTAGCGCTATGTCTAGATGTCTTTTTTGAAAAAACGAACGGGTTTAAGATACTGGTAGCGAATATGGACGAAAAAGGTACGAGCAACCCGGAAGATGTTCAATATTATTTCCATAAAGCCCAAACTAATGAAGGAGAAAAAGCCCGATGCGCTATTGTTTTTGTGCATGGCTTACGTGATCATGCTGGCACTCATGATTTCTTTTTTGAACAACTCACTCGCGAAGGCTGTCATATTCTAAGTTTTGACTTACTTGGTCACGGCCACAGCGCTGGAGAACCCTGTTCAGTAGAAGACTACAAACATCATGTAGTAGTAGTATGGCACAGTATCATTCGCGCCTTACGAGAGCATATTCCCCAGGGGATACCCGTAGTAATTATGGGTTACTCATATGGTTTTTCTTTGATTGTGCATGCTTTGAATGAATTGAGAGGTAAACACGCCAGTATAGACAGGATTATTCATAAGCGGGTAGCCCTGGTGGTGGGACTGGGGCCGGCATTTAAGGTTGGGCATACTGTTTCTCCGGTTGCACGCTTCTTCGCCCCGGTGCTTGTATTCCTCTCGCGTCATGTCAAGAATATTCCATTGATGTCGTTGGATGCTGATCAAATCACTGATGACAGCGATATCCTCAACGTGATAGAGACTGACCCGAAGGTCTTCAAAGGACGAATTAATGTACAAACCGCTCGTAACGTATATATTGCAGGTAAAACGGCCTTACGCTTATTGCCCACTATCAAATTACCGTTCTTGTTGATTTTTGGCAGTGAAGATTTCGCTCAACCAGTAACGAAAGAGGAAATCGATAACTGTGAAGATGTTCAGGTTCGCATAATTCCAGGAGGCAAACATAATATATTTGATGGTAATAATCTTTATGCTGGTCGCACCCTGGAATCTATCATGCGTGCAATAGAGCAGTATTGCTAAAGAGATCACATGTATAAAAAATGGGTAATTACTGGCCTGTGTATCTATCTATCCGTAATGGGTATCACCATCGCGGACGAAACCACACTGGCAGATGAACAATGTTCATTGGCAACCGCTACAAACGACCTGGATATATTATCGGACTTACAGTCCTGGTTTACCCACGAGCAACATCAGAGTTTACATGCTTATCAGCAACGCATTACCCGCCTGGAATCACAAACGGGCGCCTACGGTGAGCAGCTTGCACCAGCATTAATCAATCTCGGATTACTGCAACAAGAAGCAGGGAACCATCATGAAGCGTCAAAAGTATTTAAGCGGGCATTATATATTATCCGTATCAATGATGGCCTTGAAAGCACCAAACAATTACCACTATTGGAGCTTTTGATTGAAGCTAATAGCGCTATTGATGCATGGCGGGAGGTGGCAAATAACCACGACTTAATGTTCTGGCTATATAAACGAAATTACCACATAAACAATCCCAGGCTCCTGCCAGTTATTAAGCGACTGCGTCGCTGGCATATAGAAGCCTATAACAAGGATACCGGACGTTCCCTGTCAGAGCATTTTAATGCTGCAGACAAACTCTACGCACAGGCAATAAATATTATCAAGAAATGCACAGGCGATCAGCAGCAGGCTCTTTGCTTCTGGAATAAGTCCTGTTGTGCAGACGCGCCAGCAGAAGATGGCCCGTGCCCAATAGACCTGGCTTCGCATAAATAGAACTTCGACGGCTGAACGTAAACCTGTTACGGTATTCAAAGGCAGAAACTATATGCAACGACTATCTAAATTCCTCTTAATTGCGTTCATGCTGATTTCCAGCAACTATATTTCACCTGCCTATGCGGAGGATATTGTTTCGGCAAAATGGGAGGCCCAACAAATCAGATTTCATTATTCCGGTTTCACAAGCTACTATACTTGCGACAGTATTCGCTACAAAGTAAAATTGCTGCTTCGCGCTATAGGCGCCCGGGACGATGTAAGAGTGGAGAGCACTTGTACGGGTCGCTTCTCAGAAATACAGCGCTTTCATAAGTTGTTACTCGCCTTTGCTGTTCCCGTGGCGGCAGACAAGACAGATATTACACAACAGACCTTCGCAGCGAGATGGCAGCAGGTCCAACTTCGATATAATCGCCCACGTAATCTGGATCGCGGTGACTGTGAATTAGTTGAGCAATTTAATCGTCAGGTAGTCAACAAAATAGGTGCTCGAAATATTGAAGATAAAAGCCGCTGTATCCCTCATCGACATTCCCTCAACTCCCCTAACCTCAGTATGACCTTATTAATACAACAGGGGGAGATAGAACTCGAATCCGCACAAGATTAAAATGTCAGCCTTGCCTTAAAAGTTGTAGCGGATATTGTTTAGCTTACGAAAATCAAGTACAGGCATTTGATCCGGCGTCAGATTCATTTGTTCGATACTCCCGATACCAGAGATGATTTCAGACTTCAATACTAAACAGTACCAATATGATACCGGATTCAATTAAGATTTATCTCCTGACATATGCGCTGATAGATCCATAAAAAAACGCCCCGATGAAGGGGCGTTATGAAATAAAGATCAACCACTATTGAAGTCTTTTACGTCGATTAAATCCCAGTCCGAGTAAACCTAGTGACATTAGGGCGAGGGTGGCAGGTTCGGGGACTGTTACTCCCCCCCGTTCGGGAGACAAGTGAAAAATTAAATCGTTGTCATCGTCCAATAACCAGTTTTTGTAAGCGACACCAGTATCGTAATCGTTACCCGTGAACAGCATTTCGAAAGACATCGAGATATTAACAGCGTCACAGCTCGTTGGGTCACAATTTTGGAATAACGATAGATTACTAAGAATGTAGGTTAAAGAACTAACAAAGGACGCACCATTAGCAACATGTGCTCCATCCTTTGTATCTATAAGCTTGAATTTATCGCCATTGATCACAACTTTCTCACTGTCTACCATTGTCTTAAAGTCCGCCGAATCTATCTTTCCCAAGAATGTCTTATTAGCATCTCCAGCAGCGTTTGCTGGGTCAAATCCATCAGCGTGGTGGTCACAATTCGAACCATCCTTGGCGGCTGGCTGACCATCATTCGGCGAACACCAGGCCTGGTAGTACAATAACGCTTCTGCCTCGTTTACCGGATTGCTAACGTAATCG
>JADFPU010000243.1 GCA_022562175.1 Pseudomonadota bacterium | reverse complement strand
AAGCTTGGTGCGCTTGTTACAACATTACCTGATGTCAAACTACCAGACGTTCGTAGAGCAATTATGTTTGCTCTTGATTTATAAAAATTCTAACGCGAACGATGTGACCTTACGTGCAAGATTACGCACCCAGTATTTCACCTCCGGCAATCCATCAATGAACTGAGCACGTTTGAATTGTTCTGTTAATTCACCGCTTCGGGTCTTTTCCTGTAATTCACCGGATTTAATCAAATCTTCAGGATATTCCAGTCTTAGTATGTGTCGTCATTTTTCTTTCATAGGCTCTATGCTCATCAGCCAGAATACCGTAAACATGCACAAGTTTATTCCTTAATCAACAACACATTCACCGCTTTAACCACCACTCTGACCTGATCACCTTCGTTAATTCCCAAATCATCCAGTGCATCCAGGGTTAACACCGAGCTCATGGATGACTCTGCTGGAATATCAAGATTGACCTGGCTCATCACTGTTCCACGTTTGATCTGTGTTACTGTACCTAACAATTGATTTTTTGCACCGTATTTCATTTTTTTAACTCCTGCATGGCTATGCGTATTGCCCGTATCTGGTAATGCCTGGCGTCGTCAGCATCTTTACCAGAAATCGTAATGAGTCTTGAAATATCAAGATGGATTAAAATTCTATGACTTCCTTTTCCCTCCACGATTTTCAAACCCGGCTCTTTCCAATTCCGTTATCATATCCTTTACCTTTGGTGGCATTAATCTATCCCTGAGTTTTGTCCATTTTGCTGGAATTTAATAACTATATATCAAGATTAATTATAGTATCAGATAATTTATGGTGTCTACCTATCACTTGTCGTTATAAACATACTGATTTTGACTTAATTCCTTAATATCTTTGTATCGAAAACAACTCACCACATGATCATTCACCATGCCTGTGGCCTGCATGTGGGCATAAACAATCGTTGGACCGACAAAGTTAAAACCGCGTTTTTTCAGGTCTTTAGAAATCTGCTCTGCTAACGCTGTCTTCGCTGGTATTTGCTGCATGCTGCTGAATTTATTTTGCACAGGCTTGCCATCAACAAACTGCCAGATATATTTATTAAACGTACCGAATTCCTTGCGCACGTCTATGAACGCGCTGGCATTAGAGATGGCGGATCTGATCTTGAGCTTGTTGCGGATGATACCGGGGTTATTGAGTAACTGTTTTATCTTTGTTTCGTTATAACAAGCAACTTTATTGAAATCGAAATTATCAAAGGCCGTGCGATAGGCTGCTCGCTTCTTCAGCACGGTTATCCAGCTTAAGCCTGCCTGTGCGCCTTCCAGTACCAGGAATTCAAACAGCTTGCGATCGCTATGTACGGGGACACCCCACTCCCTGTCGTGATATCGGATATATAAAGGGTCTTCACCCGGCCATGTACATCGTTTATTCATACATAAGCTTTAAGTGTATTTAGATCATCAGGTCTTTATAGACCGTCCATAACATGGCAATACCAATCACAGCAAATAAACCGCCGATAATCTTTTCCATGGTATGAGAATGCACCTTGCCCTGGAGACGGGGGCCTATCTGTCCGCCAATAATGACACCCGGAACAGGCACTTTACCGTCTTTTACCAGTTGCGGCATCACTACTTCACCGATACCGACTGAAAGCATGCCGGTCAGGGATCCGCCAAAGACTGTTGGAAACTTCCTGCAATGATATAAATTATACTTATACAGGGTTCCATCACGATCTGTGGTTTGTCGCTCTCCTGTCACGACCCTGCGGCCTATTTCCTTATTCAACTTGCTGCCTGTATGCCCTTCGTCATTGGTAAACATATCTTCATCATACATCTCCTCAACCGGCACCTCGTGTCCACGCAATAATATAAAAGCCAGGATAATAACCAACGCACCATAGGCAAACCTTATCCAGCTGTCATCTACCATATGTGAAAGTAGCGCACCGGTAATGGCTGCTGGCACGGAAATTACCAGAAAGGTCTTCGACAGATCAAAATCTATCAAGCGTTTCATGTAATAGCCGACAAAGCCCGAGGAAAACCCGAATGTCTCGGTAAGCAAGGCAACCGCTATCGCTGCCACGGGGCTGGTCAGAGGATACTCCGGGCCGAGCAATGGGAAGATAAGTAAGAATATAGGCATAAATAATGCGGCGCCGCCGATGCCACTGAGCATCGCGGTGGTCGCGACCAGTATGGAAACAGGAAACATAAACCAGTAAAGTGTGAAATCCATAAGACTCGACTTGTAATAATTATTATAAAAAAGGCTGATTCTACTCGAATCAACAACATGAGATGTATTGGGTTTGAGTATTACTTATGCGTGGTGATCGTAGTGAAACATAAGCGCAAGTCATTCTCTTGACGATGATATTTCCATCAACTGATGCAACATCTGTTACGCACGAAACAGCAGATATGTATCAAGGCAAAGGCAAGCCTATTCAGAACGCAGGACAACACCCAAAAAATGATTTAGATATCGCCCTGTGCAGTCTATACAAATTAGCCTTGATGCTTGCTTCAGTCATGTTGCCATGCATACCCTGGTTCCATCCTTAAACAGTGCCCAACTAAACCAGAAAATCTTGTTATAATGCGGAACACCCTCCAGTGACTGTCCGGCATAATTACCACCCGTTGCCTTGCCGGTGAGATCCCATGAACTTCCTGATTGCTTGTCCATCGCGATAACACCATCAGCAGGTGCTTGTTCAAATTCCAGTACTGAGTCATCGATATTCCTGGAATATATGGCACCGATATCACGCGCTTTGTCATAAAAAACAACTATTGGTTCGCCACCGACGGTGTCATTGTAGACCGGGTTCTCCTTCAAAAAAGAAGTGGAATAGGCACAGAGATCACCATTCAGTTCGACACCATACACGAATGACATGGCTGGCAAGCGTGTATCCAGTTTACCTTGTACACGATGCCAGGGTTTGCTCCGGGCTGCCAGTTTATGGATCGGAATCATCATACCCAGCATTACCGCTACCATTTTATCGCGAAATGTCTTGGCCGGCGCATAATACAGTTTGGTATCCGGATGCAATTGCTTCCATTCTCCCCAGGTAGCCATTATTGTTGGCAAAAATTCAAGTTCTTCACCTTTATCCGGACCATGAATGATTTTACTATCCAGTTGCTGGATAAAGTTTCCACTGTTTGCATCACGGTAAATAATATTATTGTTGTAGGCAGTGACACAACTCAGATCCATAGGCTTGCCTTTCAGTTCCGTTTTAAAGGCCATACTGCTATTACACAGAATACAGTATGAGACTATAACAGGCGTTCCACCGACGGTATCGGCATAAAAATGCGGTCTGGCTACCGTGTCACGGGAATAAGCTCGCACGTCGCCACCATTAACGAGACCAATGACGACCTCGTCCTGTTTTATCAGCTTATCTGCCTCTTCTATTGAGAGAATCTTCGGATCTACCGGCGGCGTCATGACATAGGGGACATAGCCACTCCAGAACATGAACATGAGCATGCCTATACTGGGCAACGCCGTCCATAACCAGACCTCGTCAGCGACACCCATTAGCCCTCTGCCGACCAAGACGGCAAAACAGGCAATGCCGATTACCCA
>JADFPU010000053.1 GCA_022562175.1 Pseudomonadota bacterium | reverse complement strand
CCCTGTTGGTCCAGACCCACGGTATTGAGCGGTTCAGATGCATTTGCGAGACCATGTTTCTGTAACTCCAGCCCGGCAACAATCTCTGCAGACAGATGACTGGTAGTGTGGGCTACCGTTGCCTTGAAACCCGGGTGGAATTCCCGCGTTGCACCCAGACCACCGATCTGATCGGCCGCTTCTACTACCAGTACCTGCTTACCACCCCTGGCCAGGTAGGTAGCACAGATCAGACCATTGTGTCCGGCGCCAATGATCACCACATCATAGTTTTTCATATACCGATTCTTTTCCCTGGAGTAAGTTTTGTGTAAACCATGACAGCAATCACTGCAATAATTTTTCAGTACTTGGTTTGTATGTATTACAACGGTGTACAGTACTCATGCTCGCAGTTTCTCAGTGCTGTTGAATTGCCGCATCGACACTGTGTGAACCATCTGGGAATTGGCTTTATCTTTACTCATCGGCATCTGATGCCGGCACCACTAGTTCAGGTATCGTCTGATACACTGGTTTTATCACCCGGCCAAACCGTTGTGTCTGGCCGTGACAATTAAAATATTATAATTTGTATTACTCATCGGTGGTCTCAAAAACCAATAAGTAAAGATTAGAAATCAGTGTGAGTCTTCCGTGCGGGTCCGAGTGGAATGAACTGGTGGCTAACCTGTCTGTGTTCGCTGGTATTGTGCCGGTGTCATACCCGTTTGTTTTTTGAATGCGCTGTAAAATCCTGACACTGAGTTGAATCCCGCATTTATCGCCATTTCCAGTATTGATAGATTTGCAGCAGGCGTTAACATCTGCTGCATGACATAATCGATACGCCGTGTATTCACCAGGTCATAAAACGTTCGTCCGAGTACATGATTAATGACATAGGATATTTGATTTCTGGTATAGCCAAGTTTTTCCGATACCGTCGTTAAATTTAACTCGGGCTCCAGATAAGGTTCCTGTTGATCAAAATAGTCACTGATCTCTGTCGAAATCTGTTGCATCTGTTTGTCATCCAGACCCAACTTGGTCATTTTTTCCAGGTGTGTACCCTCCATAGTGTGCGACACATCCTCAATTGCCGTTCTCCGGTAATCGGAAAATTCATGAATGCTTATGATTTTTCCTTCGCGAAATACAATTAACTCCACACCATTTACTTCCACATACTTGCCAGTATCAGCAAAAGAAAAACTTTGCATCCAGTATATAAATGCTGAATTACCTTCAACGAAAACAGAATCCTGCAACTTTAATTGTTGACTGGTTGCAAAGGCAAATGAGTTGATGAGAAATTTATTCAGATCCTTGTATTTGATCACTTCGCCGGACGGCATATCATGATAAAGCATTTTCTCATCGTACATGGACATGAGCCCATCTATATCTGACTGCCCCCAATAGGCCAAATAACGACTGACTAGTTGTTCTATGTCCATCATGTCGGGCATCGAAAATAATCTCCTCGGCATCAAGGATACAGAGATTCTTGCTTATCCGCATTTTTCTTTATTACGTATTGGGAAGTAGAATATCTGCAAAAATTCAGAAGCCTTCAGCGTATGGACTACTACGGATACTGTCTGATTACAGTTATCCATGAACAACCACCCGTTACTTACAGTTATGCCTGATTATTAACCGCTTGAATTCGACACAAAAAAACAATCAAGTTAAAAAAAAGTCGTATAACTTATAGTAAATCATGCCAAGTGCGACTAGTTGGTTACCCATCCAGCGTCCCAGAGGAAGTGGTATATGTGGAAATTTTCGAACAGATCCAGTCGATTCCGAGTTATTTTGACGAAGTAGACGATGCACGAGCTATGAGAGCAAAATCTATTAATACTGGTAAAGTGTTATCAGTGGGGTTTCAACTGTAAACCCCACTGCATATCTTTTGGAAGAGGAAATGCTGAAAATTGACCGTTATTTACCGAAGTATTTTCTAAAATTGATGCCGAATGTACGCGGCTTGGTAACCGTAAGCCGCGTCTGCGCCCAACGGTCATTGAAGAACATCTCGCCAACCTCATCCGTCACGTTGTCGATGAAGAAGGTTGCAGTCCAGCCGTCACCGTTCAGACCGGCTCGCAAATTCAGAAGATTGTATGAATCGTGGGTCCGAACCGGATTAAGGAATCCAGTGCCTCCAAGTCCTGCCAGGGAACTAAGAGAATCCCCCTGATACGTCCAGGTCCCTGATACGTAAGGTTCCGCTCCAAATATTTCTCGTTGCAAGGTATATCCCACTGACAGGCTCGTCTTCAACTCGGGCGACAATGGCAAACGCTCACCTTTTGAGAGGACTGTATCAAACACGACGGCCTCCTTTGACAGTTCTGCAATGTTATAACCCAGAGTACCACGAATGTCCCAGCCCTCTGCCGGCAGCCAGGCGAAGCTCGCCTCGACACCGTTGATTTCTGCCTCGGGGAGATTAACTTGTCCCAGGGTGAAAAATCCAGAAGCGTTTTCTTGTACCTGGATCAGAATATCTTCCCAGATCATATGGTAGCCGGTCAGGTTGAGACGGAAACGATCGTCTAACCAGGTGGTCTTGAATCCGACTTCAAAATTTTTCAATCCATCGGATGTAAATTCGTGAAATTCTCCACCAAGTGCAAATGGACCGTTCTTCGCTGCATTGACACCACTCCTGCGGAATCCTTCTGAATAGGTGAAATAAACCAGCTTGTCATCAGTGTAATGATAGGTGAGATTGACTTTTGGTACCCAACCCGAGTCACTGCTTTCTGACGCCGAATCGTTATAACAGGTATTTGCGTCTCGAGATATCGGAATACCATTAATCTGCCAGTTATCTTTTTCCGCATCAGTAGCACAGTTTAAAACTGTACTTTCAAGGTCATCACCAGTGGATGAGTTGCCGTTTTTCAGGGTCCTGTCTTGGTCGATCCCGTACCAGCGGCCGCCAGCTGTGATGGTGAATTTCTCGGTCACATCAAAGCTGATCTCGCCAAAGACGGCCTTCTCTTTGATGGTTTGATGATAGACACCCGTCCACCAGTTGTCAGACGCGTTTGGCTGGTAGACACCAAAATAGAAATAATGCAGAGCGCTTAGATAATTGTGTGCATAAGTGCAGTAGGGTGAAGCAATAAATCCTGCCCCGTCCGCACAGTTCTTGCTCTGACCAATTATATTGGCTTTAAAAACGGTGTCATTTGTTGACTTGTTATAGAAGACTCCGACTATACCTGCCCAACGGCTGTCCAAATCAGCAGACGTGGCTGCACGCGCCTCAAAGGTCCATCGGTCCGTGTCTTCATCATTCCAAGAACTTGCTCTTAAGTCGCCTGGTGTACGAACGCCACCCTGATAAAAACCCCAATCATATTTCGCTGGGTAAGCTGCGTAGTGGAAAGCCTCCGACCATGACGTTATGTAGGCAGTTGAGTCTGCATCATAACGGGTCTGGCGGTTCAAAAACGAGCCCATAACCGTGACATCAACAAGGCCTAGCCTTGCCTCAGCCGTCAAGGCAAGTTGATACCATTCATCGTTCCAGAAGTCATTGCCAAATCGCACTTGCTCCAGCTCGCCGAGACCAAAGCCTGCATGTTGCCCCTCATTTAAATCGCTATCGCCGAATCCATCCGACTCTTTTTGCTGCCAGATAGCCTGGGCATCGATTGTCCAGTTCTCGTTCGGGGTCCAGCGCAGCCCAACCCGGGCACCTTTGACGGTACTCGAATTGATATCATCTTCTACAAAAGCGGCATTATTAAATGCCCCGCCTGTATAACCGGGGTCCTTGGCTGGTATTGCATAGCCTGGACTGTTTCTTCTGACGTTGTCGATCCAGCCTGCCTCTTCCGTATAAAAGCCGACCAGGCGTAGTGCTAGTTTATCCTTCACAAGGGGGACATTAACCATGCCACTGAGATCATATCCCAGATCGCCATGTTCGATCTGCGATGCGCTGACATCGACCCAACTGTCAAACTCATTGCTATCGGGTTTATTGGTAATGATACGTAATGTGCCGCACTGGGAGGCAGCGCCAAACAGTGTCCCTTGAGGGCCGCTCAATGACTCGACACGATCAATGTCAACCAGACGGACGTCTGGATTAACGCCAGCATCGGAAATAGGTTGTTCGTCCAGATAGATCGAAGTCGTTGGGTTATCAGAAAATGCGACACCGGACGTGGCGCAGCCGCGCATGACGAGAGTGGTGCCGCCCGGCTCCCGCCGAGTGAATGCCAAGCCGGGTATCTGGCCGACATAGTCGACCAGCGTTTTGAAGCCCTCGCGGACGATATCAGCATTGGTGAATGCCATCACTGACATGGGAATATCTTGCAGCGATGCTTCGCGCTTGGTAGCGGTAACGATGATCTCTTCGAGGACTTGCTGGGCTTGTGCCGTGTTTGTGCCGGCAAGTGCTGTCGAAATAGCTATGGCGATTGCCGTACGACGGCTGGGTAGCAGACCAGGTGTGTGGTATATTTTATTCACTATAATCCCCCCCAGAATTTATGATGACTCTCAACCAAGCTGCAATAGTTGCAACATTACAAGTGTAGTCGGAGATGCTATTTTAATACAGGTGAAGACCTAAATATTCCGAACGGACCCGCATGGAATAATTACATTGAGATGTTGAAGCTGTTTCTGATCACCACCAGGTATGTGGCTTGTCTATAACAGGAAAATTTATTTGATTGCGTATCGGGTAAAATTTTATCTTTTCATGCTACCAAACAACGAAGTGATAAAATCCTGAATGAATATTGACACAATTTATCGCTATTTCCAGTATCGATAAATTTGTTTCAGCAGAAGAAAAACTCAGCGTTCAATATATAAAAACTGAATTACCTTCAACGCAAACAGAATCCTTCAACTTTAATTGTTAACTGGTTTCAACGGTAAAGGTATTTGTGAGATATCTGTTAAGATCCTTGTAATTGCTCACTTCGCCGGACGGTATAGGGCAGTTTATGTCCGATGATCGCCAGATCGAGCTGCTTGAAGTACAACACGGAATCCTGTTCGTAGGGAGCGAGCCCGGTCTTCGGACCGCCGCTCAGCTCAGCGCTAACGGCGCGAAGGATCTCCTCACGATGCTCCTTCTCGGTGAGGGAGAAGTCCATCCACTCGATGAGTTCTTCCTCGAGATCTCGGGTCCGTGCGGAGACCACGCCCATCCCGAAGAGTCGAAAGTAGGTTTGAAACTCCTCAAACCCGATACATCGCGTATGGGATTGGTCGCACAGCCACTCGTAGTAGTTGTACTCGGCTGCATTCGACTCATCGGGGACGACGATATCGACGATGATGATATGACCGCCCGTCTTGCAGACTCGAACCATTTCCGATATCACGGGCTTTGGGTCTGCAAAATGGTGAAATGCGTAACGCGACGAAACGATGTTGAAGGTTTCATTCTCAAAGGGAAGATCCTGCACGACGCCTTTCTGAAATGTGATGTTCTCGATACCGGCCTGTCCGATGAACTTCCTGCCCTGCTCCATCATCGCATCGGTCGCATCGAGCCCGATTACCGTCGCGACGTACGGCGCCAATGCGCGGGCAAATTCACCGGTCCCCGTCGCAATGTCGAGGGCCTCGGCGTCGTGTGACAGGGGGAGGTCCTTCAGCATCCACGCGAGTCCCTCTGCGTCCGCGTAAGTCTCACCGTCGCTCGAAAAGCCCTTGGATTGACCGGTGAATACCTTTTGGTTCATTTCTAACGTGTCCATCGCTTTACCATCCACGTCATCTCGTCTAAGCCGTCGCCACAGAGCTGGGGCTTGAAAACGATGCGCTGCTCGGTCGCGGCCTCGATGCGTTCCTGACTGTGCCAGAGCGTAATGGTCTCATCTTCCACTCTGGCGATGAAGAGGTCGCGATGAGTTTGATTAATTTAACTCGTAATTCCCCGTGGTCTTACCACGGGGACAAATTATATTAACATGAAGGGATAGGAATTTGCTTTCGGCTAATGATCTACTCCAAGGAATTGGCTGAAAAATAAATTAACTAAGAAATGGTCGGTGCTGAAATCCTTTACGGCATGATATAATGAATGTATATTCATTCATAATATGGAATGAATACTGATATTAAAATAACTTAAATTTATAATATATTCAATCAGTTACAAGATTTTAAATCATGTCCGAATCACCAAATTTCAGTCCGACAGCTGGTACATATCGTCGTGAAGGCGGGAGTGCTGCGCGTCGTGCCAGGCGCAAACTGAGCTGTACCGGTAACGCAGTCCAGCCCGGAATGCACAGCGGTAGCTATAAGCCGCTGAGTGAGCGGGACATACAACGTATCCATGATACTGCACTGGATATACTGACGAAGATTGGTATCGGTGATCCCCTACCCGAGATCCTGCATTACGCCTTGCCCAAAGGTTGCATACTGGGTGAAGATAACCGTCTCCGTTTCCCCCGTTCCTTGATAGAAGACCTGATCGCAATCTCCGCGAAACAATACATGCTCTATGCCCCGGATCCACGTAATGATTTTGAGGTTGGCGGAGAACGAGTTTATTTCACTTCCGCCGGCGAAGCCGTCAGCATACTTGATTATGACACCCAGAAATTCCGGCCGACAAAACTTGTCGATCTGTATGATGCTGCCCGGCTGGCCGATCAGCTGGAACATATCCATTCCTTTGGCCAACCCTTTATAGCTGCGGACTATAGTCATGATCTGTATATACACGATATTAATATTGCCTACGCCGAACTGGCCGGCACCAGCAAGTCCTTTGCCCTGGGTATTGCAATGGTTGCACACATTGAACCAATTATCGCCCTGTTCGATACCTATCTCGGTGAGGAAGGGGCCTTTTTAAAAAGGCCTTTCTGTACCTTTGGTGGTTGTCCGATTGTTTCGCCCCTCCGCTTTGGCAAGGAAAATGCTGAAGTACTGGTCAAGGTCGCGGAACTGGGACTGGTCGGCGATATCGCCGTAGCGCCACAAGCCGGTGCAACCGCACCGGCGGCCCTGGCCGGTACCCTGGCACAAAGCTTTGCCGAAACCCTGGCCTGCATGGCAGTGGTCAATCTGGTTAAACCCGGCAGTGCCATCAATTTTGGTATGTGGCCGTTTATTTCCGATCTGCGTACCGGCGCCTTCACCGGTGGCAGCGGCGAAGAGGCGTTGATTATGGCGGCAGCGGCACAACTCTGTAATCACTATGGCTTTATTACCAGTGTTGCCTCCGGTATGACGGATGCCAAGACCATGGATGCCCAGGCCGGTTATGAAAAGGCCATTACCACAACCGCAGCGGCGCTGGCTGGTGGTAACTTGATTTCGACCTACCCCGGCATTGTCGGCAGTCTGCTGGGCCA
Organism: Pseudomonadota bacterium; assembly: GCA_022562175.1. Lineage (GTDB taxonomy): Bacteria > Pseudomonadota > Gammaproteobacteria > Eutrophobiales > Eutrophobiaceae > B75T3L11. Next base: position 6,705 of record JADFPU010000053.1, on the reverse strand, counting down.
ATCTTTCGAAGGCATGGTTATTGATAATGACATGCTTGGCAATATACAACGCCTGGTTCGCGGCATAGAGGTGACTGATGAAACCCTGTCATTTTCCGTCATCGAGGATACTGTATTCGGCAGCGGCCATTATCTTAATCATCCACAAACCTTGAAACTGATGCAATCTGAATATGTTTACCCCGATATTGGTGATCGTCGGACAACAGGTGACTGGCAAGACAATGGCCAGGAAACCATTTATCAGTTGGCCCACGACAAGGTGAAATCACTCCTGTCCGGTTATTATCCGGAATATATTAAACCGGATACCGATAGCAGGATCCGTGAACACTTCCCCATAAAACTGGAGCTGGAAGACATGCAAGTCGGTAATGGTCGTTGGTAAGGCGTGATTACCTGATAAAATTTCTAATTCATAAGACAAGATGAAAAAACCACGTTTTTTGCTGTACAACCCGGATTATTAACTGAACCTTGAAGGTGGGAAGCTAATGAAAGACCAGCAAGATATACCCGTTGCATCAAGCCACAGGCAACGACCGTCGCGCAGTGGTGGCCGTGCCGGTCGTATCACCGCACGGGCCATAGATAGACAGCAAAAAACCGGCTATGCTGGTGTCACCGGTGGTACCTACCAGCCACTCAGTGAACAGGATATACATCGTATCCATGCAACAGCCCTGGATGTCCTGGAAAAAATCGGTATCGGTGATCCAACACCGGAGATCCTGGAATATGCCTTGCCCAAGGGATGTCTATTAAGTGATGACGGCAGGTTGCGCTTTCCACGCGCTCTGGTAGAGGATGTCCTGGCCAGGGTACCGAAAAAATTTGATTGCTATGCACCGGATCCGAAGCACGATCATCAACTCGAAGGCAGCAGAATCTATACCGGCACCAGCGGCGAATCAGTCAGTATCCTGGATTACGAAACTCAGCAGTATCGCCCATCAACACTGACGGATATTTATGATGCGGCACGGCTTACTGATCAACTGGAGCATATACATGCATTTTATCAACCCTTTATTGCCACTGAATACAGCCAGGCATTATATGTACATGATATAAATGTTGCCTATGCCGCGTTATCCGGCACCAGTAAATCGATTTCCATCAGTACGATACATGCTGAACATGTGGATGCACTGGTCGGATTGTTCGATTTATATGTAGGGTGTGAAGGTGGCTTTATAAAGCGACCGTTTTGTACCATAGGAGGCTGCCCCATTATCTCACCGTTGCGCTTTGGTAAAGAGAACACTGAAGTGATGGTACGTTGTGCTGAACTGGGCATCAAATACGGCAACGCCTGTGCACCGCAGTCCGGGGCCACTTCACCTGCCGCACTGGCAGGCACATTAGTACAATGTTTTGCAGAAAGTCTTGCCTGTCTGGTGGTGATGCACCTTATCCGTAGTGATGCAAAGCTGATTTTTGGTATGTGGCCATTTATATCAGATTTACGTACTGGTGGATTCAGCGGTGGCAGCGGTGAAGCAGCACTGGTCGCCGCCGCAGCGGTACAGATGGGTAATTATTACGACCTGGTTCAGAGTATTCCCTCCGGCATGACGGATTCCAAAACCATGGACGCCCAGGCCGGTTATGAAAAAGCGCTTACCACTACAGCTGTAGCACTGGCCGGTGGTAATCATTTATGTGCGTACCCGGGCACCGTGGGCAGTCTGATGGGTTTGTCATTTGAAGGCATGCTTATTGATAATGATATGTTGGGTAATATCCTGCGTCTGGTACGCGGGATTGAAGTAAACGATGAAACTCTTTCATTTGATGTTATTCAAGACACCGTCTTTGGCACCGGTCATTACCTGAATCATCAGCAGACTCTGCAGTTAATGCAATCGGAATATCTCTATCCACGCCTGGCTGATCGCCGGGCGTCTGGTGAATGGGAAGACAGCGGCAGTCCGGATATTTATCAGGCGGCTCGTGAGAAGGTAAAGCAGTTGCTCGCAAGCCATTACCCCGGCTATATCAAACCGGATGTTGATGCCAGGATACGGGAAAAATTTCCGATAAAGCTGGATCCGCTGGATAAAAAACCGGGTAATGGTCGTTGGTAGGGATAGATAGTATAAGACTAAGACTAATCCTATATCCCGTAGCACGGTGGCGACTGGCACAACAAGCAGGGACCACCAGTTAGACAGTTTTTTACTCGAAACAGATCGGACAATACATAATCAGGAGCGGTAACCATGACGCAAGAAGTAAACGAAACAGAAGAAGATATCATCCTGGCCGAACTGGCGGATGACGAACTTGTCGAGCAAATGCATGATGATTTGTATGATGGCCTGGCCGATGAAATAGCCGAAGGTACACAAATCCTGCTGGATCGTGATTGGGGTCCTGACAAGGTTTTGGAGAAAGCCCTGGTCAGTGGCATGAATATCGTAGGAGTGGATTTTCGTGACGGTATCCTGTTTATCCCGGAAGTGTTACAGACTGCCAACGCCATGAAAGCCGGGATGGCTATCTTAAGTCCCCTCTTGGCCGAAATCGGTGCCGAGCCGGTCGGGAAAATGGTCATCGGTACTGTCAAGGGCGATATCCACGATATCGGCAAAAATCTGGCGGGTATGATGATGGAAGGTGCCGGGTTTGAAGTAATCGACCTGGGTGTTAATACCTTGGTAGAAGACTATATTACCGCACTCAATGAACACAAACCAGATATCCTCGGCATGTCAGCTCTGTTAACCACAACCATGCCCTATATGAAAGTCGTCATTGATGAATTAAAAAGCCAAGGTATGCGTGATGATTTGATTGTCATGGTGGGTGGTGCCCCCCTGAATGAAGAATTCAGAAAGGCTATCGGTGCTGATACCTATTGCCGCGATGCCGCCACTGCGGTTGAAGTAGCCAAGAAAATGGTAGGTGAACGCCGTGCTATAGCTACCTGATATGGAAACTAATGTTGATGTCGAAGTTGACACTGATCCTGGCCTGTGGCGCCCTGGCCAAAGAACTTGTTGAACTGCAACGTCTGAACCAATGGGAGTACATACGACTACAATGCCTGCCGGCGGAACTTCATAATACTCCTGACAAGATCCTTCGACTCATTTCACGCGCCGGCGACGATGAAAAATTACTGTCAGGCAGACCACTAACAACACAGCCACACTTGTTTATCGGTGCAATTGAAAATCCATTTGCCCCGCCTTTTAATTTCCGGCCGTTAGGCCTGCAAAAAAAATAGCTGCAGGAGTACAGTTTATCCAGACCCAGTATTGTTTTGATATGACATTACTGGAAAGCTTTATGACCAGGGTAAGGGAACTGGAGCTATACAAACAATGTTATATTTTGATCGGTGTCGGACCGTTGGTATCTGCACGCACCGCCAACTGGATGCGTAATAATGTTCCCGATGTCCTCAAAGGACACCGACCACTAACAGACAACAAAACAAATGTGCGACAAAGGGGAACAACATGACAGACACGGTAATAAGTTCAGCAACAAAGGAAGTCGTTATCGGCTTTGATCGGCCGTTTGTGATCATCGGTGAACGGATCAATCCGACCGGCCGCAAACTGCTTGCTGAAGAAATGAAAGCCGGTGATTTCAGTCGGGTTGAGACAGATGCCATCGCCCAGGTCGCAGCCGGGGCCCATATGCTGGATGTCAACGCCGGTATCCCCTTGGCCGATGAACCGACTATCCTGGCCAGGACCATACAACTGGTGCAATCACTCACGGATGTGCCACTGTGTATTGATTCATCCGTGCTGGAGGCATTGGAAGCCGGCCTGGCAGTGTATCAGGGCAAGGCCTTGCTCAATTCCGTTACCGGTGAAGAGGAGCGTCTGGAAAAGATATTACCCCTGGTAAAAAAACACGGATGTGCCATCGTTGCAATATCGAATGACGACACCGGCATCTCACAAGACATTAACGTACGCTATGCCGTGGCAAAAAAGATTGTAGAACGTGCGGCTGATTATGGTATTCCGGCGCATGATATCGTAGTGGATCCACTGGTTATGCCGGTAGGTGCTATTAATACAACGGGACGTCAGGTCATGGAATTGATCCGGCGATTACGTACCGAACTGAAAGTCAATACCACTTGCGGTGCTTCCAACATCAGTTTTGGTTTGCCCAATCGCACTGGCCTGAATAACGTCTTCATCAGTATGGCCATCGGTGCCGGTATGACATCTGCTATAACCAATCCCTTGCACGCCGACCTGATGCAGGCAGTGCGGGGTGCCAACGTCATGATGGGGAATGATGCGAAATGTGCCAACTGGATTGAGCATTATCGTAAACCCGCAACTGAAGGTGAACAACGTCGTATGCGCCGTACAAACCGCCTCAGACGTGCATAATAAATTACTGTGCATGGATACATATTCAACTACCGAATTGTTCGAAACGGTCTGCCTTTGGCAGCCCACACCTCTGCTTACAATAGCCTCTTAATAAACCTGTTACAGGCACGGATTGCGTCCTCCAAGTTCTCATCCTGAGTTCGATCGGACCGTCTGCCTGGTTTGAAGTTGTTATCACATTTTGCAAGCCAGTGGAACTTGATCGATTTTGAAAGAATTCGCTTTTGAACCTCTTCTCGCGTGCCAAATGGATCGCGTTCGCCCTGACAAATCAAGGTGGGTGTTTGAATAGTTTTCAGGTGTTTAATACGAAAGTGCTTCGGTCTTTTCAGGGGATGGAATGGATAGCCCAGGCAAATAACACCGGCGACTTTATGCGCATCGGCAACCATGGATGCAATCCTGGCGCCCATGGTTTTACCCCCAATGATTATATACTTACTCGGACACCTTTCCTTTTCTATACAATGCATAATCACCTCACTGAAACATTGTTTCAGAATCCTTCTTTGATTTGCCGGTGATTCCTTACCAGTACGCAATGTATCTTCCATGTAGGGAAAATGAAACCGTACAACCCGAACACCAGCAGCGACTACACCCCTGGCTATCGTATTCATAAACGGACTTGCCATTCCCTTGCCGGCACCATGGGCCAGCAGGAAAATACCTTTCGGATCTTGTTCAGGCGAATCGACCAGGAATTCCTTTATTGCTATATAACGCGGATTCAGCATTACAAGTTCCTGATATCTATGTAGCTACCACTTTCGATTTTCATTAATCCAGGAATCTTTCGGGCAATATTTTTTGCAGTTGTAACCGGAGTCGGCTTGAGCATGTTGCCCTTGGCAGCCCTTAATTTTTTTATCGAAGGGAATGCGGCGCTGGAAACTTTGCTTTCGTCGCAGAGATAATCCTGCATTGCAGTGTCAACCAGGCCAGGACAGTAAGCAGTCGCCTCAGGGCTGCGGCTTGAGAACGATGCGTTACTCGGCCGTCGCCTCAATGCGTTCCCGATTGTACCAGAGCAGATAGGTTTCGTCTTCCACCCTGGCGACGATGAGGTTGCAATGAGTTTGGCTAATTTAATAGAAACTGCGGGTTTTTGTATTCTTAGTCGTCGGGCCAGGTGTCATGTCGGGGCAAATCATCGCAGATTTCGTACCAGGGCGCTTTCGATCCGACAAATTGGTGGTAGCCCGGCGGGCATTTTGGATCGCCGTCGACCGTACCCATCGTTATGTACAGGGCACCGGGTTCCGGCTTGAAGTCCGCTAAGATATTCGACCCACAGTTCCCGCAAAACACTCTATCCATTTTTTCTGACGAAGCATAGGTTTTGAGGTCCGACTCCCCCGACACATAGCGAAATTTGTCGCGAGGAATACCGCCGAAGGAAGCGAAAGCAGCGCCATGTAGCCGTCGACACTGGGAACAATGGCAGTGACTGAAGTCCGTGATCTCACCATCCACTTCATACTGTACGCTGCCGCATTCACACCTGCCCTTAATCACCCCTACCCCTATGCAGTCGGTCTTTGAGTTGATAGTATAGCATGCCAAGTTTTTGATAATCGTTAGTCTCACTATCCTCCATCAAATTATTTTTCGATATACCATCGCTATGTATAAGATATTATTATTAATGGCTCTCTTGACTGATTCTCTCCGGGTCCGCATGGAAGAATTCCATGCGGAATAATATTCAAAGTGTAGTATTTGAAAAAGTTCATCACCAAAGGAAGTGACTAATATAGTTCAATACAATTGACAACTTATCGGAGAAATACAATTATTCGCAGATTATAGCTGTCGTATTTTAATATCAATCTTCAGGTTGACGCATATTAAGGAATACCAATTATCTACACCTCGTTTTTAAAAAAGATATAAAAGTTAATTATGACAACTCTCATTGCGAGTTCTGTAGTACGTGGTAGCCAACAAGGAGAGAGCCATGGCGGCGTTTATCTTATCGATCTTGAAAATCAACAAAGCGCTAAAGCCATTGACTGGAACACGGCAAACATAGATTGGCAGGGACGAGGCTGGGATCGGGGACTGAGAGGTATTGATTTTGATGGTGATAAAATTTATATCGCTGCCAGTGATGAACTCTTTGTCTTTACACCTGAATTTGAGATGATTGCCTCATATCGTTGCCCCTATTTAAAGCATTGTCATGAAATCAGCCGCTTTGAACGACGACTGTACCTGACTTCTACCGGTTTCGATTCCATTCTCGGATTCGACCTGGATAACGAAAGATTTTCCTGGGGTTTAGAATTATCGATAGATAATGATGAGTATCGTGGGAAACCGTTTAATC
>JADFPU010000002.1 GCA_022562175.1 Pseudomonadota bacterium | reverse complement strand
TACTCAACAAGGCTATCGTCACCTGTTCGCCGGTCGACAACAGCACATCCAGTTCCCGGTTAACCGGTTGCTTGGCAATATCACGTGCCAAACCTAACAGGCGGTCAGTCTCACCACTCATCGCAGATACGACCACCACTACCTGATGACCTTGCTCACAGGTTGCGATGATCTTATCGGCTACCGATCTGATCTGCTCAATATCGCCGACCGAGCTACCGCCATATTTTTGTACGATTAGTGACATATCATAGGTTAGTTGTTAAGGAAAAAGCGATTCCTCGATCTGTAAATAAAAGTGGGGGATTTTAACGGATTGGTCAGTGACATCAAGAGCCACGATGATATTGGGCTATCGCTCAGTTCTGCATCTGTTGTTTGATCCAGGCGGGCACACTCGCCAGTGCAGCATCCAATTCGGACGGATCATTGCCACCTGCCTGGGCCATGTCTGCTCGCCCCCCCCCTCGACCACCCACTTGCCGGGCAACAAAATTAACCAGATCACCGGCCTTTATCCTGTCGATACTGTCCTTGGTCACCCCTGCCACGAGGCTGATTTTTGAATTCTGAACGGTCGCCAGTACCAGAGCTGCCGTACCCAATTTGTTCTTTAATTGATCAACAGTCTCACGCAGGGTCTTCGGATCGACACCATCCAAATGCTTTGCCAGCACTTTTATCCCCTCGATTTCCTCTGCTTCAGTAAGCATATCTTCGCCTGCGCTGCTGGCAAGTTTTGACTTGAACCGCTCGAGTTCTTTTTCCAGTTTACGGGTACGTTGCAGGTGTTGTTCCAGCCTGGCTTCGATGTTGTCGCGATCCGTTTTGAGCAGTTGTGCGATATTGCCTAATTGTGTATCACTCTGCTCTACCCACGCCAGGGCTCTGTCTCCAGTCACGGCCTCGATACGGCGTACGCCGGATGCAATCCCGGTCTCGGAGATTATCTTGAATAAGCCAATATCACCGGCACGGCGCACATGGGTGCCTCCACACAGCTCCACTGAGAATTGGCCACCTATCGTCAATACCCTGACCGTGTCATCATATTTCTCGCCAAAAAGCGAGATGGCACCGGATTCAAGCGCCTGCTGTAACGGCATGACTTCAACCAATGTCTTGATATTGCCGAGGATCTTGTTATTGACCCGTTGTTCCAACTCGCGTAATTGCTCAGCATTGAGTGGCTCGGGATGTGCAAAATCAAATCGTAAACGGTCTGCGGCAACGAGCGATCCCTTTTGCGTAACATGTTTACCTAAAATCTCTCGTAGTGCGGAATGTAACAGATGGGTTGCCGAATGATTTCGAATAGTATCTACGCGTGTGTGCTGATTGACCTTGCCCGTGAGCCGTTGCCCCAGTCTGATTGTTCCCTGGCGGACTTCGCCCAGATGGATATGTGCCCTGGCCTGTTTCTGCGTATCGTTAACAACAAACAGCATCTCACCGGCGCAGAGTTCGCCTTGATCGCCTACCTGACCACCCGATTCCGCATAAAAAGCTGTTGCGGCCAGGATAACGCCACCGGTATCACCCTGTTTAAGTTCCTCAACACGCTTGCCATCTCGAAACAGCGCAGTGACGCTGGATTCAAGTTCCAGTTGGTCATAGCCCCTGAATTCAGACACATATTGAACCACGTCATCGTTGCCCGACATATCTATCTCAAACTTGCTGGCTGCCCGTGCACGTTTACGTTGTTCAGTCATGGCGCTATCAAAACCGGCCATATCCAATTGCAGTCCCCGCTCCCTGGCAATGTCAGCAGTCAGGTCGACCGGGAAACCATAAGTGTCATATAGACGGAAGATATCTTCACCGGCTATGGTTGTGCCTGATAGATTTTTTGTTGCCCCGTCAAAATGCTTCAATCCCTGCTGAAGAGTCTCGATAAAACGCACCTCTTCGTGCTTTAGACTGCTCTCTACAAACTCAGCTGATTCGGTCAGCTCCGGACAGGCATCGCCCATGATTTCAGTCAGTGGTTTGACCAGCTTGTGAAAGAAGGGCTCGGTAAAACCCAGCTTGTTTCCATGTCGAATGGCACGGCGGATAATGCGCCGCAACACATAACCGCGTCCCTCGTTGGAGGGGATAACACCATCGGCTATCAGAAACGCACAGGCGCGAATGTGGTCAGCGACAACTCTGGACGAGGTGATTTCAAGCTCAGACTTGCCGGCAATATTTTTTATCGCATGAATAAGATACTGGAAGATATCGGTATCGTAATTGTTATGCACGCCCTGTAGAACAGCCGCGAGGCGCTCCAGCCCCATGCCGGTATCCACCGAAGGTCGTGGGATCGGATTCAGGTTGCCCTGTGCATCACGATCATATTGGGTAAACACCAGGTTCCATATTTCAACATAACGATCAGCCTCTTGCTCCGGACTTCCGGGCGGACCGCCTGCAATCTCCGCACCATGATCGTAGAAGATCTCGCTACAGGGACCACACGGACCGGTATCACCCATAGACCAGAAATTATCTGCATCGCCACAACGACTAAAGCGGTCTGCCGATACACCGATATCCTTTAACCATATATCAGCAGCTTCGTTGTCGTTTTCATAGACCGTTATCCATAGACGTTGCGGAGGGATAGATAAGGTATGGGTTAAAAAATCCCAGGCATACTGAATGGCTTCATATTTAAAATAATCGCCAAAACTGAAATTACCCAGCATTTCAAAAAAAGTATGGTGCCTGGCAGTATAGCCGACATTTTCCAGATCATTGTGCTTGCCACCGGCCCGCACACAACGCTGCGCAGTCGCAGCGCGTTGATAGGGTCGTTTATCCAGCCCAAGAAACACCTCCTTGAATTGAACCATGCCGGCATTGGTAAAGAGCAAGGTCGGATCATTGGCAGGCACGAGTGAACTACTGGGCACAATGGCATGCCCACGCGCTCGAAAATAGTCCAGAAATGTCCTGCGTATTTTACTGGTTTCTGTCATATCTCTGCCGGTTTAAATAAACGTCGGATTTGTTCGGTGGAGAATCCCCGGTACTGCAAAAAACGGGACTGTCGCGCCTGCTCTTTATAATCTGCAGGCATAGCCTTGCCAAATTTCTTCTGCCGGACAAGGTCCAGACGTTGCATCCAGTCGCTGTCTTGTTCAGTTAAAAAGACCTCTATCAGGTTTTCTGCCAGGCCCTTTTCATGCAGCTCCTGTCTAATGCGCAACGGTCCATAGCCACGCGCAATTCGGTTATGAACATAAGCCTCGGTAAACCGGTAATCGCTCTGCAGATTCTCGGTCTTGAGTTGTACCAACACACTGCAGACTACATCGGCATCGAAACCGCGTGCCGTCAGTTTACGATACAGCTCCTTCTCGCTATGTTCCCGCCTGACAAGCAACGTGAGAGCACGTTGTTTGATGACATCGACAGTCAGGCTTCAACCTTCTCTGCCGCTGCTTGATCGGCAACAGACTTCGGTAAGATTTTGGCCCGCACAGCCGCTTCAATCTCCTGCGCTATTTCAGGATGCTCCTTGAGAAAATTACGCACATTGTCCTTGCCCTGACCGATCCGATCCTTATTGTAGCTGTACCAGGCACCGGTTTTTTCGATAATATCGTACTTCACACCAAGGCTTATGATCTCACCTTCACGGGAGATCCCTTCGCCATAGAGGATATCAAAGATAACCTCCTTGAAGGGTGGCGCGACCTTGTTCTTCACAACCTTGACCCGTGTCTCATTACCAACCACTTCGTCACCCTTCTTGATAGCCCCTATACGTCGAATATCCAGGCGCACTGAAGCGTAAAACTTCAATGCGTTACCACCGGTTGTGGTCTCCGGATTACCAAACATAACACCAATCTTTATGCGGATCTGGTTGATAAAGATCACCAGGGTATTGGAACGCTTGATATTGCCGGCAAGCTTGCGCAATGCCTGTGACATAAGCCGCGCCTGTAAACCCATGTGGCTATCGCCCATCTCACCTTCGATCTCTGCCTTGGGCGTCAATGCAGCAACCGAATCAATGATAATCAGATCCACGGCACTGGAACGCACCAGCATATCGGTAATTTCAAGGGCCTGTTCACCGTTATCCGGTTGCGATATCAACAGCTCTTCGATATGAACCCCCAGCTTTTCGGCATACTGTGGATCCAGTGCATGCTCGGCATCGATGAAGGCGGCGGTACCGCCAACCTTCTGGATTTCTGCAGCGACATGCAGGGCCAGTGTTGTCTTGCCGGAAGACTCAGGGCCGTATATCTCCACAACACGACCTCTGGGAAGACCACCAATACCTAATACGATATCCAGTCCCAGTGATCCTGTTGAGATAACTTCGATATCAGCTATAACAGCACCATCTTCCATGCGCATAATCGATCCTTTTCCAAACTGTTTTTCAATTTGGCTAAGGGCTATGTTTAATGCCTGTTTTTTTTTGTCGTCCATCGGAGCTCCCACCAGTTATTGCTTTAAATAGGATCGGGATTATCCCATAAATTGACAGACTATTTGATAGTAAATATAGCTAGTGCCCATCCAGGAAGAATAATTCTCGCCAAGGCGCAAAGATCGCAAAGTTATAAGATATTGGTATAAAAGCATATTACGATTTCTTTCATGGCGTCTTTGCGAGAAAAATTATAGCGTTTATGGACGGACACTAGCTAGCCTGGATGAAGCGGCCAGCTATTCCGGACGCTGTATTTTACAGCCTCACTGAGCGTGTTTGACTCGATCAGACTGAAGTGACTGATATTCCACTGGATTGGCTCAAAATCGAGCTCAGACGCCTGTTTCACGACCTTTCGGGCAAGGGTGAGATGAGGTCGGTAGGGCCGGTCTTCGAGCTGAAATCCAGCCTCTTTCAAGCAGGCATTCAGCATGGACACCAGCCGAGACACAGCCGCCGGGATCGTCGAAGGTGCCAGCCAAAGTATCCGTGGACGTTTCCAGCAACCTATTGTATCGAGTCTCAGCGAGAAGTTGTCTGCATGAATGCCGGCCACTCCGGCCAATAAGCCATGCAGGCAGCTGTCTTCGACGTTGCCGAGAAAAGCCAGTGTGATATGCAGGTTCTGTTTACTGACTTTCCGTCCACAGTCAGGCGCAAGCCGATCAGCAACTGCCGCCAGCTTTTCGCGTGTTGTATCATCTGGCCACAGGGCGAAGAAAAGACGCGGCATTGTTGGTCAGGGATCAGGGCTCATATGATTATGCTAACCCTTAGCCCCTATTGCCCAGGACATCGAGCAAACCCTGTATCGCCATTAATATAGATTGCTCTCGAACCTGCTGCCGCCCCCCTGCAAACACAATCCGCGCAGTCTTTGTCTCGCCGTCACGCTCACTCCAGCCAAAACAGACCGATCCGACCGGGTTGTCTTTCGTGCCCCCCGCTGGCCCGGCGACACCGGACACCGCCACACTGATATCAGCGTGGCTGTTGTCAATGGCCCCCTGCGCCATCGCAGCGGCAGTCTGTTCACTGACGGCACCGTGACTGACCAGGGTATGATGGGAGACCCCCAGCAACTCTTGCTTGGACTCGTTGGAATATGTGATAAAGCCACGCTCGTACCACTGCGAACTGCCCGCAATACTGGTGAGTACATAGCCAATGCCTCCACCGGTACAGGATTCAGCCGTGACCAGCTTATTGCCACTGACAAGCAAGGCCTCGGCCAATCGTTCAGCCATCAACAATGCAGTGGACTCAGACATTTATCAGCGTCTGTTTTTGAAAAATTCTTTCAGCAGAGAACCGCATTCTGTTTCCATCACCCCACCCGTCACGTCGACCACATGGTTCAACTTGTGCGTGCCAAGGATATCAAACACACTGCCGGCGGCACCGGTGTTTGGATCATAGGCGCCAAATACCAGCCGTGATATGCGCGCATGAATGATCGCCCCGGCACACATCACACAGGGCTCCAGTGTGACATAAAGCGTGGTGCCCGGCAGGCGATAATTGCCCTGATATTTTGCCGCCGCACGTAAGGCAATGATCTCGGCATGGCCAGTCGGGTCATTGGCCAAGATGGGATGGTTCCAGCCCTCGCCGATAGCATCACCATCGAGCACAAGCACAGCACCGACCGGTACTTCACCTTTTTCCTCGGCTTTGCCCGCCAGATCGAATGCATGCTGCATCCATTTTTTATCATACATAAGTCGTATAACGTGAAACGTGAAGCGCAAAAACGAAATTAACGAGATACGTTTCACGCATCTTATTCCCATTCAATCGTCGCTGGTGGCTTACTGGAAATATCATAGGTCACCCGGGAAATACCGGCGACTTCATTGATGATTTTATTGGAAACATATTCGAGAAAATCATAAGGCAGATGCGCCCACCGGGCGGTCATGAAGTCGATGGTCTCGACGGCACGTAAAGCAACCACGTATTCATAATGACGCGCGTCGCCTTTCACCCCGACGGATTTAACTGGCAGAAAAACAGTAAATGCCTGACTGACTTTATCATATAGATGGTATTCTCGCAGGGCCGTTATAAAGATGTCATCAGCATGCCGCAATAAATCAGCATAGTCTTTTTTTATTTCACCGAGTATACGCACACCCAGGCCAGGGCCTGGAAAGGGGTGCCGATTGATTATCTGCTTTGCCAATCCAAGCTCTATACCGAGCTTACGGACTTCGTCCTTGAATAATTCTCGCAGGGGTTCTATCAACTTCAGTTGCATGGTCTCGGGCAGACCGGCGACATTGTGGTGTGACTTGATGACATGGGCCTTACCCGTGCTGGCACCTGCCGACTCTATCACATCGGGATAGATGGTCCCCTGCGCCAACCACTTTTCATTGTTTAATTTCTTGCTTTGTTCTTCAAATATGGCGATAAATTCCCGGCCGATGATCTTGCGTTTTTCTTCCGGGTCAACAACGCCTGCCAGTTTATCCAGAAAGCGTTGTTCAGCATCGACACGGATGACACGTAACCCCATGTGTTTGGCGAAGGTATCCATCACCTGGTCAGCTTCATTTTGTCGCAGTAAACCGTTGTCGACAAAGATGCAAGTAAGTTTATCGCCTATGGCCTTGTGTAATAAGGCGGCCACGACTGAGGAATCAACACCGCCTGAAAGCGCCAGCAAGACTTCATCTGTGCCGACCTGTTCACGGATGGCATGCACGGATTCGTCAACGATATTTGCCATTGTCCACAGGGATTGGCAAGCGGCTATTTCATGAATGAACCGTTGCAGTATGGCAGACCCCTGTTTGGTATGCGTCACCTCCGGATGAAATTGCAGCGCATACAAGCCACGGGCCTCATCAGCCATACCGGCAATCGGTGCATTGTCTGTGGAGGCAATGATCTTGAAGCCCTTCGGCAACTCATCGACGCGATCACCATGACTCATCCAGACATCCAGCAAAGCATGTCCCTGTGTATTGGTGTCATCCTGAATATCACGCAAAAGTATTGAATGACCCCTTGCCCGCACCCGGGCATGACCGAATTCACGTAGCGGCGAGGCAGTTACTTTGCCGCCCAGTTGTGCCGCCATACACTGCATGCCATAACAGATACCCAAAACCGGCACAGCCAGTTCAAACACACTGTCCGGCACGCGCATGCCATTTAGTTCAGTGACCGATTCCGGCCCGCCGGAGAGGATGATGGCCGTTGGCTTAAAATCACGAATCGCATCGTCATCCATGTCATGGGGATAGATCTCGCTATAGACATTGAGCTCACGCACCCGACGTGCTATCAACTGTGTGTATTGCGATCCGAAATCAAGGATCAGGACGCGGTCAGTATGTAAATCAGTCATTGGTTAATTTTCATTGGTCAATGGTCTGTTGTCTTATGACATGAGCAAGAAACGAATGACAATTTACCAATGACTGATTTACGTTCTGTAATTGGGTGGTTCCTTGGTAATCGTCACATCATGTACATGGCTTTCCTTCATGCCGGCGCCAGTCAGTCGTACGAAGTTCGGCTTGCTGCGCATCTCATCCAGGTTCTGGCAACCGGTATAGCCCATTGAGCCACGCAAGCCACCGATCAGTTGATGCACAATCGCGCTCAATGCCCCCTTATAAGGGACACGCCCTTCGATACCTTCCGGAACCAGCTTTTCGATTTCATCGTTTTCCTGAAAATAGCGATCAGAGGAACCATGTTGTTTTGACATGGCACCGAGAGATCCCATGCCTCTATAGGACTTGTATGAACGCCCCTGATATAACTCCACTTCACCCGGCGCCTCTTCCGTGCCGGCAAACATCCCGCCTATCATTACTGTCTGTGCACCTGCGGCAATCGCTTTGGAAAAATCGCCCGAATAACGGATGCCACCATCGGAAATAAATGGCACGCCCGTGCCCTGCAACGCTGCTGCGACATTCGCCACTGCTGTAATCTGTGGCATACCGACACCTGTAACAATACGGGTCGTACAGATAGAGCCAGGCCCTATACCAACCTTGACGGCGTCAACCCCGGCCTCGACCAGCGCCTTGGCACCCTCTGCGGTAGCAACATTGCCGCCGATAATCTGGGTATCCGCATAATTCTGTTTAATCCACGACACCATCTTTAACACGCCATCGGAATGACCGTGCGCAGTATCGACGATCAGCACATCAACGTTTGCCCGGATCAAGGCATCCACACGCGCTTCGGTACCCGGCCCGACACCCACGGCTGCACCGACACGCAGTTGCTCATCATTGTCTTTACAGGCATTCGGAAATTCATATGCCTTTTGAATATCCTTGACAGTCACCATGCCCCTTAACTGAAATTTGTCATTGACGAACAGTAGCTTCTCAATGCGGTGCTTATGTAATAGACCAACGATCTCATCGTTACTCGCGTCTTCTTTGGCGGTAATCAAACGATCTTTTGGCGTCATGATGGTCTCAACCGGGGCGTCATAATGTGTCTCAAAGCGCAGGTCACGGCTGGTTACGATACCTACCAGGTCTTCGCCATCGACAACCGGTACGCCCGAGATGTTATTGGCGTGGGTCAATTCCAGCACATCGTGAATGCTCGTCCTGGGATTCACGGTAAAGGGGTCGCGGATGACACCACTCTCATATTTCTTCACCTGACGCACCTGACGTGCCTGCTCTTCCGGACTCATGTTCTTGTGAATGATGCCTATACCGCCTTCCTGAGCGATGGCAATAGCCAGGCGTGCCTCGGTAACAGTATCCATGGCCGCCGACATAATGGGGATATTGAGTTTAATCTCGCGGGATAATTGTGTTTCCAGACTGACTTCCCTGGGCAATACCTGCGAATAGGCAGGCACCAGCAATACATCATCAAATGTCAGGGCTTCTTCAATAATGCGCATATCAGGCAAGCAAATCTACTATATGGTTAAGTGACCGGTTATTATAGTGGCTTGAGCGCACACGGTAAATCAAACTCCTGCATAACACAATAATGTGAATACATCACCCGGACATAACGCAACGCATCGTGATGTTTACAGCATTAGCCGCTTGAACCGTGAGGTCCGGGCGGTGCTGGAGGGCAGCTTCCTGACACTCTGGGTAGAGGGCGAGATATCTAATCTGGCACAACCAGGATCCGGACATTGGTATTTCTCTCTCAAGGATCAATCCTCGCAAGTACGTTGCGCCATGTTCAGGAACAAGAACCGTTATCTGAAATTTGCTCCGGACAATGGCATGCAGATACTTGCCAGGGTAAACGTCAGCCTTTACGAAGGCCGCGGTGAATTTCAGCTCATCGTTGAACATATGGAGCAGGCCGGAGAAGGTGCACTGCAACGCGCCTTTGAGGCGCTAAAACAAAGGCTGCAAAAGCAGGGTCTGTTCGACGAAGACCGCAAAAGACCCATGCCTGCTTTGCCCAGGACTATAGGTGTAATCACATCACCTACAGGGGCTGCCATCCGGGATATACTCACTGTCCTGAAAAGGCGTTACCCACTTGCCAATGTGATTATCTATCCCGTGCCGGTACAGGGAGACGGCGCGGCTGAGACTATTGCAGAGACCATAGAACTCGCTCAACAGCGGCATGAAACCGATGTGCTTATATTGTCCCGGGGAGGCGGTTCACTGGAAGACCTGTGGGCTTTCAACGAAGAAGTTGTCGCCCGGGCCATCTATCAATGTAAAATACCCGTCGTCTGCGGCGTCGGCCACGAGATTGATTTCACCATTGCAGACTTTGTTGCCGATCAACGCGCAGCGACGCCCTCGGCAGCAGCGGAATTGCTCAGTCCTGATCAGGCAGAGCTACTGGATAGGCTTGGCTCGCTGGCAAACAGGATACATTCGCACATCAAACATCAGCTACAGCGGATGGGTCATACTTTGTTACAGCTTGAAAAACGTCTACCCCATCCAAAACGACAACTGCAAAATATCAGTCAACGCCTGGATGAGCTCTCATTACGCATGCAGCAATCCATCAGGACGAACATCACGCTGCAACAATCCCTTCTGTTAAAATTATCAGCACAGATAAATCAACATAACCCTTTACAAACCCTGCGGGCACACAAGGAAAAATGTTATATGTTGAGGGGGCGCTTGCGCAAGAGTTTGTCCTACGGTCTGCAAACAGCCAGAGGAAATTTCGAACGGCTTACTCATAACCTGCATACGGTCAGTCCGCTGGCCACACTGGAGCGTGGTTATGCCATAGTCAGCCAAACCGACAATGGCAACATTGTACGTGATGCCAGCATACTGCACGAGGGAGAGACTATAAAGACACGGCTTGCCAAAGGGCGAATACATTCCATTGTGAAAAAAATAACTCCATGAAAAATAATCTTGTGAAATTTCTACTGCTTCTGTTATTTACAGGTTTGTCTGGAAAAATTTATGCCCAGACTCTACCACGGGCTGAAAATGTTCCCGGTGGACTTGCCGTCGTTACATTAAATGATGATTCCAGGCCCGAGGCTTTTTATAAAGGCAACCGCGTCATGGTCATCGGAGAAGCCGGCGACTGGAAGGCCATCGTCGGTGTACCTCTGAGTGCAAAGCCCGGCACCCATCGCTTACAGGTCAACAACGGTTCCGGCAATGCCATCCATCACTTTGATATTGCAGATAAAGAATATGCAAGCCAGCACATCACTATTAAAGATAAACGCAAGGTCAATCCAAACCCGCTGGATATGCAACGCATCAACAAGGAAACACCTCTCATAAAAAAAGCCAAAGCGACCTGGACTGATACAGATAATATAAACTTGGGATTAAGTGTCCCGGTAGAAGGCCCCTATAGCAGTCCGTTTGGCTTAAGACGTTTCTTCAACGAACAGCCACGCCGCCCCCACAGTGGTCTGGATATAGCGGCAACTGAGGGCAGCCCGATCAAGGCAGCCACTGCAGGAAAGGTTATCAACACAGGTGAATACTTTTTTAATGGTAATACCGTCTTTATTGATCACGGTCAGGGCATGATCACCATGTACTGTCACATGAACAGCATTGCAGTAAAAGCCGGGCAGCAGGTAGATGAAGGTGAAATTATCGGCACAGTCGGCCAAACCGGTCGCGTCACTGGCGCACATCTACACTGGAGTGTGATCATGAACAACACCATGGTCGACCCGCTGTTGTTTATTCAAGCGGATGATTGAAATTTAGATGCCAAAGTAAAGATTCATAGTTTAGTCTTTAAGCTCTGAAACCATTATTAAGGTCAGAATTTTAAACACAGAGTCACAGAGTACACGGAGATAAAGAACAAATATTATCCTAACTCCGTGTACTCTGTGACTCTGTGTTTAGATTTCAGATTATTTGATAATTCTAGAAATGAATATCCCCTTAAGATTCTACCTATAAGTAAAGATTAAATGATCTGGCCTTTCTTCATCAATTCGTCGATCAACTTCTTCTGCAATAACTCATTACTATCGCCGCCACCGAAAGTAAGCACACCGGATGAATAGCTTTTGCCATAGGACCTGACGATATTGATGGTTTGTCCTAGTCCGGACAGGAATTTTTTATCATTAAGCGATGATAATGGGTGGATAAATGTGCTCCATAACACTCCCTTGCCTATAGCATAACGAGCATCCAGCGCTGAATCGAAGTTAGCCTGTAAGATACGATACATTTCTTCCTGACTCAGTCCGTCGGCTTTACGAACAGGAATGACGATACGCATGCGATCTGCCCGGGCATCCGTGATGATCCTGATGCCGATATTGTCAACCTTTATCTGCCAGTGACCCAGTGTGCCGGTAAATTCCGGATCGATACGCTGAATGATGGCCTGCAACCGGTCATTGTTCATCGTCTGCGCAATTACTTGTTGTTGTATATCGTCCTGTGGATTTTCATCCGCTGCAACAGAGAGCTGCACCATACCAATCAAACTTACAGCAAGCATTAGCGTAATAATTTTTTCAACCGGGTGATGCATTTTTATTCTCCCAGCCTGTAAAGGGCTCGCCCCTGGCCTGTAAATCGGCATGATAGGAAGAGCGTACCATCGGCGCACTGGCGACGTTGCTAAAACCGAGGGAATGAGCAAACTCACCTAGCTCATCGAATTCATCCGGGTGTACAAACCGCTCAACTTGCAGATGATAGCGGCTGGGTTGCAGATATTGGCCCAGGGTCAATAAATCACAGTCATGTTCGCGCAAGTCCCGCAAGACTTGCTTCACCTCATCAATCTCCTCACCGAGCCCGAGCATCAAACCTGATTTGGTCATGATATCAGGCTGGCCTGCCTTAAACCGTTGAATGAGATCAAGTGACCACGCATAGTCCGCGCCGGGCCTCACCTTCTTATACAGCCTGGGTACTGTTTCAAGATTATGGTTAAACACATCCGGCGGCGCTTCATTCAGCCTTTCCAGCGCCACATCCATGCGCCCGCGGAAATCCGGGGTCAATATTTCAATGCGGATAGCGGCTGCCTTGGCGCGTAACGCCTTTATACACGCGGCAAAGTGCCCTGCTCCGCCATCACGCAGGTCGTCTCGATCGACCGAGGTAATGACAACATATTGCAAGCCCATTTTCTCGACCGCATTCGCCAGATTTTCCGGCTCATCTTGATCCAGAGGCTGCGGCCTGCCATGGGCCACATCACAAAATGGGCAACGACGCGTACAGAGTTTTCCCATGATCATGAAAGTTGCGGTGCCATGGCTGAAACATTCGCCCAGATTCGGACAGGCCGCTTCTTCACAGACCGTATGCAACTTTTGTTCGCGCAACAAGGTCTTGAGTTTTTGCACTCGCGGATCTGTTGGTGCCTTTGCCCGGATCCAGTTTGGCTTGCGGGGCAACGGACCTTGTGTCGGCACAACTTTAATCGGTATACGCGACGTCTTCAGCTTGCCGCGTTTATCGAGCAGTGCCTGTTGCTGTTGTATGGTATTATTCATTCGTTAACCGCCCTGATTAATTCTATATATCGCATCACTTCATGCGGCGAAGTGATGATAAAGCTTATCCGTTATTGCAGACTCGCCGGCGACATTATACGGCTCATAGTTCAAATTTCTGAATAAATGTGGCAACAAGGCCTCTGCTGCCTGCTGGCGGGTCATGTCACAGTGCTGGTCCTTCAATTGGGTCACCTGCAAACCTGCAAAGCCACAGGGGTTGATGCGTTGAAAGGGGGAGGTGTCCATATCGACATTCAATGCCAGACCATGATAACAGCAGCCCCTGCGCACCCGAATACCCAATGCCGCAATCTTTTCCCCGGCTATGTAAACGCCTGGTGCACCGGGTTTTCTGTTGGCCGTCAGACCTGATTCTGCCAACATATCGATCAATGATTGTTCGATTTGCGTTACTAATCCTCTGACAGATAAGCCCAGTCGCCTGAGATCAGCGAGCAGGTAGATGATTAACTGGCCTGGACCGTGATAGGTCACCTGTCCGCCCCTGTCTGTCTGTACCACAGGGATTGAGCCCGCATCGAGTATATGTTCGGTTTTTGCCGCCATACCAAGGGTAAAAACAGCCGGGTGTTCAAGACACCACATCTCATCTGTACTGATCGCAGTGCGCTCATTGGTAAACGTACGCATAGCCTGGAAAGTATCATCATATTCCTGGCGGCCAAGGTTTCTGACTATAAGTTTACCAGCACTGCTCATAATGCCATTAACACCTTGTCACTGGCAGTCAGCTCCAGATAGATGTTATCGAGTTGTTCACGACTTTGTGCTTCTATGGTGACTGTTACCGAGACAAACCTGCCGTTTTTGCTGAGACGGGATTTCACTGCCCCTTCAAGCATATCGGCTGAATGTTTGCGGACGATGCCGACGATCAGTGCATCGAAGTCTTCCGCAGTTTTTCCCATCGCCTTGATCGGGAATTCACAGGGAAAGGACATTATTTGCTCATCAGTTATCATTACACCTTGTTCCATTTGCATTTTAATTCGTATAATAAAAAGGTTAACATAAAGCGTCCCGGATTATAGGGACATATCCAGTCTTTTATAGGCAAATTTGCGCTATTTCTTAAAAATTATGAAGAAAAAGGGCAGTACAAGTTTCAATTAATGGGGAAAGCAGATGCGATCACTGACACTATTTTTGGCTTTAATTTTAAGTTTTTCCGTGGCAACTACCTGTATGGCGGAACCTGACTCCGCTGAGTC
Organism: Pseudomonadota bacterium; assembly: GCA_022562175.1. Taxonomy (GTDB): domain Bacteria; phylum Pseudomonadota; class Gammaproteobacteria; order Eutrophobiales; family Eutrophobiaceae; genus B75T3L11. Next base: position 33,389 of record JADFPU010000002.1, on the reverse strand, counting down.
AGCATCCGGGCAACTGGTGGAAAAATGCAAGTACCCCGAACGACCCACTATTCCCAATGGCAGAAAGTCCACTGAAGCGGAAATGATTGTCGCACAAAAGACCATGAAGGCCTTCCTGGCAAAGGGTGATCAATACATTGAATGCCTGAAAAAGATTGAGAAAGGCTGGGGAAAGGAAAAATCGGAAGAGCATGCAGCCGTTGCCATCATTTTCCACAATAAGATTGTCGATGATATGAATGCCGTTGCCGAATTATTTAACTCCGCCGTCAGGGCATTTAAAGGCAAGAACTAGGCATCGCAGCAAGGACGGTCTTGTGCACGGTCAATGAAATCAATATTCATTCACTACACCAGTAAAAAATAATGGAGCAGTATGCTAATGGCTGAACAACTGAATGACCCTGAAATACTGCGTAAGATCCCAGTTTTCGATTCGCTTTCAGATGCAGCATTAATGGAAATTATAAATTCTCCAGATAACAGCATAGAGGAATATGCGCAAAAGGAGGTGATCATCAAAGAATCAGAAATTGGAGATTGTATGTATATAATACTGGAAGGCACCGTGGAGGTCTCCATTCGAGGTGGTCCCAGTAACAGGGAGATTACCGTCGCAACACTACGTGAAGGTGACTTCTTTGGCGAACAAGCTCTCAGTGTGGCAGACCGGACCGGCAGACGAAATGCCACTGTACGCTCCTACTTCCCGACAAAACTGTTCAAAATCGATAAAAAACATGTGCATATAGGCCTTGAAAAGGATTTTAAAGGATCTGACGATATTACCGTGCCGGTTACTGACACATCCTATCTGGATAAAGAGGTACAAGGACTTCTTAAAGACATGCGTTTGTTTAGAAGCCTGGGTGAGGAAGAATTATCATCAGTTGCTAGTTGGACAGACACTCTGACTGTTGGTCCGGGTGATTTTGTACTAAAGGAATCTGAATTGGGTGATTGTCTGTATGTTGTCCTTGACGGAACTGTTGAAATTTTCACGCTTGATGATGATGGCAAAATAGTTATCCTGGCTAAGCACACTCGAGGAAATTATTTTGGCGAACAGGCATTAATGCCTGGTAGTTCAGGCCTGAGAAATGCTTATGCAAGAAGTGATGAAAAAGTTAAGTTAATACGAGTAAAAAAGTCATATTTTCGGCTCCTGCTGAACCGGGATAGCAAACTTCTGCAATCTTTACAGAAAATTGGTTCTGCACAGAAAAAGGAAATAGATCAAATACAAAAATAATTTTTAGTGCTGGTTTTTTTAATATTCTATTATCCCAACTGCTTCTTCAGAGACTTCCGGTATATGCCGAGAGCCTGCCCGAGAATAGAAAGCTAAACTAATTCTCAAATAATAATGAACGCTCTGGAAATTAAAAACCTGGAAAAGACCTACGCCAACGGATTGCATGCCCTGAAAGGTATTGACTTACAGGTTGATGAAGCTGACTTCTTTGCCTTACTGGGTCCAAATGGTGCAGGAAAATCTACAACTATCGGCATCATTTCTTCGCTGGTGAACAAAAATAGTGGGAAAATCAGCATTTTCGGGTTTGATCTGGATATGCATATTTCTCAAGTCAAATCCTGTCTGGGAATAGTACCTCAGGAACTGAACTTTTCCCAATTTGAGACATGTCAGGAGATAGTATTAAACCAGGCCGGTTACTATGGAATCAAACGTCACGTTGCGCTGAAACGGGCTGAAAAATATCTCGGCGAATTAGGCTTGTGGGACAGACGTCATGATATCTCACGAACCCTGTCAGGTGGTCTGAAGCGCCGGCTTATGATTGCAAGAGCACTCATAAATGAACCAAGGATGCTGATACTCGACGAGCCGACTGCAGGCGTTGATGTGGAACTACGGCGTTCCATGTGGGATTTTTTGAAAGAAATCAACAGTAACGGTACAACCATACTGCTGACAACACATTATCTGGAGGAGGCCGAGAATCTTTGCAAGAATATCGCCATTATAGATAAAGGACTAATCATTGAACATACTTCAATGAGGCAACTCCTCGGCAAACTAAATATAGAAACTTTTGTGCTGGATCTGGAAGCTCCTGTCAGTCAACTGCCATCGATAGACAAGTTTACTTTGCGTTTAATAGACCCGCTCACAATTGAAGCAGATCTGATAAAAGGCAACACTATCAATGAGCTGTTTTATATTTTGACCAAGCATAATATTCGGGTCAGCAGTATGCGTAACAAGTCAAGCCGCCTTGAGGAACTCTTTATCAGACTTCTGAATATATAATCAGCATGCTAATTATAATCATAATATCTGTATGAATACCGAACAGTATTTAATTGCTTATAATACAATTGTCGTTAAAGAGGTAAGTCGATTCACAAGGATATGGATCCAGACAGTTCTCCCGCCTGCAGTGAGCATGACTCTCTACTTCATCATCTTTGGTAGTTTGATAGGACCACGTATCGGCAAGATGGGTGGCTTTGATTATATGGCTTTTATCAGTCCGGGAATAATCATGATGTCTATTATTAATAATTCATACGCTAATGTTGTATCATCTTTTTTTGGCGCAAAATATCAAAGGCATATTGAGGAGATACTTATAGCGCCTGTACCGTATATCATAATTCTCGCCGGTTACATTACAGGCGGGATTGTCAGGGGCCTGCTTGTCGGGTTTGTCGTGACTATTGTTGCACTTTTTTTTACCGAACTACATGTGCATAATTATTTCATTGTATTTGCTGTGGTATTTCTCACAGCAATGTTGTTTTCACTGGCGGGCCTATTAAACGGTATTTTTGCGAATAGATTCGATGATATTACAATTATACCAACATTTATTCTGACACCGTTGATTTACCTTGGCGGTATATTTTATTCAATTGAATTACTACCGCAATTCTGGCAAACCGTCTCAAGATTCAATCCGATTTTATATATGGTCAATGCTTTTCGTTATGGCATGCTCGGGGTATCGGATATTAATATCGTTACAGCCTTTATAATCATCATATTATTCATCCTGGCACTGACTGGACTCTGCTTGTTTCTGTTAAACAGAGGGATCGGAATCAAGACATAAACCCAGCGGCCAGACAATAGAATACAGATACATCATTCTATTTAAATGTTTCATACAGACTATTTGCCTGCTCCCAGACTTTACCTGGTTTACCATTCCCCACAATTTCTCCGTCAAGTTTAACTACCGGGACAACCCCCATTGTCGAGCTGGTTATCCAGATTTCATCAGCTTTTTTCAATGCCTTTTCAGTAACTGTTGTTTCCATACATTCAAGCCCGGATTTATACATCAATTCAAGCAATAAGTCCCTTGTTATGCCAGCTAATACGCTGCCGTCTTTTGCAGGTGTTTTGACAACTTTATCCTTTATAACAAAGACATTACTCGCTACCCCTTCCGTAACAATACCGCCCCTGATCAATATTGCTTCAAAAGAACCGTCTTTCTCTGACGCTAATTTCTTCAGTAAAATACCAGCAAGTAATGATATTGCCTTTATATGACAATATTGCCAACGTATGTCTTCATGCGTAATTACACTAACGCCGGCACTGAAATCTCTGTCGATAATCGGCTTGCACATTACAAATACAGTTGGCTTGAGATCATTGTCGTATATATGTTCTCGCTCACCCACGCCACGAGTTATCTGAATATACAAGGACAGATTGGTTGTAACAGGGTTTCTGTTTATCACCTCAGTAATTATGTCTTTCCATTCGGCCTCTGTATAAGGGCTATTAATTTGAATAGCGGAGAGGCTGTCATTCAAGCGTGAAATGTGCTGGGAAAATCTTAATGGCTCGCCAGAAAAAAAAGGGATAATTTCGTATATACCATCACCAAAGGTAAACCCTCTATCCATTACCGACACCAGGGCGTCTTCTTGAGCTAAAAATACCCCGTTTAGAAACACGATAGACATGGCTACTCTAACAGCAACATTATGCCGTCCTTGAAGCGTACAAATATGCTTCCCTCATCGATAGATTGCAGTGCCACAAGCGGCTTATTGATTAACTCCTTGCCTTCCAGAATCACGCGGAGACTACCCTGTATATCACCTTTACCTACCGGAGCTATAATACTCTCGCCAAGTTCAATAGATGCATCAAGTAACTTGTATTTACCCCTGGGGATGGTGATATACAGATTATCGACGACCCCAAGGCCTATTGCTTCGGAATTTCCTTTCCAGACCTTTCTTGTTGTGATTATTTCATCAGCAGAATAGAGCTTGTGAGTTTCGTAGTAACGGAATGAATAATTCATAATTGCCTGTGTAACCCGAAGACGGGCTTTTTTACCATCGCTACCCATCACGACTGAAACAAGCCGCGTATCACCACGCTTTGCCGACGTGACAAGACAAAAACCGGCACTATCGGTATGGCCGGTCTTAACACCATCGACGCCTTCATCACGCCACAACATACTATTACGGTTTTGCTGCCTTATTCCATTATAGGTAAATTCACGTATTGCATGCCATGCATATATCTCCGGATGATCCCTTATTAAAGCTGCTGCCAGAGTCGCCATATCTCTGGCCGTTGTATAATGATTTGCATCAGGTAAACCAGTAGCATTCATGAATTTTGTGCCTGTCATGAACAATTTATCTGCATGTTGATTCATAATCTCTACAAACACCTCCTCACTACCGGCGATATGTTCGGCAAGAGCAATACTTGCATCATTTCCAGACTGAATGATTATTCCTTTCAGCAAGTCGTTGACTGATACTTCTGTATTGACTTCAATAAACATTCTGGATCCTTGCATACGCCAGGCCTTCTCACTTACCACTACCATATCATCCAGACTGATATTGCCGTCAGCCAGTTCACTTGCTGTAACATATGCCGTCATCATTTTCGTCAGGCTTGCCGGCTCAACTCGCTCATCAATATTTTCCGCTACCAGCATACGACCACTATGATGATCCATAACCAGATAAGATGTGGCTTTGGCCTTGGGAGGTGCAGGCACCACTGCCGCGACAGTTACATCTGATGCAAGGCTTGCAGAAACCAGGAAAATAATCATGCAAAAAACTCGATATGTCATTTCATTCCTCATTTAATCATTAGTTCCAAAAACAATTTTTTTCAGCGATATGATTTCTGCATTGCCCAGGACAGACTCCTAGTCAAACACAAAACGATGATCATCTATACCATGCTTGCTCAGGCTGAAAACTATCCTGTCAGCAGTGTCAATGTCGGTAATCGGCCCAATCCGTACACGGTATACCGGCTGACCGTTTATAATAACCTCGCTGATATTAACCAGTCGCCCATCATCTTCTGCCAATGCCTTGTGTAAATTCTCTGCGTTAAGCAGTTGTTTGAATGAGCCTGCCTGTATATATAACTCCCTGGATCTATAGTTTACCACTGTAGTGACAGGTGCTCTTCTCTGACCATAGGTTTTCGGATTTATTGCCCTGATCTCTACCAGCCCGGTGCCTTCCTGCACGATCCCCAGTTTTTCTGCAGCAGTATATGACAGATCAATAATTCTGTTTTCATGAAAGGGACCCCTGTCGTTGGCTTTTACAATTATCTTCTTGCCATTTCTCAGGTTTAATACTTCAAGATAGGTTGGCAAAGGTAGTGTTTTATGTGCAGCGGTCATCGCATACATGTCGTAGCTTTCACCACTTGATGTCCTGCGCCCATGAAATTTTTTTCCATACCATGAAGCAACGCCACGTTGAACAAATCCCTCACTATCATTCATTACATAATAGCGATTACCTCTGACAACATATGATTTCGGGTTTCCATATCTACTTTTTGGTTCAACCCTGGGTATAGCATTCGGAATGGAAGAAACATCTACAGATCCTGGCATGGGACCGCTGTCTTCATCCTTCTCATAACTTACCGAACACCCTGACAGGATTGTAATAACGACACTATACAGATTTATTCTGTTTATTATTTTTTCCAAAACGTATGATCAGATTATACTATGCGCCAAGGCACAGAATTAAATATTTTATGCTACTTCTGCTACATATTTCAGGCGTATTTCCATTGCTAACTGATAAACCGCCATGGCATATAGCAGACTATGATTATAACGGGTAATGACATAGAAATTTTCAAAACCCAGCCAATACTCACTACCATTTGCATTTTCTAGCTCAAGCAGCTTTACCTTTTCTCCTGCAGGCAAATCATTTTCAGCAGTAATACCAAAACCTGCCAGATCCACTACCGGTAATTCCGGTTTTAATTCATTCGACAGTAATTGTATATACATCCTGCCTTTAATATGAGCAGGTTCTGCAATCATTCGGCCGGCTTTCCAACCATGTACCTTGAAATAATTTGCTACACTGCCGATCGCATCGGCCGGGTTTTTCCATATATCAATCAAACCATCATTATCAAAATCAACGGCATAATGCCGGTAACTACTGGAAATAAATTGTGGGATTCCCATAGCACCTGCATACGATCCCTTGATAGCATGAGGATCAATACCCTGCTCCCTGACAAGCAACAGGTAATGTTGCAACTCCTTTTTGAAAAAACCGGCCCTTGCTGGATAATTAAACGCAAGTGTCGCAAGCGAGTTAATCACCTTGTACTTGCCTACGTTTTTTCCATATCGTGTTTCAACACCTATAATGGCAACAATAATTTCCGCCGGCACACCATATTGTTTTTCGGCTTTAGCAAGGTCAATTTTGTGTTTTGCCCAGAACTCCACACCCAGATTTATCCGATTAGTCTTCAGAAATATGGGTCTGTATTTATACCATGGCAATGCTTCTGCCGGACTGGAAATTGCTTTGACAATGGATGCTGATAATTTAATACGCTTAAATACAGCATTAAGTGCATCTAGCTCAAATCCATGCTCAACAACCATACTATTGATAAACGCCTTGACATCATCGCGATCAATAATAGACGCTTGAGCATCAATGCCAGAAACTACAAACAAAATTAGTACTGTTTTTTTTATCAGCGAAAACATTTAGCCTGACAATAGACGCCTGTGCGATTGTATAGCCATTAATATCCCAAAGCCGATCATCAGAGTGACCATCGATGTGCCTCCATGACTGATCAGTGGCAATGGCACTCCGACTACAGGTAGTTGTCCCGTTACCATCCCTATATTGACAAAAATATAGACAAAAAATGTAAGTATAATGGCACTACCTAGCAAACGACCATAGGTATGCTGCGAGTTCATCGCAATATACAAGCCTCTTACAATAATAAACATATAAATACAAACAAGTATTAACACACCCATGTAGCCAAACTCTTCACAAAAGACAGAGAATATAAAGTCTGTTGAACGTTCAGGAAGAAATTCAAGGTGAGACTGTGTACCGTTTAGCCAGCCTTTTCCATACATGCCACCTGAGCCAATAGCAATTTTCGATTGGATAATATGATAACCTGCGCCCAACGGATCCTGCTCCGGGTTAAGAAAAGTCAGTACTCTCTGTTTCTGGTATTCGTGCATAAAGTACCATAATACAGGAGTTGATAACGTCGCAAGTGCAACAAACCTTATGATAATCTTCCAGCTGATACCTGCTATGAAGAAAATTGAAAAACCGGCCGCTGCAACCAGAAATGCAGTCCCCAGATCCGGTTGCTTACCAATCAATATTACCGGCACAAATATAAGAGCACAGGCAACTATCAGTCGAGAGAAAGCCGGTGGCAGTGACCACTCCGAGAAATACCACGCCAGCACCATAGGCACGGTCAGTTTCATTAATTCTGAAGGCTGGAATCTAAATACACCAAGGTCAAGCCAGCGTTGCGCTCCCTTGCCGTAATCTCCAAGAAACAGTACCAACACCAGCAACAGCACACCGATTAAGTACAGAAAAAGAGACCAACGTGCTAATTGTGCCGGAGGTAATTGTGCAACAATAAACATAAGCAGAAATGCCAAAGCCAGACGTATGACCTGCCGATACATCAGGCTGTTTTCCTGTCCTGCTGCACTGTACAACACTACAAGGCCCAGGCCAGATAAAATCAACAAGCCTGCCAGTAAGGGTATATCCATATGTAACCGCTGTGACAGGGATCTATCATCCATTCTATTAACCTTGTGTACGATTATCACTAACCAGATAATGATCAAACAAACGGCGTGCAATAGGTGCAGCGATTGATGATCCGCTGCCGCCGTTTTCTATTACGATAGCAACAGCAATCTTTGGATCATTAACAGGCGCAAATGCAATAAATAAAGCATGATCACGAAATTTTTCCGGGATATCTTTTTTTTCGTCATCCTTCCGCTGTTGCTCATCCTGCGCGATACCTATGACCTGTGCAGTGCCGGTCTTTCCGGCGAACCTGTATTGTGCATTCAGACCTGTTGCTCTTGCCGTACCCCGTGTGCCATGAACAACCTCTGTCATAGCATTGATGATATCATCCCAATATTCGCTTTCTATAAGTTTTATTTTCCATTTATTAACAACGGCAATAAGATCAATATTTTCATTATTAACAGGCTCATGTATTTCGTCCAGTAAGTGTGGCTGGATCATGCGGCCACGAGTTGCTATTGCTGCCGTTGCAGTTGCTAATTGCAACGGAGTCGTCAAGGCTGCCCCCTGGCCTATACCGACTATGACAGTCTCACCAGGGAACCATACCTGCCCCAGAGCCTTGCGTTTCCATTGTCGTGATGGCAGTAAACCTGCTGACTCTCCACCAATATCAATTCCCGTTTTTTCGCCAAAACCAAACTCTGCCAATGCAGTATGTAAACGATTAATCCCCAACTCAAAGGCCAGTGTATAAAAATAAACATCACAGGACTGTGCAATAGCATTTAAAAGACTCACATGACCATGCCCCTGTTTCTTCCAGTCACGGTATCTATGCGCATGACCCGGTAAGGTAAACCAGCCAGGACACCAGGTTTCATCATATACAGTCCGCAATCCAAGATTAAGGACAGCAAGTCCGATAAAGGGTTTAATAGTAGAGCCTGGAGGATATTTACCCTGTAATGCACGATTTAAAAGAGGAGTGCCTTCAGTCAGCAATTTATTATACGAATAAAAATCAATTCCATTGACAAATAAATTTGGATCGTAACTGGGTGAACTGGCCAGCACCAGGATACCACCATCGCGCGGATCGATAGCAACAATCGCTCCCCGTTTACCTGCCAACGCCTCGACAGCAACATTTTGCAGGGAAACATCCAGCGTTATATGAATATTCCTGCCGGTCTGCGGTGGCGTTCGATCGAGTACGCGAACCACCCGACCCTGCGCATTTACCTCAACCTGCTGGTAGCCCACACGTCCATGCAGGATATCCTCGTACGCCTTTTCTATCCCAACCTTGCCGATATGAGTTGTGCCAATGTAATTGGAGCTATTGAGTTGCTTAAGATCATTCTCATCAATCATGCCTACGTAACCGACGGCATGTGCAATATTTTCTCCTGCCGGATAATAACGGTTCAAACGTGCAACGACATCTACACCCGGATACAGATGACGATTAACTGAAACCCGTGCCACCTCTTCATCAGTCAAGCTGAACTTTAACGGCACACTTTCGAAACGTCTTTTTTTCTTTAATTGTTGTCTGAACCTTTTAATATCTGTTTGTTCGATACTGACAATCCTTTCGAGTTGCTCGATGATCTGATCCATATCATCAACAAGCTCAGGAATTATTTCCAGACTAAACGAAGGCTTGTTATCAGCAAGCAGAACCCCATCCCGACTGAAAATTAGTCCTCTGATAGGTGGTAAAGGCAGGATCTTTACACGGTTGTGTTGAGACAAGGTTGTATAATGTTCGTGCTTGATAACTTGCAGATAGAAAATACGACCAAGCAGCATCAACCCGAGTAGCAACATAATAAGGCCGGCAGCATAAATACGGCTAGCAACCAGGCTTTTCTCGCGTCTGGTATCTTTAAGGGAAAACTCTCGTGACATGCAATGATTGTATCTGCATTAATACACGCGAAACTTACGCCGTATATCCCGAAGGATGATAAAAAGCCAGGGCCACAGTAGCATACTCGTTAAGGCAGGCATCCAGAAAAACCAGTTTGGGGGCGCCACACCCATCATCCCCTTTATCCAAAGCATAAGAAATTGCAGTAATAACACATAAAGACAGATCATCATTGCCTGTTGTGGCAGAGGGAACACACGAATGCGCTGATAGGATTTAAGCGTAATATATGCTACCATAGCAAGTCCGATGGCATGTTGTCCCAACACACTTCCCTGTTGAACATCCAGCAATAATCCAATTGCCCAGGCGGCTCCAATACCGACCCTGTCCGGTAAAGCCATACACCAATAGATCATAACCATTGCTACCCAGGCCGGTTGCAAATTTATGGCCCAATCCGGTAATGGTATTGCTGTAAACATGAAAGCCAGGATCAGACTCAAAATAATTACCCAGCCCCCATTATGCGCCATATATCTGTCCGGATTCATCGGTTCATCGCCACTTCTGCACCCATCGTTGTCTCGTCATCGATCTCGTATGGCCACACTAACAACACCTCCCGATTTTGTGTCAGCTTGGCACTTGGCGTAACTGCCACCTTTGCAAAGTGAGCCCCCGGTTCCAGCGTTATACTGGAGATAGTTCCAACCGGATAACCTCTTGGAAAGCGATGGCCGAGGCCGGAAGAAATAATCAGATCTCCCTCGTGTATATCCGCATTGGTCGGTAGATGTTGCAATAATAAATTATTTGCCTGACCGGTACCAACGGCGATAGCCCGCAAGCCATTGCGATTCACCTGTACAGGTAAGGCATGACTGGGATCAGTGATCAACAATACCTTACTGGAAAATGGTCCGACATGAATAATCTGGCCAATAACACCACTGGCATCCACCACCGGTTGTCCGTCATAAGCACCTTCTCGAAAACCTTTATTGATCTCAACCAACTGCCGGTGAGGTTCCAGTTCAACTGACAACAGTTCCGCTATTAAAATTCGTTCCTTGAACCTGATTGAAGAACCCAAAAGTTGACGCAGGCGTTTATTTTCCTCTTCCAGTATCACGAAACGTTGCAGTTTCGAATTCATTAATTGATGCTCTTCGCGAAAACGATTATTTTCTTCGATTAAGAATTTCTGCGTGACAAGTGTTTCGGACAGCCGGCGACCCACCTCAACAGGCAGGTTGACTGCAAATTGCAGTGGATAGACCAGTGTCGATAAGGCAGCACGCACAACGTCCAGATGCCCTTGCCTGTGATCAACAACCATCAGGACTATCGATACCAGTACAAAAAAAATCAGCCTCACGTTGGCCGAAGGATTTTTCAGGAACAGTGGTTTGATAACTCGCTCCTCACTTCTAACTCATAAATGGTTTACTCAACAACCAGAATATCGTCTCCATAGTCATCCATCATCTCCAGGTAACGTCCACCGCCTCGCGCTACACAGGTCAGCGGATCTTCTGCAATGATAACTGGCAGACCTGTCTCCTCCATTAACAATCGATCAATATCCAACAGTAACGCACCACCACCTGTCAACACCATACCACGTTCGGCGACATCTGAACCCAACTCAGGCGGTGTCTTTTCCAGGGCGTTCTTCACCGCATCAACAATACCTGATAATGGTTCCTGTAGCGCCTCGAGTATCTCATTACTATTCAATGTAAAACTGCGAGGAATACCTTCAGCCAGATTACGCCCTCGAACCTCCATTTCGCGTACTTCATTGCCAGGATAGGCACAACCAATTTCCACCTTGATCCGTTCGGCGGTTGCATCACCGATTAGCGTGCCGTAATTACGCCGCACGTAGCTGATGATGGCTTCATCAAACCTGTCTCCGCCAATTCGCACTGAATCGGAATAGACTATCCCGTTTAGTGAGATAACAGCCACCTCAGTGGTGCCGCCACCGATGTCCAGAACCATCGACCCTCTTGCATCACTGACCGGCATACCTGCCCCGATAGCTGCTGCCATAGGTTCTTCAATCATGTGCACTGTTCTTGCACCAGCGCCCATGGCAGACTCACGGATGGCGCGCCGCTCGACCTGGGTTGAACCACAGGGGACACAAACCAGCACTCTGGGGCTCGGGGTAAACAAAGTGCCACCATGAACTTGATGTATAAAATACTGGAGCATTTTTTCTGTGATGGTAAAATCAGCAATCACCCCATCTTTAAGCGGTCGTATAGCTTCAATATGACTAGGTGTACGTCCCAGCATGCGCTTTGCTTCGGCGCCAACCGCACGTATCGATTTGGCATTGACTCTATCGCCATCTTTACGGATGGCCACAACAGAAGGTTCATTCAGGACAATCCCCTTGCCACGCACATAAATAAGTGTGTTCGCCGTACCCAGGTCAATAGCTAAATCGTTTGAAAATAAACCGCGTAATCTTTTCAGTAACATCTATTATAATAGTTTCCAACTAGCATTTTTTAACTTAAACCTTAAAAAGGAAAGAGGCCTCGTCAATGGCCGGTAACAGGATGCTCTCAGGCGATGACAGTCTGGACACTCAACCGTTCAGCCTGTAGCCCGCATGTTAATTTTCACGGACGATTTTAAACTCCTATAAGTTCACCTAGTAAATGGCTGATTCAAAAGCCTAATTTTAGCAATGGAGAAGGTTTTGAGCAAGCTGAGTATTATGATAAATTACTCATTTTTCAACAATAAGCAGGACTCATTTAATGTCACTTGAAAAAACAGAAATCGAAAAAATAGCCTGGTTGGCCCGACTTGCCCTTGATGAGGATGACATTCCGGGCTATGCCCGTGACTTGTCCAATATTCTGGGCCTGGTTGAGCAGATGAATACTATCAAAACCAATGATATAGAACCGTTGGCACATCCTATGGAAATCAAGGCCCGCTTACGGCCAGATGAAGTCACAGAAACGGATCAACGGGAAAAATTTCAAAATATCGCTCCGCATGTGGATAACGGACATTATCTTGTTCCAAGGGTAATCGAATAAACTCCTTACACCGGCTAAATAATAATCCTCAACGCACACTGCACACAATCCATGCATCAACATACTCTGACAGAACTGTCACAATTACTGCAAAGCAAACAGCTTAGCAGTGAAGAGATGACAAAAACCTATCTGGCCCGCGCAGAAAAATTCAACCCGTTGCTAAATTGTTATATCTCGCTTAGCCCTGAACGGGCTTTGCAGCAGGCGCGCGCCGCGGATAAGCGCATACATCAAGGTAACGCCGGACCACTCACAGGCATTCCCGTTACGCATAAGGACATCTACTGCACCGATGGGTTAAAGACCTCATGTGCCTCAAAGATGCTGGATAATTTTATCGCTCCCTACAATGCGACAGTGGTGGAAAAACTGAATGATGCCGGCATGGTGACGCTGGGCAAATCCAATATGGATGAATTTGCCATGGGTTCTTCCAATGAAAACAGTTACTACGGCGCCGTACTAAACCCCTGGGACACGGCACGCGTACCCGGTGGCTCGTCAGGCGGATCAGCCTGCGCTATTGCAGCCCGGCTAACGCCGGTTGCTACCGGTACTGACACGGGCGGTTCTATCCGCCAGCCTGCTGCTCTATGTGGCATCACCGGCTTAAAGCCGACCTATGGCCGGGTATCGCGCTACGGCATGATTGCCTATGCTTCCAGTCTCGATCAAGGTGGCCCGATGGCGCAAACTGCAGAAGACGCAGCCTTGTTGCTAAATGCCATGGCCGGATTTGATAAACGCGACTCCACTTGCGTAGAACTGCCTGTTGACGATTACACTGCTTCATTAAATAACAGTATCCAGGGACTTAAGATTGGTCTGCCGAAGCAATACTTTGGTGATGCCCTGGATAGTAATATTGGTGATCTGATCCATACCGCGATTAAACAATTGCAACAATCCGGAGCAATTATTCACGAAATTGAATTGCCCAACACACATTTATCCATACCCGCTTATTATGTTGTCGCACCAGCTGAATGTTCTTCCAATCTGTCACGTTTTGACGGTGTTCGATTTGGTTACCGATGCGAAGATCCGAAAGACCTGTCCGATCTTTATTGTCGCTCTCGTGGCGAGGGTTTCGGCAAGGAGTTAAAAAACCGGATCATGATCGGCACCTATGTTCTGTCCGCCGGTTATTACGATGCATATTATCTAAAGGCACAGAAGATTCGACGACTGATACGTGATGATTTTCAACAGGCATTTAAGGAAGTTGAAGTCATTATTGGGCCGACTTCACCGACAACTGCCTTTAAACTCGGTGAGCGCACAGACGACCCCGTCAGTATGTATCTATCAGACATCTACACAGTCTCTGTCAACCTCGCCGGCTTGCCTGCGATCTCCGTGCCGGCAGGTTTCGTGGCTGGACTGCCGGTTGGCATGCAGATCATCGGTAACTATTTTTCCGAATCGAGATTATTGAACACTGCATATCAGTTTCAACAAAAAACAGATTGGCACAGGACATTACCTGAAGGGTACAACTAGAGATGCAATGGGAAACAGTCATAGGACTGGAAATTCACGTACAACTCTCAACCAGGAGCAAGATCTTTTCTGCCGCAGCTACAGCATACGGTGCCGAAGCCAACAGACAGGCCTGCGCAGTCGACCTCGGACTACCTGGAGTCTTGCCGGTTATCAACGCCGGTGTAATCAAAAAGGCAGTCAAGTTTGGGCTGGCAGTAAACGCTGAGATTGCAGAACACTTCGTTTTTGCCCGCAAGAATTATTTTTATCCGGACTTGCCCAAAGGCTATCAAATCAGCCAGCTTGAATTGCCCATCGTCGGGTACGGTCAAATAGCGATCCGGCTTGATGATGGCTCAAACAGGATCATTGGTATTACGCGTGCACACCTGGAAGAGGATGCTGGCAAATCCTTACATGAAGATTTCCATAATATGACCGGCATTGATTTAAACCGCGCCGGGACACCACTCTTGGAGATCGTTTCGGAGCCTGATTTGCGTAACGCACAGGAAGCAGTCGCCTATATGAAGAAGATACACACACTGGTGCGATACCTGGGCATATCAGATGGCAATATGCAGGAAGGATCTTTCCGTTGTGACGCCAATATATCTATACGGGCAAAAGGTGACACAAAACTGGGTACTCGTGCCGAGATTAAGAACCTTAACTCATTCCGTTTTGTGGAACAGGCCATCCTGCATGAGATTGATCGACAGATAGATATACTGGAATCAGGTAATAAAGTCGTGCAGGAAACACGGCTTTACGACCCCGACAAAAACGAAACCCGTGCCATGCGCAGCAAGGAAGAAGCTAATGACTACCGTTACTTCCCGGATCCCGATCTGCTACCGGTTGAACTGAGCAGAGACGATATTGAGTCCATCCGTACAGAACTGCCGGAACTGCCTGATGCGAAACGACAACGCTTCATAAAAGCATTCAACCTGTCTGAATATGACAGTAGTAATCTCACTATCAGCCGCGAACTAGCTGATTATTTTGAGGCTACCGTTCAAGCCTCAGGTGGCGAAGCAAAACTCAGCGCCAACTGGATCATGGGAGATCTATCGGCTGCCTTAAACAAGGAAAATAAAGATATTACAAAAAGTCCCGTCACAGCCAACGCACTCGGTGGCATGATAAAACGCATTAAAGACAACACTATCTCCGGCAAAATCGCCAAACAAATATTCGAGGACATGTGGAATGGTGAAGGGGACGCCGACACCATCATTGAAGTCAGGGGCCTGAAACAAGTCAGCGACAGTGGCCTCATCGAAAAACTGGTCGATGAAGTTATCGCAGCCAACCCGGATCAAGTCGAACAATTCCGCAGTAGTCCCGGTGAAAAACAAGGCAAACTTATTGGCTTCTTCGTCGGACAGATCATGAAAAAGACCCAGGGAAAGGCCAACCCACAGCAGGTAAATGCACTACTTAACAAAAAACTCACAGCAGGTTAGCGCCTGTCACAGATCCAATCATGTAGTCTCACTTCCGGTATAACACAGTTTTCGATATCCCGAACACAGGAGTCTGTCCTAGCCAATCGTTATCTGTTGGCCAATCTGCAACTGTAGTAATCTTTCTGCGCTGGCCTGATTGACTGCAATCTCAACTAATCCATTTGCATTCCCATACCAAAAGGCTGCTCCTTTTTTTACGGACGAAAAGGTAACGGCATGCCTGATTTCCTCATTATTAATATTAATGATCGCGTCCCCTTTCATTTCACTGGCACGGATCCCGGTCATGGCATTACCAAAGTGATCGATATAAATGATTTCATACAAGTCATCTGGCCAGGCATTACGAGGTTGCCAGTCTATTTTTTTACCGGGAATTGGCTGCTGGTTCGCTATCATGGCACATACAGGTGCATATAAATCCCGTCCATGAAAGCTGTTTGATAAATTTTTCGGCTGATAGGTTATCTCCCAACATTCCACTACTTCATCGCCTCTGGTAATGAGGTCAAAGAGTCCATTATGTATGCCAACAAACCAATGGCTATCCAGTTTCACAACCACTGGCTTATCCTTCCCACCGCCAACACCCGGATCGACTACACAAAAAAAGATTGTTCCTATTGGAAATTCCTGACGGTATGAAGCAAGCAAGTAGGCGCCTGCTTTCGGGTTTTGCCGTGGCACATCGGCAAATAGATTTATCACCCTTTCATTAGGAGCATAACGAAACAGGACTGCCTCCACCTGCCCAATATAGGGCCCAGCCAATCCATAATCTGAAAATAGTACGATCATAAACGAAGTTTAAAGTGAACAGTGAACAGTGTCTTGCACTATTTCTTTGTCGAGATGCACTTCAGGCATAAAAAAACCGGGCATATAGCCCGGCTTTGAATTACAGATAAAGATCGCTGTTGTCGCGATTTAGTTTTCTTCTTCTGTAGCCTCTACCGGCCGGTCTACCAACTCGACTATTGCCATTGGCGCTTTATCGCCAGTACGAAAGCCACATTTTAAAATACGCAGGTAACCACCGGGACGTTCTTTGTAACGTGGACCAAGATCATTAAATAATTTTGTCACAGCCTTACGATCCCGCAACCTTGAGAAAGCAAGTCGGCGCCTGGCAACCGAATCAGTCTTTGCCAGGGTAATCAGAGGCTCCGCCACACGACGCAGTTCCTTTGCTTTCGGAACTGTTGTCTTGATCAGTTCATGATGCATCAACGACACTGCCATATTGCGAAACATCGCCTTACGGTGTGAACTGTTACGATTTAGTTTTCTACCACTTTCTCTGTGACGCATTGTTCAATTCTCTTTAATTGGAATAATGTTATTCAATTCAAGATAGTCCGCTTATGGACAGACTATCCATTGAGATCTTCTCTTTGTCCTCATACAGGCCTGCGGGTGGCCAATTTTCCAAACGCATACCTAGTGACAAACCTCGAGATGCCAATACATCCTTGATTTCTGTCAAGGACTTCTTGCCAAGGTTTGGTGTCTTCAGCAATTCGACCTCAGTGCGCTGAATCAAATCGCCAATGAAGTTAATACTTTCTGCCTTGAGACAATTGGCTGAGCGAACAGTAAGCTCCAGATCATCTACCGGCCGAAGCAGAATGGGGTCTATTTCCGGCTCATTACTGGCTGCAGCCTCAACCGCTTCCTCAGCTTCCAGATCAACAAAAATAGATAGTTGATTACGTAATATCCTGGCTGCCTCGCGTATAGCATCTTGAGGATCGATAGTACCGTTTGTTTCGATCTCAATAATCAGCTTGTCCAGGTCTGTCTGTTGCTCAACACGTGCACTTTGCACATCATATGACACGCGCCGGACAGGGCTAAATGATGCATCCAGCTGCACCCAGCCTATAGCCCTTTCTTCCTCTTCATTAGCACCAATAACAACCGGCCTGTAGCCACGGCCCCGTTCAACCTTCATGGTCAAATTAAGCTCGCCTGCCTTTGTCAGATTAGCGATGAGATGTTGCGGATTCGCGATTTCAACATCATGATCCAGTGTTATATCACTGGCCCGTACTTCACCAGGACCAACTTTTTTTAACGTCAGAATTGTTTCATCCTTGGCATGCAGATTTATTGCCAACCCCTTCAAGTTAAGAAGAATATCGGTAACGTCTTCTTGCACACCCTCCACAGTAGTATATTCGTGTAATACACCCTCGATCTCCACTTCAGTCACTGCGCATCCTGACATGGAGGATAGCAGAACCCGGCGTAGAGCATTGCCAAGCGTGTGGGCAAAACCCCTGTTCAAGGGTTCGATGGTAATCTTCGCACAGGTGTTACTGATTATTTTAACATCGACCCGGCGTGGTTTTAATAATTCACTGAATGTTGACGGCATGGTTTAGTCCTATTGCTACTTATTTGGAGTAGAGTTCAACAACTAGTTGTTCATTGATTTCCTGCGGTAAATCACTGCGTTCAGGCACCGAACTGAATATACCTTGCATTTGTTTGATATCCACTTGCAGCCAGTCCGGTATGCCATACTGTTCAGCAATATTGAGCGCATCCTTGATTCGTAACTGTTTTTTGCACTTTTCACGGACAGCGATCTTGTCTGCTGGCTTGACCTGATAAGATGCAATATTGACAGACTTGCCGTTTACCTGGATTGCCTTATGACTGACAAGCTGCCTTGCCTCATTACGGGTGACACCAAACCCCATACGATATACGACGTTATCCAGTCTACATTCCAGTAATGAGAGTAAATTTTCACCCGTCGAGCCTTTACGGCGATTGGCTTCTTTATAGTAAAGGCGAAACTGTTTCTCCAGTACGCCATATATACGCCGTAGTTTCTGCTTCTCACGTAACTGTAATGCGTAATCTGATAAGCGTTTTGGTCTTGTCCCCTGTTGTCCAGGTATCTTATCAATCTGACATTTGGATTCGAGCGGACGCGCCCTGCTTTTTAGAAACAGATCGGTACCTTCGCGGCGACTCAGCTTACATTTAGGACCAAGATATCGTGCCATTTAAATTACCTCCCGTTTATACCCGACGCCGTTTTGGCGGCCGGCATCCGTTATGCGGAATTGGCGTCACGTCGGTTATATTAGTAATTTTGAAGCCAACAGCATTCAGCGCCCTGACTGCTGATTCGCGGCCAGGCCCAGGCCCCTTGATAAAAACTTCCAGTGTCTTCATGCCGAACTCCTGTGCATTCTCTCCGGCTTTCTGTGCCGCGATCTGCGCAGCAAATGGGGTGCTTTTTCGCGAACCTCGAAAACCGCTTCCTCCTGCAGTCGCCCATGTCAGAACATTGCCCTGGCGATCTGTAATCGTAATAATAGTATTATTAAAAGACGCATGAACATGCGCTATACCATCGACGACCGTCTTTTTTACTTTTTTTCTGGAGCGACTACTACTTGCCTTTGCCATACGCCTACCTATTGAATTATTTCTTTATCATGCGACGCGGCCCTTTACGGGTACGTGCATTAGTTTGTGAACGTTGTCCTCTCACCGGAAGGCCACGGCGATGTCGGATGCCTCGATAAGCACCCAGATCCATAAGGCGCTTAATATTCATTGATACGTCACGACGAAGATCGCCTTCGATTTCGTAATTACCGATTTCGTGACGAATTTTATCCAATTCACCTTCGGTCAATTCCCGCACTTTTACATTTGGACTCAGATCGATTGCCTGGCAAATTCTGTGCGCACGTTTTCGACCAATGCCATAAATGTGTGTTAAAGCAATTATCAGATGCTTATTATCGGGTATGTTTATACCTGCTATTCGGGCCATTTACTCTCTCTCTCTAATATATCTAGTACGTATGTTTAACCCTGACGCTGCTTATGACGCGGCTCGGTACAGATCACCCGCACCACTCTTTTGCGCCTGATAATTCTACAGTTTCGACAGATTTTTTTAACTGATGCTCTTACTTTCATCATCTTTGTCCTGGAAAAAATACTTCACATTTCATCTTTATTTAAGATTATGCTCGTCGACCATGCCCTTTAAGATTGGCCTTCTTCAAAAGTCCTTCGTATTGATGAGACATCAGATGTGCCTGCACCTGCGACATAAAATCCATCACCACCACCACAATAATCAGCAGTGATGTGCCACCAAAATAAAACGGTACATTAAACTTCAATATCAGAAATTCCGGTAACAAACATACAAACGTAATATAAATCGCGCCTGCCAGTGTCAGCTTGGTCAATACGTTATCCAGATATTTTGCTGTCTGCTCACCTGGACGCATACCCGGTATAAATGCACCGGACTTTTTCAAATTATCTGCAGTTTCCTTTGGATCAAACACAATAGCCGTGTAGAAGAAACAGAAAAATATAATGCCCGCTGCATACAACAACACATACAACGGCTGTCCGGGTGATATAGCTGCTGACATGTCCTGCAACCATCGCAGACTTTCACTCTGCCCAAACCAACCAGCTATTGTTGCCGGGAAAAGTATGATGCTTGAAGCAAAAATTGGCGGAATCACACCCGCCATATTCAATTTAAGTGGCAGATGGCTAGACTGTCCGGCATAAAGTTTACGACCTACCTGTCGTTTCGCATAATTTACTGTAATCCTGCGCTGACCCCGTTCTACGAATACTACAAATCCGGTAATGATAACAGCCAGCGCAAATAGCGCAAAAACCATCAACAATGGCATCTCTCCGGTACGTGATAATTCGATAGTGCCAGCAACTGCGCTAGGTAAACCAGCTACAATGCCCGCAAATATGATCATCGAAATACCATTTCCCACACCACGTTCCGTGATCTGCTCGCCCAACCACATTAAAAACAATGTTCCAGTAACCAGTGTTGTTACTGCAGTCAGTCTGAACGCAAAACCAGGATCCATCACTACCGGCAAACCTCCAGCTTGCTGCCCTTCCAGCGCTATTTACCCCCCAAAGGCCTGGAATGTTGCCAGCAGTACCGTTCCGTAACGCGTATATTGTGTGATCTTGCGGCGTCCTGTTTCACCTTCCTTACGCAACTGCTTGAGTTTCGGGTCAACAAAGCTCAATAACTGCATAATAATTGAGGCGGATATATAAGGCATAATACCCAGAGCACAAACCGATAAGCGCTCTAATGCGCCTCCGGAAAACATATTAAACATTTCCAAAATGGTGCCGCGCTGCTGGTCAAATAACTCAGCGAGCGCAACAGGATTGATGCCAGGCACAGGGATATGCGTGCATACCCGATAAACGAACAACGCAAACAATACAAACAACAGCCGCTGCCTGAGTTCCTTTAATTGAACCAGTCCTGCCAGACCACCCGGGATTGCAGAGCTTGATGCCGCCATACTATTCCTCTATCTTCCCCCCGGCAGCTTCAATAGCTGCACGGGCGCCCTTTGTTGCCTTAAGACCTTTAATCGTCACGGCTCTTTTTATTTCTCCAGAAGCAATAACCTTGGCATGTTTTATTTTCTTCGACACAACTTTTGCCAGCTTCAGCGCCCCAAGATCGATGACATCAACCTTCATGCCCTCAAGTTCATGCAAGCGAATTTCAGCCGTAACAAGCGCCAGCCTGGAATTAAAGCCTACCTTTGGCAAACGTCGTTGCAAGGGCATCTGGCCACCTTCGAAGCCGACCTTATGATAACCACCCGAGCGCGCCTTTTGTCCCTTATGCCCACGGCCAGCAGTCTTACCATAGCCTGAACCCATACCCCGACCCACTCTTTTCCGTGATGGACTGGAGCCCGCTGCAGGCTTCAATGTATTTAATCGCATATCAGGCTTCCTCTACAGCCAGTAGATAAGACACCTTATTAATCATGCCACGTATGGCAGGCGTGTCTTCTACAATAACGCTATGATTAATACGCCGCAGACCAAGCCCCATAACACATGCCTTATGCTTGGCAGTCCTGCGATTGGTGCTTTTCTTCAGCGTTACTTTCAATTTTTTAGCTGCTTTAGCCATGCTTACCCTGTGATCTCCTCGACTGACTTGCCACGTTTAGCGGCTATATCTTCTGGTGATGCCATTGACTTCAAACCGTTAATGGTCGCACGGACAACATTGACCGGATTCGTTGAACCAATCGACTTTGCCAGGATATTATGAATGCCGACCACTTCAAACACAGCCCGCATCGGCCCGCCGGCAATAATGCCGGTACCATCCGAGGCTGGCTCCATATGCACCATGGCCGCGCCATGTTCAGCGGTCACAGGGTAATACAAGGTATCGCCATTAAGGGGAACCTCGATCATATTTCTTCGAGCTTTTTCCATAGCCTTTTGAATAGCGATAGGCACTTCTCTCGCCTTGCCGCGCCCGAAACCTACCTTACCGTTACCATCACCGACGACAGTCAATGCAGTAAAACCAAAGATCCGCCCACCTTTAACAACCTTGGCAACACGGTTCACCTCAACCAGCTTTTCCAGCAGGTCTTCATTACCAGTAATTGAGTCTGTTCTTGCCATCTCTAAAATTCCATCCCGTTTTCACGCACAGCTTCAGCCAGTGCCTTTACCCGGCCATGAAACTTAAATCCAGAGCGGTCAAAGGCGACCTTGGTTATACCGGCCTTTTTTGCTCGCTTTGCAAGTATCTCACCAACGATACTGGCAGCTTCAATATTGCCAGTGTATTTAACCTTTTTCTTGACATCCTTATCGAGCGTTGACGCACTGGTAATGACCTCCGAGCCATTCGGCGCGATAATCTGCGCATAAATGTGTCGGGGAGTTCTGAAGACACAAAGCCGGTTGGCGCCTTGTAGTCTGATGCGCGCCCGTGTTTTTTGTACTCGTCGTAATCTTGCTTGTTTCTTTTTCATAATTAGCTCTTCTTGGCTTCCTTGCGAACAATGTGTTCATCTGCATAGCGAATGCCCTTACCCTTATAAGGCTCCGGTTTGCGGTATGCACGAATATTTGCCGCTACCTGGCCAACCTTCTGCTTATCTATTCCCCTGATCACGATCTCCGTCTGGGTTGGCGTCTCAATCGTGATACCTTGCGGGATTTCAAAATTCACCGGATGGGAAAAGCCCAAGGTCAGGTTCAATGTCTTGCCCTGAACCTGGGCACGATAACCGATACCGACAATTATCAACTTACGTTCAAAACCTTCAACAACGCCAGTGACTATATTCTGTAACAGTGACCGGGTAGTCCCTGCAAGAGCCTTGGCGGTTTTTGAGTTGCCATTTGCTGCAAACGTCAGAACATTATCCTGCTGTGTAATGGACACCAGACCATGTACCTTATGAGACAATTCACCTTTGGCGCCTTTAACACTGACATTAGCGCCAGAGATGTTAACTTCAACACCATTGGGAATTGTTATCGGATTATTAGCAACTCGTGACATTTTATTTTCCGTTACGCAACAATACAGAGGACTTCACCACCGACACCCTGCTGTCTGGCTGATTTATCAGTCATCACGCCTTTAGGGGTCGATATAATAGCTGTCCCCAATCCTGCAAGCACCCTGGGAAGTTTAGCCTTGGATCGATATTTACGCAGGCTTGGGCGACTGACTCGCTGCAATACCTCAATAACCGGTTTCCCATTAAAATATTTTAATTCTATTGCCAGCGTCTTTTTGTTGTTGTCATGCTCGTTTTGCCTGAAATCAACAATGTATCCTTCTTGCTTAAGGATGTCAGCAACTGCCATTTTTAATTTTGACGACGGCATACTGACTTCTCGCTTGGACCGCTCCTGCCCATTACGAATACGTGTCAACATATCTGCTATTGGATCTTGCATACTCATATTATTTAATCCGGTTTCCTTAAGTAACCTGTTACCAGCTAGCCTTGACAAGACCAGGAACATCGCCTTGCATTGCAGCTTCTCTTAATTTATTCCGCCCCAAACCGAACTTACGGTAAAAGCCATGCGGGCGACCTGTCAATGCACAACGATTCCGCATCCTCGATGGACTGGAGTCACGTGGTAACGCGTTCAATTTACTGCGCGCATTCCGACGTTCCTCCTCACTTAAAGACATATCTTTTATAATAGTTTTAAGTTGCAGACGTTTTTCCGCATATTTCTTTACCAACCGGGCACGTTTACGTTCACGATTGATCATTGATGTCTTTGCCATTCTAAACCCTCGTGTCTCGTGAAGCGTATTGCGTATCTATTAATTTCAATGCAGTATCTTTCGTAATACGCTTGACGAATTGCGAGATACGAATACCTGTAAACTTACTCATTTATCAATCCTGTCAGGTCCGCAAGGGGAAACTGAATGCTGTTAACAACGCCCGGGCTTCTTCATCCGTGTTCGCTGTTGTTGTAATGGTTATATCCATACCGCGAATTTTGTCGATCTTTTCATAATCGATTTCCGGAAAAATTATCTGTTCTTTAATGCCCATACTATAATTGCCACGCCCATCAAATGATTTTGCATTTAAGCCACGAAAATCACGTATACGCGGTATGGCAATAGAAATCAGTCTGTCCAGAAACTCATACATATGCTGCTTCCTTAAAGTAACTTTGCAACCAATCGGCCAATCCTCCCGAACCTTAAAATTCGATACTGACTTACGTGCCTTGGTTACAATTGGTTTCTGTCCCGCAATTTTTTCCATATCGGCAACTGCATGGTTAATAACCTTTCGATCTGCCACGGCATCACCAACCCCCATATTAAGCGTGATCTTTTCGATACGTGGCACCTGCATCGGTGACTTATAGCTAAATTGCTCTGTTAATTGCTTAACAACAGTTTTACTATAGAATTCTTCTAACCTGGTCATCAAATAATCTCACACACCTATATATCAATAACTTCGTTATTCGATTTGAAATAACGCACCTTGCGGTTATCTTCCAGAGTCCTGAATCCCACCCGGTCCGGCTTATTTGTTATCGGGTTCCAGATAGCAATATTCGACGCATCCAAGGGCATCTCTTTCTCAATGATACCACCAGCAACCCCCTTTTGAGGGTTCCCCTTGGTATGTCTTTTTACCATGTTGACATTTTCGACAATGACCTTGTTTCGATCATTTAACGTGCGCAACACAATCCCGCGCTTGGCTTTATCTTTACCAGCCAAGACAACCACTTCATCGCCTTTACGTATCTTGTTCATATCTTTCTATTTCAATCTGCATTCAAGCTTAACAGCGCTTAAAGCACCTCCGGCGCAAGCGAAATGATCTTCATAAATCGTTCGCCTCGTAATTCTCGCGTAACGGGTCCGAATATACGGGTACCGATGGGCTGAAACTGATTATTCAACAATACCGCTGCGTTGCCATCAAACCGAATCAAGGAGCCATCCGGACGCCGTACACCTTTCCTGGTGCGGACTACAACAGCGATGTACAACTCGCCTTTTTTCACCTTGCCGCGCGGAATCGCCTCCTTTACAGTCACCTTTATAATATCGCCGATGTTTGCGTATCGGCGTTTAGAGCCACCCAACACTTTTATGCACATCATACGACGCGCACCGCTATTATCAGCGGAATCCAACATTGTTTGCATCTGTATCATGTGCGTTCTCCGATAAATCCTGAATTACGGTTATTGGTAAGCTGTAAACCGGACTAAACTTCCTGAGCTTTCGTTATAATCTTGTGTAGACGCCATGACTTTCTTTTTGACAATGGCTTCGATGATTCAATCACCACAAGATCGCCTTCATTGCATTCGTTATTCTCATCATGAGCAAGCAACTTTGTAGAGCGCCGCATGAATTTTTCATACAGTGCATGCTTCACTGTCCGTTGTATAAGTACTGAGATGGTTTTGTCCATCTTATTGCTGACCACACGGCCGGTCAGTGTTTTTGCTGTCATTTGATTGTCACTCATGAACTCTCACCTGTTGCCAATTCCTGCAAAACCGTTTTAATTCGCGCAATATCCCTGCGTACTGCTTTCATCTGGCTCGGTTTAGTTAACTGTCCTGAACCTTTTTGCATGCGCAGATTGAATCGTTCACGGACTAAATCCAAAAGCAGGGTATTCAATTGTTCGGGATTTTTGCCCCTTAACTCTGTCGCTTTCATCAAAGCACCGACCTGCTTACAAAAGTTGTCTTTATCGGCAACTTTGCAGATGCCAATTTAAATGCTTGCCGCGCAAGCTCTTCGCTAACACCTTCAATCTCGTATAACATTTTGCCTGGCTGTACAAGTGACACCCAGTATTCCACGTTACCCTTACCTTTACCCTGACGAACTTCCAGAGGTTTCTTGGTGATAGGTTTATCTGGAAACATGCGGATCCAGAGTTTTCCACCACGTTTCACCTTGCGAGTTATCGTGCGCCGGGCTGCCTCTATCTGGCGAGCAGTAATACGTCCCCGCGTGGTTGCCTTCAGGCCATATTCGCCAAAGCTGACCTTGTTGCCAACATTAGCAAGGCCACGATTACGGCCCTTGTTCTGCTTCTTGAATTTTGTTTTTTTTGGTTGTAACACTTTTCAATTCCGTTAACTTTTTGCTGCCGACTCGGTTGTTTCAGTTTCGTCAGATGTACTCTTATCAAATACTTCACCCTTAAAAATCCAGACTTTCACGCCGATTACACCATAGGTCGTATTTGATTCGGCCAATCCATAATCTATATCGGCCCTCAGTGTATGCAAAGGAACCCTGCCTTCGCGGTACCATTCTGAACGAGCGATTTCTGCGCCATTTAAACGGCCACTGACATGTATCTTGATACCTAATGCGCCCAATCGCATGGCATTTGCCACCGCCCTTTTCATGGCACGGCGAAACATTATGCGACGTTCAATCTGTTGTGCAACGCTCTCGGCAACCAGATAGGCATCCAGTTCAGGCTTACGGATTTCTTCAACGCTAACCATGGCCGGCACACCCATCATTTGTGAAATCTTCACGCGGAGCCTGTCAATGTCCTCGCCCTTTTTGCCGATGACAATACCTGGCCTCGCCGTATGGATGATCACGCGCGCATTATTCGCGGGACGTTCTATTTGAATACGGCTCACCGATGCATTGGCGAGCTTTTTCCTCAGATAGTCACGCACCTGCATATCGGCAAGCAGAAAGCCTGCATAATCCTTTGAATCAGCATACCATATAGACGACCAGTCCTTGATAATGCCCAGCCGCATGCCAATTGGATGTACCTTTTGACCCATATCAGTTCTCTTCCGGTTCCGCTACAGTCACTGTGATATGACTCATGCGCTTTATAATCCTGTCTGACCGACCTCTCGCTCTTGGTCGCAAACGTTTCAAGGTCGGTCCTTGATTTACATACACAGATGAAACTTTCAACTCATCAATATCAGCACCATCATTGTGCTCAGCATTGGCAACGGCAGATTCAAGCAGCTTTTTGATAATGACTGCCGCTTTCTTATTACTGAACGTCAGTACATTCATGGCACGATCAACAGACAAACCCCTTATTTGATCTGCCACCAAACGTATTTTCTGTGGCGACGTACGTGCATACTTTAATGTTGCTGTCGTTGACATGTTGAATCTATCCTCGATTACTTGCTCTTTCTATCCGCTGCATGGCCCCTGAATGTTCTCGTTACCGAAAATTCACCCAGCTTGTGCCCGACCATATTTTCTGTAATAAATACCGGCATGTGGACACGCCCGTTATGCACAGCAATAGTCAAACCAACCATATCTGGAATTATCATCGAACGTCTCGACCATGTCTTGATCGGACGTTTATCATTTGATGCCCTGGCTGCTTCCACCTTTTTTTCCAGGTGGTTATCCACAAAAGGACCTTTTTTTATTGAACGTGGCACAAAATCCTCCTGTGAATTGATTGCAATAAACTCTGTTTTTGGCTATCAATTACTGTTACATGGATGTAATAGCATTTATCAAATGCCAAAGGCATTTGATAAATGAAGCAAAGCAAAAATCGCATTTTTTGCATTGCGTGCTGTAAAAATATATGCAGATATTTTTTCAGCATTTTTAACTCTTTCGCTTACGCACAATCATATTACTGGTGCGCTTGTTGGTTCGTGTCTTATACCCTTTGGCCGGAGTACCCCAAGGTGAAACCGGGTGCCTGCCGCCTGATGTTCTACCTTCACCCCCTCCATGCGGGTGATCAACCGGATTCATTGCCACACCACGTACGGTTGGGCGAATACCTCTCCAGCGTTTTGCACCTGCTTTACCAAGCTGACGCAACGAGTGTTCAACATTACCCACTTCGCCAAGCGTTGCCCGACAATCAACCGGCACCTTACGCATCTCACCCGAACGTAAACGCAGGGTCACATGCAGACCTTCACGTGCTACAAGCTGTGCACTGGCGCCGGCACTGCGCACCATTTGCGCGCCTTTGCCAGGCTTCATCTCAACACAATGTATGGTTGAACCCAATGGAATATTTCGTAATGGCAAACAATTACCCGCCTTGATAGCGGCCTCTGTGCCTGACATCAGTACATCACCCTGCGTGATCTTATTAGGGGCTATGATGTAACGACGTTCTCCATCTGCATACAACAGTAACGCAATATGCGCAGTTCGATTTGGATCATACTCAATGCGCTCTACCTTCGCGCTAATCCCATCCTTGTCCCGTTTAAAATCGATAATACGATAACGCTGCTTTGCACCACCGCCTCGATGACGAACGGTAATCCGCCCCGCGTTATTACGGCCTGATTTCTTGCTTTGCTTTTCCAGCAAAGGCTCGTAAGGAGTACCCTTATAAAGCTCCGGGCTAACTACTTTGACTACTCCTCGGCGCCCCGCCGATGTCGGCTTTGGTTTTACTATTGGCATCTTCTATTACTCTTGCTCAAACACCCATAAAGTCAATATTAGAACCAGGCTTTAATTTCACGTATGCCTTTTTCCAATCTGAGCGGCGCCCACTGGTATTCTTGTAACGCTTGCTTTTACCTTTTACGTTGTTGACCTGTACTTTGTCCACTTCCACCTCGAACATCAGCTCAACTGCCTGCTTGATCTCCGGCTTGCTCGCATTCTTTGCCACCTTGAAGACAAACTGGTTGTATTTATCACCCAGCAAAGAACTTTTCTCGGTGATACGCGGCTCAAGCAGAACATTCATTAGTCGTTCCTTGTTCATGCCAGCCATGCCTCTACTTTTTCGATGGCGCTTTTGGTCATTAATATGTTGTCAAAACCAATCAGTGAATAAGGGTTCATTTCTCTAGTATCAATCACATCGACCCGAGGGATATTTCTTGTCGACAGATACAGGTTCTCAGTCACTTCATCTGTAATAATCAACACTTCGTTTAATCCCAGCTCGGATAATCGTTGCAGCGCCTGTTTGGTTTTTGGCGTATCTATGCTGAACTCTTCAACGCAACTTAATCGTTTCTGTCTGGCCAGTTCAGATAAAATCGAACGGATCGCACCCCGATACATCTTCTTGTTAATTTTCTTCGAATAATCACGTGGCTTGGCCGCAAACGTCACGCCACCACCTCGCCATATCGGGCTACGGATAGTCCCTGCTCTGGCGCGGCCCATACCCTTTTGCCGCCATGGTTTTCTGCCGCCGCCACGGGCCTGGGACCTGCTTTTCTGGGCCTTGGTTCCAGAACGGGCAGCAGCCATAAATGCAGTCAATACCTGATGCACCAGCGACTCATTATAAGCAACACCGAATACGGCATCAGAAACCTTTAGCTTGCCTGGCTTGTTACTGCCTGTTTTATGTATAGTAAGCTGCATAGAAGCCACCTTATGCCCTTGACTTCACAGCTGATTTCACAATAACCCTGCTGCCTTTAGCGCCAGGCACAGCACCTTTAATCATTAGTAGATTGCGCTCTACATCAACCCTCACAACTTCAAGATTCTGGGTCGTGCGCTTAACATTACCTAAATGCCCAGCCATTTTTTTACCCTTGAATACCCGCCCAGGCGTCTGACATTGACCAATTGAACCCGGAGCACGATGAGACAATGAGTTGCCGTGCGAGTTTCGCTGATGGCTGAAATGATGTCTTTTAATAACACCTGCGAAACCCTTGCCAATAGAAGTGCCGGTTACATCAACCTTCTGACCGGACTCAAAGATATCAACCTTGACCTCAGCACCCAACACCATATCGTTAACCTCTCCATCGTCCAGACGAAACTCAACCAAACCTTCTGCCGTTTCTATTTCCGCCTTGGACAAGGTGCCTGCTGCAGGTTTATTGATCAAATTCCTGCGCTTCGCACCCCAGGCCAACTGTACAGCTCGGTAACCTTGTCGTTCGGTATTGACCAGGCGCACTACCCGATTTATGCCGGCCTCAATTATTGTCACCGGAATCGACTGACCTTCTTCAGTAAAGATCCGTGTCATGCCGCGTTTTTTACCTATGATCCCTATCGTCATTTCTATTTACTCAAAATTAATATTTAGCATGGACGCCTACACGGATGCAGGTGTTAGAGCCACGTCTGGAACGAAGGCCGAGTACACGCAGCAGTATAACTTTGTCATTAACATCATTTTTATTTTTCTCTGTGTACTATGTGGTTAAAATTTTTCTAATTTAATTTAATCTGCACATCCACGCCGGCAGCCAAATCCAGCTTCATGAGTGCATCCACTGTCTTTTCAGTCGGATTGATAATATCCATCAATCTTTTATGCGTGCGTATCTCATATTGATCTCTTGCATCCTTGTTGACATGTGGTGAGATCAGCACGGTAAAACGCTCCTTCTTGGTTGGTAGCGGTATTGGTCCCTTGACCTGTGCACCCGTACGCTGGGCAGTTTCCACAATTTCACGGGCAGACTGATCGATCAGCCTGTGATCGAAAGCCTTCAGACGTATACGTATAATTTGTTGATCTGCCATTTCCGTTTACTCAATAATCTTGGCGACGACGCCAGCGCCCACTGTCCGGCCACCCTCGCGAATAGCAAAACGCAAGCCTTCTTCCATCGCAATCGGGTTGATTAGATCCACCTTCAGCTGCACGTTGTCACCCGGCATCACCATCTCCGTGCCTGCCGGTAACTCCACCGCACCCGTCACGTCCGTTGTACGAAAATAAAACTGGGGACGGTAATTACTGAAAAACGGTGTGTGCCGGCCACCCTCTTCCTTACTCAATATATACACTTCACATTCAAAGCGCGTGTGCGGCGTGATCGAACCCGGCTTGCACAACACCTGACCACGCTCCACTTCCTCACGCTTCGTACCGCGCAGTAACACGCCCACGTTGTCTCCCGCACGTCCTTCATCCAGCAACTTGCGGAACATCTCTACGCCCGTACAGGTCGTCTTCGCCGTCTCGTGAATACCGACTATCTCAATCTCTTCGCCTACCTTCACCACGCCGCGATCTATACGACCCGTCACCACCGTGCCACGACCCGAGATCGAAAACACATCCTCTATCGACATCAAAAACGGCTGATCTATCGCACGATCCGGCACCGGTATGTACTCATCCATCGCCGCCACCAGCTTCTCGACCGACGGCACACCCAGCTCTGACATGTCGCCTTCCAAAGCCTTCAGCGCACTGCCCGTCACAATCGGCGTGTCGTCGCCCGGAAATTCATAAATGTCCAGCAACTCGCGTACTTCCAGCTCCACCAGCTCCAGCAGCTCCGCATCATCCACCTGATCCGCTTTGTTCAGGTACACCACGATATACGGTACTCCCACCTGGCGCGCTAATAATATGTGCTCGCGGGTCTGCGGCATCGGCCCGTCCGCTGCGCTCACCACCAATACCGCTCCGTCCATCTGCGCCGCGCCCGTGATCATGTTCTTCACATAGTCCGCGTGACCCGGACAGTCTACGTGCGCATAGTGGCGGTTTTTACTTTCATATTCGACGTGGGCCGTGGCAATCGTGATACCACGCGCACGCTCTTCCGGCGCATTGTCTATTTGATCATAATCCTTGAATTCGCCACCATGCGCCGCGCTCATTATCTTCGTGATCGCCGCTGTCAGCGTCGTCTTACCATGATCCACGTGACCAATTGTGCCAACATTTACATGCGGTTTCGTTCGTTCAAATTTTTCCTTGGACACGTTTCTTTACCTCTTGCTCATAAGTTATTGATTTTTAGAAATAATTCCTTCAGCTATATTAGGTGGTACCTGGTAATATTTGGTAAATTCCATGGTGTAGGTTGCACGACCCTGTGTTGCTGAACGCAGGTCTGTTGCATAACCGAACATCTCAGACAATGGAACTTCTGCTCTAACAATTCTACCTGCTGACGAATCTTCGGTGCCCTGCAAAATACCTCGACGCTTGTTTATATCGCCGGTAACCGCACCCAGATAGTCCTCCGGCGTGACAACCTCTACCTTCATAACCGGTTCCAGCAGCACAGGATCAGCCTTCTTGACCCCGTCCCTGAAACCTATAGAGCCGGCTATTCTAAAGGCCATTTCACTGGAGTCAACATCATGATAAGAGCCATCATATAAAGTGACTTTAACGTCTACCAGTGGATAACCGGCAATAACCCCGTTCTGCATCTGTTCCTGCACACCCTTGTCTATTGAGCCAATATACTCTTTTGGTACAACACCACCGACTATCTCGTTGATAAACTCGTAACCATCGCCAAGCTGCTGAGGCTCAATCTTGAATACAACGTGACCGTATTGCCCACGGCCACCTGTCTGACGCACAAACTTGCCTTCAGCCTTTTCGACTACTTTGCGAATTGTTTCGCGGTAAGCCACCCGAGGTTTACCAATATTAGCCTCGACGTTAAACTCTCGCCTCATCCGCTCAACGATGATCTCGAGGTGCAATTCACCCATTCCGGAAATAATAGTCTGACCAGATTCTTCATCGGTATGCACCCTGAATGAGGGGTCTTCCTTCACCAGCTTGACTAGTGCAATACCCATTTTTTCCTGGTCAGGCTTTGTTTTCGGCTCCACTGCCACAGCGATGACGGGCTCCGGGAAATCCATCTTTTCCAGTGTGATGACCGCCTTCAGATCGCACAAGGTATCACCGGTCGTCACGTCCTTCAGGCCAATCGCAGCGGCAATATCACCGGCACGTACTTCCTTGATATCATGCCGACTATTGGCATGCATTTGCAGAAGGCGACCGATGCGTTCTTTTTTACCCTTTACCGGGTTATATATAGTATCGCCTGTATTCAGTACCCCCGAGTACACACGGAAGAACGTCAATGTGCCGACAAAAGGATCCGTAGCAATTTTAAACGCCAGTGCAGCAAACGGTTCATCATCAGAAGATCGCCGCTCTGAGCTGGTCTGTTTTGCATCATCAAGTACGCCCTTTATCGGCGGCACCTCTATAGGCGAAGGCATATAATCGATAACCGCATCCAACATGGTCTGCACACCCTTGTTTTTAAAGGCTGAACCACATAAAGCAGGTACAATCTCATTAGCCAGGGTGCGTAACCGCAAAC
>JADFPU010000242.1 GCA_022562175.1 Pseudomonadota bacterium | reverse complement strand
TGTCCTCGAGGACTTGCTCCAGGCGTTCTCTACCTCCTCCATCCCTGCAGTCGTGTCGCGACATACGACCGCCATGGATGGAGGAAGTGTCGAAAATGTAGGAACAATTTTCGACCAGACCATCCCTGTAAATAAAAAAACCCGCATCAGCTTATCGCTAAAGCAGGTTGGCTCTCTTTAGCAGTATTTTTAATGCGCCCGCAAGCTGAATTTCAAATCGGCGCTTCCAGCAGTAACGATAATCACATCAGTACGATATGTCAATCTCCTGCATAATAATTTTCTGTGGTCGCCTCCAGTCATAAAAAACACCTATCAAATAGCATCGCTTTGCTATTTATGGAACACTACACATGATATAGATAAATTTTACAGATAAGGAGACAGTTACATTGGCTAGCGTAATCAAGATACCCGCACAAGGCGACAAGATCACAATCACTAAGGGCAAAATGCACGTCCCTGATAACCCTATTATTCCTTTCATAGAAGGCGATGGCATCGGCCCCGATGTATGGCGGGCCAGCAAAAGAGTCATGGATGCGGCTGTGAGTAAGGCCTATGGCGGCAACCGCAAAATAAGCTGGATGGAGATCTATGCTGGGGAAAAGGCCAATAGGCTGACCGGCTCCTGGCTACCAGACGAAAGCCTGGATGCCTGCCGTAAGTACCTCGTTGCGATCAAGGGTCCGCTGACGACGCCGATTGGCGGTGGTATTCGCTCCTTGAACGTGGCCCTGCGACAAATACTGGATCTATATGTCTGCCTACGGCCAGTACGCTGGTTCAAAGGTGTGCCCTCACCCACCAAACACCCGGAATTGGTCGATATAGTGATTTTCCGTGAAAACACTGAAGACATTTATGCAGGCATTGAATTTGAAGCCGGTAGTGACGAGGTTGAAAAATTCCTGGAATTCTTCAAGGAGACTTTTCCAAATTATTACCAGAATATTCGCTTTCCCGGCACATCCGGTATAGGTATCAAGCCGGTTTCACAGGAAGGTACCGAGCGTCTGATCCGCGCAGCGATCCAGTATGCGATAGATAATGGTCGCAAGACCATTACCATCGTGCATAAAGGTAATATCATGAAATACACCGAGGGCGCATTCCGTAACTGGGCCTATCAATTAGCGGAGAAAGAATTTGCTGATAAGGTCTACACCTGGGATCAATGGGAACAAACCAAATCGGAAAAAGGCAATGAAGCAGCCAACATGGAACAGGACGATGCCCTGGCATCCGGCAAGATATTGATCAAGGATGCCATCGCCGACATCACCCTGCAACAAATCCTGACTCGTCCAAATGAATTTGATGTGATCGCCACCCTGAACCTTAACGGTGACTACATCTCCGATGCGTTGGCGGCACAGGTGGGCGGCATTGGCATCGCCCCGGGTGGCAATATTAACTACGATACCGGGCACGCGATCTTTGAAGCGACCCATGGCACCGCCCCCAAGTATGCAAACCTCGACAAGGTCAATCCGGGATCCTTATTACTCTCCGGAGAGATGATGTTCCGCTACCTGGACTGGACGGAAGCGGCTGATTTAATTATTTCAGGCATGAATAAAACCATTGCCAAAAAAATCGTGACATATGATTTTGCCCGCCTGATGGAAGGGGCCATTGAAGTAAAATGCAGCGAGTTTGGTGATGCCTTGATCGCAAACATGTAACACATTAATGCCATATGGCAGACCATCAAAAAATTACTGCAGAATCCGCGCAGCTAATCTACGACGGGTTTACACGCTATAACGAATATTTCGGCCGTATTACGACACGCGCGCGCAGGCGTTTCGAACAACGTGACTGGCAAGGCCATCAACAGGACATTGTCGCGCGGGTTGATCTGTATGAAAAATCCGTACGCCGGATCGTGCTGGCACTGCGGAAATCACTGGGGCCGCGTGTCACAGAACATCTATTGTGGAACGACATCCGTTGGTATTTTGGCGAACGGCTGGAAAATGTACCCGATGCCGGCTTTATAAAGACCTTCTTCAATTCCATTACTCGTCGTATTTTCGGTACGGTCGGTATTAATCCCAAACTTGAGTTCGTCTCATCTGCGTCTGATGAGTCCATTTCGCTGGAATCCCTGAATTTGAAACGTTATCCGTATTGGGATTCGATTGAGCCAATATTTGAAAAGATCTTTGATGATTTTTCATTCAAGGTCCCTTACAAGGACACCCGTGCAGATACCGCATACATCGCCAAACAGATAGAGCATTTCAGAAAACTCTTTATAGAGGAAGGCGACGGATTCCTGCGTTTTGAATTTATCGATTCCTTTTTCTATCAGGCAGCGCGTGCCTACCTGATCGGTAGAATAATCCTGCAAAACCGGATCCTGCCTATTGTTATTGCATTAAAGAATACCGATGAAGGCATCTGTGTCGATGCGGTGCTGATGGCCGAAGATGAAGTCAGCATAGTCTTCAGCTATACACGTTCCTATTATTTTGCTGATCCGAATACGGTTGTTGGCGCTGTGCATTTCCTGCATTCCATCCTGCCGCGTAAACCCATCGATGAACTGTACACCGTACTCGGCCGTTTGCGACAGGGAAAAACCGAGCGCTATCGAACCTTTACCCGCCATATGGCCAACACAGATGACCAGTTCGTGCATGCCGAAGGCGATAAAGGTCTGGTCATGATAGTCTTTACCCTGCCCTCCTACGATCTGGTTTTCAAGATTATTCGCGACAAATTTGGTTATCCGAAAACCATTAGCCGCAATGCCGTGATAGGCAAGTACAAACTGGTATCTAAGCATGATCGTGCCGGACGCTTGATCGACACCCAGGAATTTCTCAACCTGGAATTTCCGCTGCAACGCTTCGCGCCGGAATTACTGGATGAATTGGTACACGAAGCGGCTAACACCATACGCATAGAAGGTGACAAGCTAATCATCGATCATGTCTATATTGAACGTCGGGTACGTCCATTGAATCTATATATCAATGAAGTCAATCAGCCGGCGGCTGAACTGGCCATTATCGATTATGGCCAGACCATTAAAGACCTTGCACAAACCAATATCTTTCCCGGCGATCTGCTGTTGAAAAACTTCGGCGTTACCCGTCACCGGCGCGTTGTCTTTTATGACTACGATGAAGTCACCCTGATAACCGAGTGTAAATTCAGAGACCTGCCGGAACCACGGGAAGAAGAAGATGTAATGCGTTCCGATAGCTGGTTCTATGTGGGACAACACGATATCTTTCCTGAGGAATTTATTAAATTCCTGGCCATGGGCGACGAACTTCGCGCCATCTTTCTAAATGTTCATTCAGATCTACTCGCCGCCGACTACTGGCGCAAGATCAAAGCCGCGCACTTGTCCGGAGAAATTTCTCTGGTAGTGCCCTATCTCAGTCCTTCGATACCGGAACGGCCGCCAAGCGATCTGAAATCCGCCTGAAATACTTTTAACCTGGAATCCGCAGTTAACAGGTTTTTGCTAGATAACATGTTGGAAAATTTGTTCCAGACGTTATCAACCGACAATATCCATATAGTCGTCCTGCAAAACCTGACTACACACCATCCATGCTGATAACCGCTACGAGTTGAACATAAGATGATGATAAGCATATCTAATGACATATTATT
>JADFPU010000052.1 GCA_022562175.1 Pseudomonadota bacterium | reverse complement strand
CCAGATTTTTTAGTTGGATATCATTCAGATGGATTTGATTTGCCTTATCTTAAAGCAAGAGCAGAAAAGCATAGGGTAAAACTTTCTCTTGGATTAGATGGAAGTCAACCTAGATTCACTCGCGGTGCAGTATTATCTGGAAAAATAAATGGAATTGTGCACATTGATATTTTAAAATTTATAAGAACTGCATATTCACAATATATGCAATCTGAAACGCTTTCTCTAAACGAAGTCTCAAAAGAATTTTTAGGAGATACTAAAAAAGATTTCAAAATAAAACATTCCTCTTCAATAAAAGATAAAGATTGGACACAAGTAAGCCAATCCAACGTAAGCGTCGCCCTGATACAAGCAGGCATCCCCCAGGAATTAAAATGGAAACGGGAACTACGCAAGCCATCACTCGATCTATACCTCGCTCTGACAAAACCACACTGGGGTGCTGACTTGATTATCTGGCCGGAGACGGCTATCCCTGCGTTTTATCATCAGATGGAAGATTTCATGCATAAACTTCATGGACTTGCTCAATCAAACAATAGCTCTCTGTTAGTAGGCATCCCTGTCAAGGACCTGGAAACAGGTAAATATTATAATAGTGCAGTTATGCTTAATGATGACACTAGCATGTATTACAAGCATCATCTGGTTCCGTTTGGGGAGTACCTGCCTTTTGATTCGTTGTTAAGACCATTTTTAAATTTCCTTGAAATACCCATGTCAGACTTCAGCCCAGGAGAAAATATGACTCCTGTACTTAGCAGTCACGATATTTCAGCCGGTGTTTCAATCTGTTATGAAGATACATTCGGCAGGGAAGTTATGCAGGCGTTACCTGCTGCAAATGTACTTGTTAATATCAGCAATGATGCCTGGTTTGGGGATTCGATCGCCCCACATCAACACTTGCAGATGGCGCGCTTCAGGGCGCTTGAAGCCGGCCGCTACATGCTGCGCTCAACGAATACCGGCATTACGGCGATAATAGATGAGAAGGGCAATATAATTAAACGATCAGCTCAATTCAGACCCGCATCACTGTCCGCCAGAATCTCTTTGTTTCAGGGCTCAACCCCTTATGTAAGGCTCGGTGATTTACCAGTAATTCTGATAACGTTGGCTTTACTAGGCGGGATTGTTTTTTATACTCGATACAAGGTTATCGCAAAGAGAAAAAATAACACTGCAATTTGATGCTTTACTCCTGAACCTGTCTTACCTCACTGGCTTCCTGCAGGCGGTGCTTTAATTCCGGATCAGTATCCGCAAACAATAATACATCACGACGTCTAAGCCGCAATAATGTTGAAGGCACCTTTGCCCTGACTGTAGCTTTCCTTTTTTGATCTCCCAACAACGCCATTTCCCCAAAGAAATCCCCGTCTCTGAGTTCCGCAATAATATTATCACCTTTAAAAACCGTGACTGACCCATGCGTAATAATATATAAAGCATCGCCCTTATCGCCCTCACCAATGATTATATCATTAGCCAGGAATGTGACTGCCTTTGCCCGTTCCGCCAGCTTGCTAAGCAGGTCCTGAGATAAACCGTTTAAAAGTGGTATAGTGCCGATTAGATCACTGGGCATAAGCCTCGGGGCAGGACTGCTTATAGGCGGCAACGAGGACAATGTTTCGTTTATAGTCCTTTCAATACGCGAAAATGCCTTGGAGCCTATCTCACCATGTTGAAATGCTATCTCTGCTGAATGGTTCGCTGTAAGCATGGCAACTTTTGCAAACAGGCGCGTCTCGAAGCGAAGATAAAATTCTGGAAATTCTTCTGCTACACGCCGCAACCTCTGCTTTCTTCGTTCTACTCTATCTTGATACGCCTTTGCTACCATGCGCTGTTGTGTTTCATCATGCTCCGTTTGTTTATCGAGCATTTCGAGCACAGCCGTAGCAGTCATCACCCCGGCAATATCCCTTTGCAGACTTTGCGAAAATCTCAAGTACTGGTACCTGGAAAGCAGCCCGGCTGCCCAGTCATGCTCACGCAGGCGCTTGACCAGGGCACTTTCGATACGAACAAAAATATTTTGCTTTACCTCCCCGCTATGCGCGATCTGTTCATCTGTACTCATAAGACGAGCTTCTTTATCACGTTGCAAAGTAGTTTTTATATCCAGATAAATATAATTTTGAATAAAACCGTTTTCATAAAGATGCTTGAGTTCTTCCTGCTCAGTCCTCAACGCAATAATATAGAGATAGCGAACATCCTGCTTCCGATCTACCTCGGGATAATCACTGGCGAAAACCTGCTCGCATTTTTTTTGTATCAGCTGCTGGGTGCTGCGTGAAACAAGGCCTACATCATTTAACCGCTGTAAAACCGTGGATGCCTGTCTTTGCGCATGGATTAGGCCGTGCTTGAGTTCTGACCGCTCATCACCCGTTAATCGATCAATGCCGAGCTTATGGATCAACGGCTTTACAGTGGTCGCATTCACCAACAACGTAAACATAACAGTGCCGAGCGTCAGATATAGCAACATGTCCCGGCCTTCAATATTTTCAGGTATGGAAAGCACAATCGCAATTGCCAGCCCGCCTTTAAGCCCCCCCCACCACATCACATGCCGCTCACCTAGAGTGACGTGTGGCAATTTAAAAAACTGTATGGTTGCAGGCACCATCGTGTATATGGTTGACGCACGCGCTGCCAGCATAAAAACGATCGCCAGCATAATAACGTCCAGATGTAAAACCAGCTGCACGACATTAATAGATAAGCCAACCAGCAAAAACAATAGCGAATTAAACACCAGCACAATGACTTCCCAGGTTTCT
Organism: Pseudomonadota bacterium; assembly: GCA_022562175.1. GTDB lineage: Bacteria > Pseudomonadota > Gammaproteobacteria > Eutrophobiales > Eutrophobiaceae > B75T3L11. Next base: position 11,372 of record JADFPU010000052.1, on the reverse strand, counting down.
TTTATAAGATGAGTCGCGTGTTGCGGAATTCTGCTCATACCAAAAACCCCGAGTGAAATACCTGCAGCAACGACTGCCATGACACCGGAAACATGAAGAATGTGTTCAGAAATAGTAAAGCTTGCATAGGCCAGCACGATAGACATAACAAGGTAGGAACTGAACCCTACGCGCAGCCTGTACAGAATTTCACTGAGGATAATACCAATAACTGTGCCGACCAGAATACCGCCAAAGAACACCTTGAAGAATTCCAAAAAGGCAAAACCGATATTTGATGCTGTTAATGCACCGCCGACAATCAGGCCAAGAATGATTTTAAACAAAACGATAGCGGTTGCATCGTTTAATAGAGATTCACCTTCAACCAGGATCGTCAGGCGCCGCGGGGCACCGAGTTCCTTGAATATGGAGATGACTGCAACCGGATCGGTAGCAGAGATCAGTGCACCGAATAAAAGTGCCAGCAGAAAGTCTATATCAATCACTAACCAAAGCCCAATGCCGATGAAAAATGTTGATATCAACAATGCCGGTATTGCCAGTACCATGATCGGCGCAATATCCTTGAGCATTTGTCTGGCATCAAGGTTAAGGGCGGATTCAAAGATAAGTGCGGGCAGAAACAAAAACAGAACCAGTTCCGGTGTCAACTGAAACGCCAACAATGGTTCAAACTCTGACCAGTTACGTGCTGCACTGCCAAGAAGAATACCCAGGATGACCAGTAAAACAGTATACGGGACAGGTATATTTCTGCAGATGCCCGCTGCCACCATGGCAACTGTCAATAGTCCCATAATAATGAGGATAATTTCAGAGAGTGGCATAAAAACCCGATCCTTCCCCAGGAAAATATTATTATGATTCTACACTAGAAATACAGTTTAATCCGCTGATCCTGCTTTAACAACCGCAAATCTGTTCAGGGCCAGCACCAACAGAAAACCCGTCATTATCATGCCAATTGACAAGATAACAGGTGATGAGAGTTCTGTTGGTAGTGCAGGGGTCGAATCGATCAAACGCGCCTTGCCACGGACCATTATGTAGGCACGCTCCTGAAATGGCCATATCACCCATAGTGAAGCAACCAGTATTCCGATAATAAATAACACGGTGTTACGGTAATATTTACTAATCAGGTAAGACAGGATACGGCTGAACACCACCAGGCCAGTCACTGCCCCCAATGCGAATGGGATTAAAATAGTAAGCTGAAAATAACCAATGGCATTAAAGATATAGACATACTTATTAAGTATTAAAAGAATAAACGAACCAGAAATTCCAGGAAGAATCATGGCGCAGATTGCAAGGCTTCCGTATAAAAAGATAAACCATGCAGACTCAGGAGTTTGCACAGGCACCAGATTAAAAATCAGAAATCCTGTAACAAAACCCAATATGAACGGAACAACTTCTGTTAACTCAAGTGCCAGCATCTCCTGTAGCAGGATAATAATAGAGCCTGCTATCAGGCCAAAAAACAATCCATAAATCTGTTCCGGATAGATCTGTAACAGGACCGGCAATGGAACAACGCGGGTAAAAAATAATAAGGCAGTGCCTATGCCTATTCCAAGTGGAATTAAAAAACTAAAGTGAGGCCTGGATACGAAGACCTTTAACTCAAATTTAAATATGGATTTCAGCCAAATCAGATCAAATGACTTGATTGCCGACAGCAACTCGGAATAAATACCCAGAATAAACGCCATGGTGCCACCACTTACACCGGGTATCACATCGGCAGTCCCCATACAAAAGCCTTTCAGGATTAACCTTAAGCGTGAAGCGTGAAGCATATTTAGCAGAGTCATGATTTAATTTGCGAAATACTCTTCATAAAGCCCTTGACGGAGTACTAGCCTTGAGTCCTGATTTACGCATGATAAGGCTTACTGAGTTCGTGTACGGATTCTACCAGTACAGCAACATTTTCCGGATCAATTTTTGGCTGTATGCCATGGCCAAGATTAAACACATGGCCGTTGCCGGAGCCGTAAGATTCCAATAGTCTGGAAACATGCTGGCGTATTGTCTCTGGTGAAGAATACAATACCGCCGGATCCAGGTTGCCCTGAATAGCAACACTGCCACCGACCAGTTTACGGGCATCGCCCAGCTCTATTGTCCAGTCCACACCAATGGCATCACACCCCGCACCTGCCATTTCTTCCAGCCACAGACCACCACCCTTGGTAAACAGAATAACAGGAACTTTTTTTCCACCCACATCAGTATTAAGTCCCTGGATAATCTGCTGCATATAGTTCAGCGAGAACTCTTTATATGCTGCTCTGGAAAGGACCCCGCCCCAGGAATCAAATATCATGACGATCTGTACACCTGCCTGAATTTGCGCATTAAGATAATCTGTGATCGACCGTGTCAACACATCCATCAGCTTGTGCATCAAAGCAGGTTCTTCATAGAGCATACCCTTGGCAAGGCTGTAGTCCTTGCTTGGACCACCTTCCAGCATATAGGTACCTATGGTCCATGGGCTTCCGGCAAAACCGATCAGAGGAACCTTGCCGTCCAATTCAGCGGAGATAAGCCGAACGGCATCCATAACATATCGTAGATCTGTTTCCGGATCAGGCACCGACAGTTTATCAATGTCACTTTTGCTGCGTACTGGCCAGCTAAAACGTGGCCCTTCATTTTCAACTATACTCAGCCCCAGCCCCATGGCATCTGGTATAGTCAGTATGTCTGAAAACAAAATTGCGGCATCCAACGGGAAACGTTGCAGCGGTTGCAGAGTAACCTCACAGGCCAATTCAGGTGTCTTGCACAGGGTCATAAAATCACCGGCCCGCTGTCTGACTTGACGGTATTCCGGCAGATAACGGCCAGCTTGGCGCATGATCCAAACCGGTGTCTGGTCGACCGGTTGACGTAACAGGGCCCGTATGAGTCTATCGTTTTTGAGGCTTGCCGACATATAACACCTAACAGTTTGATTTAATTGGTGAAAAGTATACAGGAAAATACCATCATATTCACTCAGGGAAATATCCCTTGTTCTTTATTTAATTGAAAATCAGTAGAATATTAATAATGGTGCTCGACTCATCCATAACAACATAAACGATAAATATTCCGTTAATCTTATCTAATGCACGGTCATAGCGACATAACAAATAACACCTGGTCAGGCGACTGGACAGCCATCAAAAGCCTGATACCGTATTTTATGGAGTTCAAAGGTCGTGTACTGCTGGCTATAGCCTTTCTGATCCTGGCCAAGCTCTCTAATATCGTGATTCCGTTCGCAATGAAATACATCGTTGATGCACTGGACTCAACTCAGACGCAGGTTATTGCAGTGCCGATATTATTCCTTTTGATGTACGGTCTTCTACGACTGAGTACTATTTTATTCGGAGAAATACGAGATACCATCTTTGGCCGTGTCACCGAGCGCGCCATGCGCCGAATTGGACTGAAATTATTCAGGCATCTGCACACGCTGGATCTGGATTTTCATCTATCACGCCGCACCGGTGGATTATCCCGTGATATAGAACGAGGCACAACCGGCATCAGCTTTTTGATGAGATTCATGCTGTTTAATATCTTGCCAACTATCCTCGAGATCGCACTGGTCGCCATTATTTTATTGGTGAATTACAACGTATGGTACGCAGTAATTATCATAATCGCTGTCAGCATTTATGCCGCCTACTCAATATTAATAACTGAATGGCGTACACATTTCGTGCGTGAGATGAACGAAATGGACAACAAAACCAATACTCGTGCAATTGATAGCCTGCTTAATTTTGAAACAGTTAAATATTTTTGCAATGAGGATTATGAGGCACAGCAATATGATCAGAACCTTGCTGGCTGGGAAAAGGCCCGTGCAAAAAACCGATTATCACTGGCCACCTTAAATTTCGGTCAGGCCTTTGTCGTCGCGGGATCGATCACTGTAATCATGACCATGGCTGCTCACGACGTGGTATCCGGAGCTATGACACTTGGCGATTTGGTCCTGGTTAACGCCTTTATGATGCAACTCTTTATTCCACTTAATTTTTTGGGCTTTGTATATCGTGAAATCAAACGCGCGCTGGCTGATATTGAACATATGTTTTCTCTACTGAATAAAGAAACCAGCATAAAAGACAAGGACAACGCCGAACAATTAATGCTCGGCAACGGTATGATACGGTTTGAAAATGTAAGTTTTAGCTATAAGAGTGACCGGCAAATTCTTACTGACGTCAGCTTTGAAATTCCTGCCGGCAAGAAAGTAGCTGTCGTTGGCCCAAGCGGTGCGGGCAAAACAACCATTGCCCGTCTATTATTCAGATTCTACGACGTTAGCAGCGGCCGTATCACCATTAACAATCAGGATATCCGTGATGTGACACAAAACAGCTTGCGCAGTGTTATCGGTGTAGTTCCCCAAGATACCGTTTTATTTAACAATACTATCTATTACAACATCGCCTATGGCCGTCCTGATGCGAGTGATGATGATATTAAAGAAGCTGCCCGACTTGCCCATCTTGACGATTTTATAAAACAACTGCCAGACGGATACCAGACGATGGTTGGTGAGCGAGGCCTTAAAGTATCAGGCGGTGAAAAACAACGAATAGCAATCGCCAGAATGTTACTCAAAAACCCGGGCATTATAGTATTTGATGAAGCGACGTCATCGTTAGACTCAACATCCGAACAGGCTATACTTGAAGCCTTGCGTGAAGTAGCTGCCAATAATACAACCCTGGCTATAGCGCACCGCCTGTCAACGATCATAGATGCTGATAATATTGTTGTGCTGGATAAAGGCTGTGTTGTAGAACAAGGTTCTCACAATGTACTTCTTAAAAAGAATGGCCTGTATGCGAAACTGTGGGAATTACAACAACGTGAAGCAAGCGAGCCCACCGAAGCACTGACCGCCGTTAATATATCAACTCATTGATTAAACCCGGCAGCCTGGACTAATCAATCTCCAGTCTGTTCACTATATGCAAGTTATACACTTCTAGCAATCTGCAGCACTGCCTGCAGTCGCCCTTTTCGCCTTCAACCACTCCTCAGGATGTTTTTCCTGCAATTCTGTCATGATAGTTTCTGCTATTTTATCAACATCGCCATCCTGCTCATCTATAATCTATTTATCTATCTCATTATTTACGCCGATCAATGAAGATCTTAAAAAGCGTATGATTAAGGAAGACATGAAATATATAGCTACAATATTTATATTCGCTTCATTTATAATATCGTCTGCATGCAGCTCTGTTGCTATTATCGGCATGATTGGTTCTACTGTTTCCAGGACAGTTGAAAATTCTTATGCACATTCGACCATTGATGGTGGTGTAAACACTGTCCGGAATCCCGACAAGATCGCTATTGCCAACGTCGACCTCGGTGTTGAATATATGCGACAGGGTAATTATGAAAAGGCCCTGGAAAGACTGAACTATACCAAACAGGTAAAACCGGACTACGCCCCTACATATAACGTTTTGGGCTTATTATACCAACGCCTTGACGATGTTATACAGGCCGAAATCTATTTCAGGAAATCTATACAACTGGATAACGGCAACCCGGACTTTCTCAATAATTACGGGCAATTCCTCTGCAAGCAGGATAGAGACATTGAAGCCATTGAATATTTTTTAGAAGCCGCGAGAGATCCGTTCTATAAGGCGCCCGAAATTCCTTTCTCAAATGCTGGCACCTGTGCGTACAAATTTAGTCAAATTGATGAAGCAGTCGGTTATTTTGAAAAAGCCTTGTCATTAAACCCAAACATCCCCACTACACTTATCCAAATGTCTGAGATTTGTTACGGCAAGGGCGATCATCACGCTGCACATGAATATCTTGACAGATATGTTGACCTTTCAAGACATACAGCTAAAAGTCTGTGGTTAGGTATTCGAATAGAGCGTCAGCTGGGGAATAAAGATGCAGTCTCCAGTTATGCCCTGTTGTTACGTAATAACTTCCCTGAAGAAAAGGAAGCTGAACTGCTAAAAGAATCTGGCGCAAGATAGAATTCGTGATGGACATGCATCATTTCTGCCGACATTCATGGATCATTTCCTGATTTTTAATCAGTTGTATAGCCTGACATGATTAAATGACTTTTTCATTTTTCTTACAGATATGTCAGCAGAATAACTTATTGATTCCAGATATTAGTAATGCGGTGGTTTTTCATTGCTGATGTTTTCTGATGGTTGTTGCTCTGACAATCTTGAATACAGCGCCATCAGAGATTTACAGGCTTCTTCTAGCCTGTCAATCTTCATTTGCTGCTGATGAACTAATTTACTAAGCTCCTGGAGCATATCTTCCTGAAAAGCTATCTTTGTTTCAACCTCAATTAATCTGTCATCAGTCATGACTTAAATTCTCCGATAGCAAACAATATACCCGGCATACCGTTACTGATTTTCCGGCAAAAATAATAATGCTCAAGCCTTGCCAATACCGCTAAAAGCTTGCAATAACTCATCCAGAAACTGACTCAACTGCAACGACATTATGGCAAAATCTTGATCGAACTGGGCCGCAAAGTCGTCTTCTTCGCTGGCGGCTTGATCCTGTACTATATCTTCAAAACGCAGACGTTTAATAGCGAAATCCTCGGTGAGAATAAAACGTAATGCCTGTTGCCAGCTAATTGCTAACTGAATAACCCGTTTACCTGCTTTAATGTGGCCGAGTACTTCGTCACTTTCGAGTTCCTGATTCTTACATCGAATTATATTGGCACTTGCACGAGGGTTACGTAATTCACATTCACTGTCCAGTTCGAAACCTGCCGGTGGCTGGTGTTGTACCCAGCGCGTCATTACTTCAGCGGCATCACCATGACAAGACAAAGGCACAACCGGCAAACTGCCAAGTGCTTGACGAAGATGATCCATAAACTCTTCCGCCTTATTTGCACTTGCTGTATCGATGATGAGAAAATTCTGCTTTGGCGCGAAATAAGCATATACAATAGATGAGCGGGTAAGAGCACGGGGCAGTAAGGAGACGATTACATCTTCTTTAATATTGCGCTGTTCTTTACGATAGACATTACGCATCTGCCTGGCTTGTAACTCCAGGACCTTTTCATCTACCATCTCCTTGATAGCTGCGGGTGGTAATATCTTTTCCTGCTTACGGGCACAGATCATGATATAGCCGTTACAGCCATGAGTATAGAGCTCGCTGTGCTGCCTTAGTGGAGGTATCCAGCCATATTGTGAAAAGTCCATACTGCCGCACGGCGTATAGCTATGTTGTGCCAGCGCCGCTTCCAGAGTTTCAGTCGAAAAATCAAATGATTTTGTGAGTCTGTAAATACGAAGGTTTTTAAACCACATATGATTAAATTACACCGTGAAAAAAGTCCGCATTATGGCCATCTCCCGCTGAGTACGCAATGTCTATTTATCCGATAATAATTTCACTGGATTTGTCCTCAAAACACCTGTTGAGTTGCTGTGCCTATTTGCCTTGCCCAGAGCCCTGAATAACTTTCATTGACAATTAAGGCTTCTGTTCAAGATTAAGACAGTCTTAGTCAGGTATTCAAATGCGCTCAGATTTACATCAATTGACATGAAAAATGACAGCACTGATACTGACAGACAAACATCCCTTTACAGATCTGGGACTGGCTGGCACTGATGCCGGCTACAAACCGGTTTAATCAAGACACAGCTATGCTTAATATTCGACGTGCAGAAGATAGAGGCCATTACCAGAATGAGTGGCTGGACAGCTACCACGCATTCTCCTTTGCTGAATACCATGACAGTCGATATAATACCTACTCTAGTCATTAAGCATGATCTCTAGCAACAACTGACATCAACTGTACTGAAATGGGACGCTGGAAATCACCTCAAGCAAAATCTTCTCCCTATATTACTGCGCAAGGATATACGCATCTAGAACAAGAACTAAAGGCTATCTGGAAACGCCGCAAGCACGTCACCAGTGCTCTGGCCGCTGCGGCGGCGGAAGGTGATCGTTCTGAGAATGCAGAATATATCTACCGCAAAAAGGAACTACGCGAAATAGACAGACGAATTCGCTATCTGCAAAAACGCTTGCCGGAATTAAAAATCGTCACAGAAGTCGGTGACAAAAAACGAATCTACTTCGGCGCAACGGTCACTGTCGAAGATGAAGAAGGCATCAACACCACCTACCGCATCATCGGTCCGGATGAAATTGACCACAAGGGAAACTATATCAGTATCGATTCACCCATGAGCAAAGGCTTGCTAGGCAAGGTCACCGGCGACGAGGTTATTGTCAGGACAGCAGCAAAGCAACGAGTTTATTTTATTACTGCAATTAAATATTCGCCAATGTAAATCTATACCAATTCACAGCTTCAGAGTGTATATTAAGAATATAAATATGAGGGCAAACATTATGATCAAACCCGTCAGTGAATTTATTACCGAAGCCAAATCACAATGCAATTGTCTTACACTAACAGAGGCCAAGGCATTATATGACAAATCAGATAACGCAGTAATCATTGATGTGCGCGAACCCGGCGAAGCAAGTGAATCCAAACTTAACGACTCAATCAACGTCCCACGCGGCTTACTCGAAATGAAAATAACGGATTTCTGCCCCGAGCCAGATAATATGATCTTTGTCCATTGCGGCTCTGGCGGTCGTGCCTCTATGTCGGCCGCAAGACTACAAGAGATGGGCTATACTAATGTTCACGTTATCGATGCAAAATTTGATGACATGAAAGAACTCTTTGGCTAAAAATATTAACATACTACTGCACCGAGAAAACACCAGGTTTATGTATAAATTAACTCCAAAGATTTTTATAAACCTTTTAGCCGTTACGGTTCAGCAGCAGAAATAATCCAGCCATGAGTCCCACATCGCTCAACGGTGTGTTTTTAGCATTTGCCAATCAACTTAAATTTAAATACCTGTTTTTCCTGGTAACAGGTTTATTTGTCATCGATCTGTTCGTTCCTGACATGATACCGTTGATAGACGAGATCATCCTTGGCCTGTTAACCATCATTCTGGCCAACTGGAAGAAAGAAAAAGCTCAGGAAAAACAGGGCAACCTCATTGAGGGTGAAATAATTGACGAGCAAGACAAATAAAATACAGTAACCAATTAATGACAACGTCCCTTATCCAATCAATACACACGGGAGATTAGTTATGAAATTATCAATAAAAGCACTGGCACTAAGCGCAGCAATCATCTGGGGGTTTGCATTGTTAATCGTCGGCATCACCAATATTATCGTTCCTGGCTATGCTGTAGATTTTCTGGAAGTCATAGGCTCGATCTATCCCGGTTATCATCCAGGCACAGGAATATACAGCGCCATTATCGGTTCATTGTATGGCGTACTCGATGCAGGCATCGGCGCCGCCATCTTCGCCTGGCTCTATAATTTCTTTGCAGAATGATAATCATAGAAACTAATATCTGCATGATTAATCAGCCGCTCGTTACGCTTACTCGACTTTGTGAAGCAAGTTAAACTATTAAAATAACCTTAAGCAGTACCGTGAATATGCTGAATTATGTAAAATATATAAACCTTTAATCTTCTAATAATGCATCCAGACCATCCATTATAAAATCATAGGTTTGATTGATATCTGTTTCAATTTCTCCCAGTAACACACCAAGTCCGAATAATATTTCACGAACATCTCGTGATCCACTTTCAACACCTCCTCTCGCTTGTTCGAGCAAATCCTGTCTTTTCTTGTCATTTCCATCAGCCAGTTGCGATAGCGCGCTTTCAATGAAGCTCAGTATTCTTTCTGCAACTTTTCTTGGAGTAAAATCATTACGGTCAAGGCTTTCAATTTCCGCTCCTCCGACTGCAATAATTTCTCCATTCAGGGAAGCAATTATTTTCTGATTAAGTATCTGTTGAGGAGACTGGTAATCTCTGAATATCATCGTTACTGAATCTGATTCGCTTTTAGATGCAGTATTTATCGTATCGACTTTAGTAGATTCTAAATTATGCTTGATAGATGTTGTCTGATGAGTTCTGTTGATATTAATTGATTCCACGACGGTACCTCGAAATATTCTAGCGACCCTTTAATACTGAATCATGATATGGAGTCCACTTATCTATATCGGCATCTAACAACAAATATTTAATAATTAACTACATTACCCCCCGCAAGGCAAGCAAACGAATCTATAAGAAACTCATCCACCCCCCTCGCACATCCGCCCTTCCGCAGTTGTTCGGTCGCCCGGTAAATGCTGTTCGGCTCTAGCTTCCTGCTTCGCCCAGCCTTCTAAATCCATTTAGACGTGCATTACTCTACCACCTACATAGTTTCAGGCGTCGTTGATATCCATATCACCGCGACACTCATTTATCCATGAACATCGCCCACACAATCAAACTCTATCCTGTTCCTGCCAGTTCTGTTTCGTATAGCAGACCCGGAGAATTTAAAGCTTGTTATTACGGACACGGTAGACGATCAGGCAGGGAGTGATTACGACTGTCCATTCACTTGTTTCCCTTACTATAACCCGCTCGACCGATTTCGGGATTATCCGCCGCCGATCAACTCATGAATACTTGGACTTGTACTGTAAACCGGGATCGCCCATTAGCCAGCCGGCAACATGGCGAATTTCCTTTCAGATAGGTAGTTATTCCAGGAAGGGATATTTTTTAACCAGCTTTGTCTCAGACCAGCGCTTGCCCAAACCAAGACAGTGACCTGATTTTGTCAGCGAAAAACTTAGAAAAAGAATTGCGTAAATAATGTGATGGTCAATTAAAGGATTGTTTTTTGGAGGTAAAAAGCCTGCGCTGAATATCAATAGTGTTATAAACGCGCCTGAATAACCTGCTATCCTGACACCAATACCAAACAACAGCGCCAACCCCACTAGCAAAAGTCCTGACATAAAAAGCATGTCCACCACCGGGTTCCCAGCCAGGTCTTGATAAAATTCAGTAAAAGGACCTTTGCTAGCATAATTTAGAAACCCTGATGTTGGTGAGCCGCCCGCAATCCAGGCCTTTTCTGGTGCGGTGGCAAAACCAAGCCCAAATAACTTGTCAATAAAAGCCCAAAAGAAAATCCAGCCCAACGCCAGTCTTAGCATACCCCAAATATATTGTATTTTATTTTGTTCCATAGCAATTTAATGTCTCTTTGTGGTTCGATCCTGGTCATTTTAAATAATTTATGCGAAAAAAACACTAATGTTCCATTAGTTTGCAATTACTGCATTGCGACATATATACAACAAATTATCATCAAGCTTGGAAACACTGATGTCAGAAGGAATTAAATCAAACTTATCGATTCAATGTATGGTGCTGTCGATGCCG
>JADFPU010000241.1 GCA_022562175.1 Pseudomonadota bacterium | reverse complement strand
TCTCGGCTTTGGCTGGAAAACTTGTTCCAGACGTTTTCAACCACTTACGTCCTGTAAGTGTTCCTGCGTCGCTCTACCGCCTACACACCCCACAAGGGGGTACCGAGGTCCATGTAGTCGAGCCCGGTATGACAAACAGTTCTTAAAAGCACACACTAATGCTGAATATTTAATTTAGGCCTTGAGAGTCTTGACTGCCTCTCTATAGGCTTCACATTCCTCAATCAGCCTGCGCTGTAAGGGCTCGTCACTCAATGAAGGGAAGACCCTGGAGCGGGTATTCAGGCTGTTCTCCAGGTGTTTGATTTCTGCTAACAAAGTCTCCTGGGAGTCTTCGCCGGTTTGGTATACACCAAAAAATATACCACCGATATCTACCGCGAAATGTAGGTCGCGTACCGAGTCGCCGACCACAATAGGTGGAAAGGTTTTGCCTATATTAGAGACTAATCGACGTTGTGCGCGGATTTCGTGGCTCCACATACTGCCGACGAAGCGTGATTTGGAACCATCAGACGATGAGCTTGGTCCACCGACTGCAAAGGCATTGTTTGGCCCGAATAACCCTGCCTTGGTTAAGCCTAGCGTTTCCAACGAGGTTAAAAAGTCGAACTGTGTCTGGTAGCGATATGAAACCAGCAGCATGAATGCCTGCTCAGCGAGCGTTAGTAAAAATTCCATATGCGCTGCCGGCACCCAATCGTATTGCAGATCAACCTCGTGATATTCGGTCAACCGCCTGTTAAATAAACCGGTAAAATAATAACTTAGGCAATCTTTAATGTCTTCATTTAATGCTGTACCACAGAGAATTTGCTTGATCAGGCCCTGCGCCCCGCCGTATTGGCGATACCATTCGCTACATTGCTCTTTGTCACAAACCTGTGGCAGGCAATCCAGCCCGAGGCTGGATTGTGCAAAGTCTCTGATCTGTCCATACGTGGATAAGGCGATAGCGACACGGCGGCCGCTTGCACTGGTTGACGGAATGATTGTGCCGTCCAGATCAAAAAAAATGAGTCGCCTGGGTAGCAGATATTTTTTGTAATCGGTATCACTGAAAGTAGGCATAATAAACTGCTTTAAGACTCTTTTAACATCTGCCATACAACCCGTTCAGATGCCTGAACTTCGTTACTAAATCAGGCGATACCCCTTCCCATTCAAATTTCCAGCGCCAGTTACCTTCCACTGTACCGGGGGTATTCATGCGGTGTGATCCATCCAGCCCAAGCACATCCTGCATGGGCAGGATGGCTATCGGACAGATTGACTCAAGTGCTGTGTGGATCAATGGCCATGGCATGGCGTCGTCAGGGTTACGCAGGGCGTCGTAGACACGCTGTTGTTGTACATCATCCAGATTATAAAACCAGCCCAGTATTGTATTGTTGTCGTGTGTGCCGGTATAAACCACACTGTACAGATCATGGTTGTGGGGCAGGTAAGGGTTGTTGGTATCGCTGTCAAATGCAAATTGCAATACCTTCATACCGGGCAGACAGAAATCGTCCCGTAATGCCAGTACCTCTGGCGTGATACTGCCCAGGTCTTCGGCAATCAGCGGAAGTTCACCAAATTCATCTTTGAAGGCCTGACATAATTCGCGTCCGGGCACGTTTATCCATTCACCATTTTCCGCCGTTGGGCAGTCTGCCGGGATCTGCCAATGTGCGACCAGCCCGCGGAAGTGATCAATACGCACCATATCGAATAATTCAAGTTGCGTCCGTAGACGTTCTATCCACCAGGTAAAGCCATCTTTTGCGAGATTGTGCCAGTTATACACTGGATTACCCCAGCGTTGTCCGGTGGCTGAAAAATAATCCGGTGGCACACCCGCTACGAATGTTGGTTGACTATTATGGTCGAGCTGAAAGAAATCAGGATGAGCCCATACAGCAACACTGTCATGAGCGGCAAAGAGTGGCATATCGCCGAGCAATAATATGCCCTTGTCATGTGCCTGTTTACGCAACGCATGCCATTGACTGAAGAAGATATATTGCTCGAAGAAATAATAATCCAACGTTGCAGAGTTGTTTTTCCGGAATGAATCCAGTGTTGTTGTATCGCGGTGGCGTAAACTTTCCGGCCAATCCCACCAGGATTTGTCATCATATAACTGTTTTATTGTACAGTAGAGTACATAGTCATCCAGCCAGTATGCATGTTCGCGTTTAAACGATTGATAGTCTGACTGTTCAGCATCCGTGGCATATTGCTTAAAACATTTGTGGGCATAGGCAAACGGATCTTCGTGCTGCTCTGGTCGAGCGCCTTGCATCCAATGACAAGCAAATAGTCTTTGTAGACTAATGAGTTGTGGGTCTCCTGCATAGACAGATGGACTCTTATAAGGTGAGCCGTATTCATCGGGGGCATTGACGGGTAGCATCTGCCAGATACTGAAACCTGCGTCAGTGAGAAAATTCATAAACAGGCTGGCACTGTCACCCAGAGCACCATCGGTGTCTGTCGATGGTAGCGAGGTAGGATGTAACAAGACCCCTGCTCGACGCTCGCGAAAATATTTATTAGTCTGCTTCCTGCTCATGTTTCTTTTCCATTGAATCAAGCATTACGATGAGTTTATGTGGAATAATTAGCTTTGCCGGGTCGGATAACGCCACCGAGTTTCGGTGAACCAGAGCCATGGGCCAGGGTCTGCGACAGGTATTGGGGTGGTTCCTGACCAAGCATGTGATACAGGTTGACGATATGAATGCGGAACAGTTGCTCGAAGTCACTCACCGTCTCTGCCGGGTTGTAGTCACCAAACCACCAGAACCAATCTGATCCTTCACAGGCCGCGAGTTGCTCATCAATCTTGATCTGCATTGACGGGTCTATTTCTGTATTGGCGCAAACCTCGTCATAAACGCGTTTCACATCACCAAGGATGTCCCAGGCGCGATTCTTGTCTACATCGCCGATCCAGGTGGAGAAGGTGCCGAACACCCAACTACCGGCGACTATCTTGTCGAGCTTTACCGGCTGGCTGTCCAGCAGTTCCCGATAGGTGCTTAACTGTATCTGAGGGTGTTCTGCCAAACGCTTATATAATGCGGATAGAAAATAGTAGCCGTTCTCCGGGTAGTACTGCCAGGCGTTTTCCCCGTCCATGATGATCGAGACGATGGCACTGTCTTCAGCATGCTGTGCTGCAGCGATATTTTCAAGTCGTTGTATCAGATCAGCGACGGCATCATCGGCATGCCAATCCCCATAGGTAAACGCTATCAGGTCTGACAAGGTATCGTCACGGGCAAACAGTCGCAGATCAGAGTCTGGCACGCTAAAAGCAGTATAGATGCAGGCAGCATCATCGCCTTGTGCAGATGATGCCATGATGCTGTTTCGCAGCACATTCTCACCGGTTGCCGCCCAGCGAAAACCAGCCTCGGCGAATAGTTGCAGAGCCGCAGAACTGATGCCACCTTCTGACGGCCAACAGCCGCTTGGGGTTTGCCCGAAGTATTCTTCGAAAATTGCCAACCCATGCTGTATGTTCCAGCGGGCGCGTAAATGCTGCTTTCACTACTATCCATTACAGCTTGTATAGCCGTAGAATCATCCGTAACCCCGTCACCTTTAGCGCCAAACATTAATAGAGTTATAACATCATCTATAATTCTTATCCACCGACC